>CAJTXC010000122.1 GCA_910580135.1 uncultured Bacilli bacterium | reverse complement strand
ATTCATTAGATTGAGCTAATAAATATAAAGAGTTGCTTAAAGAAGCAAAAGAAAATATAGACAATGGTGAACCAACTAAATTACTCCATAAAATAATAGAGGACTATATGTATATGAGTTCACAGACTTATTATAATTGGTTTAATAAAAACTCTAATCTTAATAATTTGCCTGTTATTTCAAATCCAGAACATTGGAATCAATTTGAAACAATTAATGTTCCAATTCTTACTTTTTCTGGTTCTAAAGAAGAAGATTATTATTTACATTTAGATTTATTAAAGAACAAAGCATTAAACTGCAATGATTTTGAATATAAAATAATTGAAACCACAGGACATACTTATAAAAATAAAGAGACTGAAATTGGAAACTTAATTTATAATTGGATAAAAAAATTAAAAATTAACTAAGGTATCATCCTCAGATGGTAATGGTAGGATAGCTAGATTTTGGGTTAGCTTAATGTTGTATAATTATAATTCTAAATTTGAGTATATTCCTATAGAGGAAGAAATTTATATAAATCAAAAAAAATATTATGATTCAATTTCAGAATGTCATAATAATTGAAATGCCAATGTATTTATTCATTTTATGTTAGAAACAATATATAATTGTTTAGAAAAAACTACACAGAAAACTGCACAGAAAACAAATACGATTAAACTAAATAAAAATCAATTAAAAATAGTGGATTTAATGTGTAACAATCCTAATATTACAATAAGTGAAATGGCAAAGATATTAAATATAACAGTTGATGGTGTTAAATATAATTTAAGAAAATTAACCCAAAATAATATCATTGAAAGAATTGGGCCAGATAAAGGCGGTTATTGGAATGTAAAAAATCAAAAGATTTAGATTGCATTAATGTTTTTCCCAAAATAATAAAAAATGAAAATACATTTAAGATTATCTTTGATAGAGAATATGCAGAAAAAAAAGAAAGATTGAAAAGGAGAAAATTAAATCAAGAACAACAAAATTAATGTTGTTCTTTTTTTCGTTTTAATTGTCGATTTTAGGACAACATTTTACTAATGGTTTTATCATACACTTATTACAGGTGATGCTACTTATGAATAATAAAAAAGCTGATAATAAAATGAAAATATTTGTAATAGGTGTATTTATAGTATTTGTTATTGTAATCTTAAAAGTATTTTATATACAAGTTTTTGAGTATGACAAATTAAATAGTCTTGCTTCTAGCCTGTGGAGCCGTAATTTACCAATTGAAGCGGATAGAGGTAAGATATATGATAGAAATGGAGTAGTACTTGCAGATAACATAACAACAACGTCTCTTGTACTTATTCCTAATCAGATAAAAGATAAAAAAGATGTTACTGAAAAATTAGCTAAAATATTAAATGTTAGTTATGATCAGATGAAAGAACATGTTTATAAAAACACTTCTATAGAAAGAGTTCATCCTTTTGGTAGAAGACTAGATTATAAGGTTGCAGAAAAAATAGAAAAACTAAACCTAGAAGGTGTTTACTTAGTAAGGGAATCTAAAAGAAGTTATCCATACGGTACTGAGCTTTCTCATACTTTAGGATTTGTTGGAATAGATAATCAAGGATTATCTGGAATAGAACTTCAGTATGATGATTATTTAACTGGTAGTTATGGAGCGATAAAATATTTTTCTGATGCTAAGGGTAACAAACTCGATTTAGCACAAGTATATGAATCTCCTCAAAATGGCGTTAACGTAACACTAACAATAAATCAAAAAATACAAGCTAGCGTTGAAAGAGAATTAAATAACGTAATGACTAAGTATGATCCGGAAACAGCACTTGCAATAGCAATGGATCCAAATACCTAAGCCTTTCTGACCGGTTTATTCGCCGAACAT
>CAJTXC010000121.1 GCA_910580135.1 uncultured Bacilli bacterium | reverse complement strand
GTGCAGTATTTCCAACCACCGTTGAAATGAAATTTAGCAAAAGATTGGGTACTAGACATAGAGCAGCAATTGGTATAAGTGAAGAATCTGATGCAATTGCAATAATAGTATCAGAAGAAACTGGTAGAATTTCTATCGCTATTAATGGTGATTTAAATTACAACTTATCTTTGGATGAAGCTAAGATGTTAATATTAGAAGAATTAAAACCAAAGAAAACAGCTGAATTTGATTATGAAATAGAAACTGAAGATGAGGGTGGTGAAGATAATGAATAAAATATTTAGAGCCATTGGTCATTTATTTAAAGTAATCGGACGTTTTATTGATAAGAAAATAATTCTTCCAATAACAAAATTCTTTGTTGGTATATCAAATAAGTTTAAAGGCAATGGTAGAAATTTTGAAAAGCTACTAACTAGAAAACCTGGGCTTATAATAATATCTTTACTTATTGCTTTAGGAGTTTTCTTACTTGCAGATAGCAAAACCACTTCATTAATCGAAACTTCTGCAGAGGTTTTATATGACCAACCAATATCTGCCACATATAATGAAGAAGCATACGTAGTAGAAGGTCTACCTGAAACCGTTGACATAACTTTAATTGGTAGAAAATCAGATGTTTATTTAGCTAAACAATTACCAACTAATGATATTACGGTTGATTTAACTGGACTAGAACCTGGTGTTCATAAAGTTAATCTTAGATATAAGAAAGCTTTAAGTTCGGTTGAGTATAAGCTGGATCCTTCTGTTGCAACAATCGTTATATATGAAAAAGTATCAGAAGAAAAAGAGATAAATTATGAAGTTATAAATAAAGATAAAATAGATTCTAAATTAATGGTTGAAGACGTAACATTAAGCACTGATAAAGTTTTCGTTAAAGGAAACGAAGCGACACTTAATGAGGTAGCTTCTGTAAAAGCTTTGATTGATCTTAAAAACTTAGTTAATCAAGAAGTTGGTGATCAAGAGTTAAAAGATGTTAAGTTAGTTGCATATGATAGTGATGGTAAGAAAGTAAATGCTGAAATAGTACCTGGAAAGGTAAATGCAACAGTTAAAATTGCTTCACCGCAAAAAGAAGTGCCGATAAGAGTTATACCTAAGAATTATCAAAAGATAGTATTTGGTAAGGCAATTAGTAATATAACTCCAGATATTACTAAAGTAACTATATATGGACAGTTTGATAAGTTAGAAAAAATAACTTATATTCCAGTATACGTAGACGTTAGTGAATTAAAAGCAGATAAGAAATATTCTATAACAATTAGTAAACCTACTGGTGTAAGAGCGATGAGTGAAAATTCAGTTAACGTATCGGTTGCACTTGGTAATGAAACTACTAAGGAAATAAATGATATTTACCTAGAATATGAAAACTTAGGTGATGGATTATCTGCGCAAACAATAGGTGAAAATAGTAATAAAGTAACGGTTAGTGTTAAGGGTGTTCAAAACGTTTTATCAGACCTTGATCCTACAACTATAAAGGCTTATGTAGACTTGAAAAACTTAGGTGTTGGTGAACACGAAGTTAAAATAGATGTAAGAGGTTCTGACCTAAGAGCTAAGTATTCTTCTAAGACAACTAAGGTAACAATAAGAATAACTGAAAAAAAATAGAAATATAATAAAATAAGTTGACAAATGTACCGATTTAAAGTAGAATTTAAATTGGTACATTTTATAAACCCACATAAGTTTGTCTTGGGAAAACAAGCTTATAAAGGAAAGGAAATAAAATATGACAACATTTATGGCTAATGCCTCAAACATTGAGCGTAAATGGTATGTTATCGACGCTAAGGGAAAACCACTTGGTAGAGTAGCTTCTAAAGCTGCTGTTATGTTAAGAGGAAAACATAAAGCAACTTATACTCCACACGTTGACTGCGGAGATAACATTATCATTATTAACGCCAAAGAAGTAACATTAACAGGAAATAAGTTAGACAAAAAGATTTATTATAACCATAGTGGT
>CAJTXC010000120.1 GCA_910580135.1 uncultured Bacilli bacterium | reverse complement strand
ATCCTCATTTATCTACTTCTAATAGAAAGTTGGTAACTAATTATTTAACCCATTTTAAAATAAATTCTAAAGAAGATAGTTATGAAATATGTGAAAATAAAAGTGATAATTATTACAAGGTAATAGAAGATGATTTTGGAACTCATATACTTGGTGATAAACCGCTTAACTTACTTAGTGTATATAACGATTTAAACGTAGATTATATGATTATTGATGGATACTTAATTGATGATGTTAAACCTGTTTTAGATGCGTTTTTAAATAAAGATATAAAGGCTAGTTCGAAAATAGACGAAAAGTATAATTCAAATAATGGTTTTATAAGTAAAGAAACCATATACAAGGTGAAGAAAGATGAAAGATAAAAAAATAGAATTACTTGCACCTGCAGGAAGTTTAGAAAAATTAAAATGGGCAATAGACTATGGTGCAGACGCTGTATATTTAGGCGGAGTAAATTATAGTTTACGTGCCAACGCTAAAAACTTTACGTTAAAAGAAATTAAAGAAGGTGTAAACTACGCGCATAAAAATAATTCAAAAGTTTACGTAACAGTTAACATTGTTTTTCACAATGATGATGTAAACGGCTTAGAAAAATACTTAAAAGAACTAGATGATATTGGTGTTGATGCGGTAATATTTAGCGATCCACTAGTAATAGATATAGCTAATAAAAATAACTTGAAATTAGAACTTCATTTAAGTACTCAAGCATCAGTTTTAAATAAAGATGCTGTAAGATACTATATAAAACAAGGCGTATCAAGAATAGTACTTGCAAGAGAGTGTTCTAAAGAAGATATTAAAAACATAATAGATGAAACAGGGGTAGAAATAGAATGCTTTATTCATGGTGCAATGTGCACTAATGTATCTGGTAGATGCGTTTTATCTAACTACTTTACAAATAGGGACGCTAACCGTGGTGGTTGTTGCCAGGTTTGTAGATTTAACTTTAATTTATATGATGATAAGAAAAATAAAATATCAAAAGAAGATAACTTTTCTATTGCACCAAAAGACTTATCTTTAGTAAATTATGTTAAAGATATGATGGACATAGGAGTTTCATCGTTTAAATTAGAAGGAAGAATGCGCTCTGTATACTATATTGCAACCATTGTATCAGTTTATAGAAATTTAATTGATATGTATAGTAACAATTTAAATGATGAAGAATATATTAGTAGAGCAAAAAGGATTTTATATAGGTGTGCTAACCGTGATGTTGCAGCACAATTCTTTGATAAGAAACCTGGCGCGCAAGAACAATATTATGGTACTAGACAAGAAGATTCTAACCAAGATTTTTTAGGAATAGTATTAGACTATGACGAAGAAAAAAAAGAAGCTATTATAGAGCAAAGAAACTATTTTAAACCAGGTGATAAAGTAACCATATTTGGTCCTAAAAAAGAAGATTATTCATTTATAATAAACAAATTAACTGACGAAGAAGGAAATAACATTGATGCAGCAAGACATCCAAGGGAAATCGTTAGGATAAATTGTGATATCAGGGTTAAGAAAAATGATTTAATGCGTGTCAACTTTTTAGATTGACAAAATATAAAAAATGTAGTAACATGATAGCCATGTTTAATTGAGGTGAACATTATGAAAAATAATACAAAAGAAATTTATTTAACTAGTGAAGGTTTTTTAAAATTAGAAGAAGAGCTTAATGAAGCTAAACAAGTTAAAAGACCAGAAATAATTCAAGCTATTAAAGAAGCTAGAGCATTAGGTGATTTATCTGAAAATGCAGAATATTCATCAGCAAGAGAAAACCAAGCTAAATTAGAAGCTAGAATAAAAGAAATAGAATATACATTAGAACATGCAACTATTATTGAAAATAAAGGTGATGGTGTAATTGGTGTTGGTTCTGTAGTGACAATTGCATACGACGAAGATGATACTGAAGAATACACAATTGTTGGTACAAATGAGGCTGATCCATTTGCAAATAAGATTTCTAACGAATCTCCAATTGCAAAAGCTGTAATTGGTAAGAAAGTTGGAGATAAGGTATCAGTTGAATCGCCAAACGGAAGCTTTGATGTAGAAATAGTAAAGGTAGCTTAATAGCTATCTTTTTTTGTTCTTTTAACGTAAAGCAATTGGGTTTGCCGCCCGAAACTT
>CAJTXC010000119.1 GCA_910580135.1 uncultured Bacilli bacterium | reverse complement strand
CCTTCTTTAGCTGATACTCTTATATCAACCATCTCGCTTGTTACATCAAATAATTCTCCATCAACTGTTACGGTTACTGCTTCACCATTTTGAATAAAGCTTACGTCTTCACTAGAAAACTTAGCAAGCTCTTCAGCATATAATTTTATCTTTGGTCCAAATATCTTACCTACTACTTTAAAGTTTGGTTTAACCTCAAAGTTCATATATTTAGATAAATCATTTATATAAGTCACTTCTTTTACGTTTAACTCTTCTTTTATAAGTTCGTCTAAATCTCCAATCAATTCTTTATTTTTACCATCTAATAATACTTCACTAATTGGTTGTCTAACCTTTATTTTAACTTCTTCACGAGCATTTCTACCAAGCGAAATTAAATCTCTTACTAAATCCATCTTGTTTTCTATTCTATCGTTAACAAGTGATAAGTCAGCTTTAGGGAAATTAGCAAGATGAACTGAAATCTCTCCAGTTAAAGCGGTATATACTTCTTCACTTGTATATGGTGCAATTGGAGCTACCATTTTACATAATCCTACTAATACTTCATAAGTAGTTTTATAAACAGCCTTTTTACTATTATCTAAATCATGAGCCCAAAATCTACGTCTGTTTCTTCTAATATACCAGTTAGATAAATCTTCACTTACAAAGTTAGTTATAGCTTTAACCACCTTATTTAAATCATATTCTTCATAAGATTTAGTAACATAATCTAATAATTTATTATATTTAGAAATTAACCATTTATCTATCTCTTCTCTTTGCGCATAAGTAACATCAAAACTTAGAGGATCTATATTATCAGTATTAGCATATAAAGCAAAGAATGTATAAGTATTTTTCAAAGTACTAAAGAACTTAGAATGTACTTCTTTTACACCATTTTCGTCAAATTTAAGTGGTGTCCATACTGGTGATGCATAAAGCATATACCATCTAACTGGATCTGCTCCGTATTCAGTCATAATTTTTAATGGATCAATTATGTTACCTACTGATTTACTCATTTTTTTACCATAAGCATCAAGCATCATATCATTTACTACAACGTTCTTAAATGATGACTTACCACTTATTAAAGTAGATAAAACTATAAGTACATAAAACCATCCTCTAGTTTGATCAACACCTTCGGCGATAAAGTCTGCTGGAAATTGACTTTCAAATAATTCTTTATTTTCAAACGGATAATGGAACTGTGCATAAGGCATAGCACCTGAGTCAAACCATACGTCTAAAACGTCTTTTACTCTTGAAACTTCTTTTCCACATTCTGGACACTTAATATGGATATTATCAACGTAAGGTCTATGTAATTCTAAATTATTTTCATCTATTTCGGTGGTTGCTTTTTCCTTTAATTCTTTAACTGACCCAATAGTTTCAAAATGCCCACATTCACAGTGCCATATTGGAAGAGGACATCCCCAATATCTATTACGAGAAATACCCCAATCTATCATGTTTTCTAGCCAGTTATTAAATCTTTTCTTACCAACATAATCAGGATACCAATTAACTTCTTTATTAGCTTCTACGATTTTATCTTTATACTTAGTATTATTTACATACCAAGCTGGTTTAGCATAATAAATAAGTGGCTGTTTACATCTCCAACAATGTGGATAATCATGTTTTATTTTTATTTTTTTAAATAACTTATCATTTTCTTTTAAGTATTTTATTATATCAATTTCTAATTCAGGGTCAGTGACTAATCTTCCCTTCCAAGGTCCTTCTAAATAACAACCATCTTTACCTACTGGGTTAATGAACGTAATACCATTTTCTAAACATACCCTATTATCATCTGCACCAAATGCTGGAGCTATATGAACAATACCAGTACCATCTTCTGCAGTAACATAATCATCTGCAATTACTTCAAATGCTTTTCCTTCTACATTTGCAAATGGCATTAATTGTTCATATTTAATACCTACTAAATCAGTACCTTTATAAGTTTCAAGTATTTCAGCATCTTCTCCTAAAACGTTACTTACTAAAGTAGATGCTAAAATAAACGTATAACCCATTGATTTAACTTTTACGTATTCTAAAGAAGGGTTAACACATATTGCAACGTTTGCCATTAAAGTCCATGGAGTTGTTGTCCATACTAAGAAATATTCATCTTTATCTTGTCTTTTAAATGGTACTATAACAGTATTTACACGAACCTC
>CAJTXC010000118.1 GCA_910580135.1 uncultured Bacilli bacterium | reverse complement strand
TTCTTACTCCTCATATTTATAATTATCCATAACTTTTAAAATTCCCCTAAAAAATTAAAAAAAATTAGAAATTTCTTTCTAACTTTCTTAAGATTATATTATAAATTAACGTTATGATATACTTTTTGAACGTCTTCAACGTCATCTAACATAGTAAGTAACTTATCAAAGTTTTCTTTATCTTCCCCTTCTAATGATACCATTTCATTAGGAAGCATTGTTACTTCATCAACAATAAATTCAGCGTCAGCTTTAGCACTTGTAATAGCATCTTTTATTTTAAATAAATCACTTGGATCACCATATATACTTACGTTTTTATCTTCTGCTTCTATTTCTTTAGCATCAACTTCGCCCATAAGTAATGCTTCTAATACTTCATCTTCACTCATATCTTTTACGATAACAACCGATAAATGTTCATACATATGTGCTACACATCCAGAAACACCCATTTTACCTTTCGATTTAGTAAATGCGTTTCTTACCATACTAACAGTTCTATTAACGTTATCAGTTAAGCAGTCAACCATAACAGTTGCACCACCTGATGCAAAGCCTTCATATCTAACTGATGTATAACTTTCATCAGCACCACTATTAACCTTGTCGATAGCTCTTTTAATAACGTCTGCTGGAACCTGCTCCTTTTTAGCCTTTTCAATTAAATGTCTTAAACTTAAATTACCATTAGGATCAGTTCCACCTTGCTTTGCTACCTGATAAATTTCTTTTGCATAACTTGAATACACTTTTGCTTTTGCAGCCCCTGTTTTAGCTTTACTAGCTGCTATATTAGGAAATCTTCCCATAAATATCACCTTCCAATACGTCTATCATACTTTATTTTACTAGATTTTTCAAGGTTTTATGTTTAATGAATATCTTTTTAAAATAACAACATAACTATAATAAGGTGATTAACATGATAAAAATAATTGAAAAAGAATTTTTAGATGATAACTTTATAATAAAACCATTTGCTAGTAACATCAACATAAATGATAACATTTATTTTTCTAAAGAAAACGTATATTACTTTGGAAATTACAAAGAGGATAAATTAAATATAATAAAAAATAAAGTTATTAAAAATAAAAAAAGAATCATTAATGCTGTGGAAAACGGTGTTAAATTTATTATTCATGGTAATAGTATTGATATTTTTAATAATAGTTTTAAAGCTAGTGACATTAACTTATTTACTGCTTATGATAAAAAAAGATTATTTAAAAAAAATCAATTAAAAAACATATATAATTTAAATATTGGTTGTGATACCCTTAATTTCAAGTATAAAAACTTAACCTGTTTCAAATAAAAAAGACAAAGTCATCTACTTTGTCATACTAACCTTAAATGGTGAAGTAAAATTAGGATCTTTACTTGCTTTATAATCGAATAACATATTTAAAGAAAAATATAATACAAGAATTAATATTACTATTTCAAGTACGTTTATAATGTTTTTTAAAATAGGATTAATTGACTTTTTATGTTCATATTGTTCCTTACCGCAACTAGAGCAATATCTATCTTCTTTAAATATTTTTGCACCGCAATTAGAACAATATTTATCTCCTCTTATAATAATTTCTTTAACTTCTTCTTTTGCTTCAGGAATACCTTCTACTTTTTCTTCTAAAACATTAAATTCTGATGCATCAAACAAATTTTTCTCCTCTTTATAAATTGGTACGTAATCATAATTAGGTACATATGTATTGCTTGGATTAGCAATAGTAGCTTCTTGTTCTAAATCATCTGTAATTTCTTGTTTTATTTCTGCTGTGATTTCTGGTTTTATTTCTTCAAAAGGTTCATAAGTATCGTCTACTATTATTTCATTTTCTTCTATTTTATTTTCAATTCTTACTATTTTATTTTGTCTTCCATTTAATAACGTAAGTATTTTTACAAAAATATAAGTAACAAAACCTACGATAGATATGTATAAATATACCTTCAAATTAGAAAGAATTTGAAGCATGGTAGCTGAATTATTTATAACTCTAAATTGAATTATATTAAAAATATATATAATTGCACCACTTATCCCTACCCCTAGTGGTATAAAAGTTAATGTTTTTTTCATTTTCATCACCCTTTTAGACGTTTCTTTTTAAATGCCTCTATTATAACCATTTTATGAAAAAAAGCAAGATATATTAAAATACCTTACTCTCTATCGTTAATTTTCATTTATAAGTCCGTTTTTTATAAAAAACGGAAATAAGTCTAAT
>CAJTXC010000117.1 GCA_910580135.1 uncultured Bacilli bacterium | reverse complement strand
CTGCTTCTCGTTCATTCATACTAACAGCTACTTCCTCTAATTTATATCCTTTTTTTAATAATTCGGTAGTAGTAATTGGTTCTGGGTATTCAGTCGGATAACTATTAGCAAATTCTTTAATTATTTTCTTATTACATGCTCTAAAACCTGATGTAGTATCTAAAACTTTTTTACCTGTCACAAGTTTTATAAGAAACGATATTAATTTAATACCTACCTGTCTTGCAAATGTTGATTTAAATTCACTAGTCGTAGAATCTATATACCTTGACCCTATGGTAAAATCAGTGTTCTCATTTATTACTGGACTAGTAATATCCTTAACATATGAAACATCATGTTGTCCATCACCATCAAATTGCACGGCAATATCATATCCATTTTCATAGGCATATTTATATCCTGTTTGTACTGCTCCTCCTATACCCAAATTATGAATTAATGTGATGTGAGGAATCTTATTATTTATTAATATTTCTTCTGTTTTATCCTTTGAACCATCATTTATTACAATAACATCATAATTAGTTTTATTTTTTTTATTATATTCTTTTATTTTTTTATAAGTATTTAAAATATTATCCTGCTCATTATAGGCCGGTATAATTAATAAAATCTTAGATTTCATAAACTCCTCCACTATCTTAATTATACAATAAAAAGGTTGGTATATCAATACACCAACCTTTATTTGATAGGGACAAGTTTAACGTTAGAATCATCATGAGTAACTTTAAATAACGAATGTTTTTTAGCAGAATTTACATCATCATACAAGAAACTAGTTTCTTTAAAGAAATAATCATCACTTGAATATAAATAAACGTAATCAAAGTTATATTCCAGTAATTGGCTCGCCCATTTTTTAGCCGTTAGACCCCAGTCTGATAAATCATCCACATTTTTCTCTGTTCTAATTTTCCAATTAATAGAACCTGAACTTGCATTGGTTTGTCTTGGAAATGCATAATATCTCATATGCCACATTGCCATTATACCTTCAGTATCTTTTTGATCTATTATGTACACCATTGATTCTTTAGGAGTATATTTGTTTAAAATACTTGCTTTGTCTTTATATTTCAAATAAACCCCATAACTTCCAGAATTTAAAGGATTATGCACAAAAAATGTAATACTAGAAAATGAAATAAGCAAAATTATAATAATATATACTATGTTTAAAGCTACATTTTTCTCTTCCATTTCATATTTCAAAATATAAGATAAGATAAATATTAATAAACCTAAATGATACCAATTCAAATACCTTCCAAATGATGCTAAATTACTAGCCTCATATTTTGACATCATCAAAAACATTGCAAGAACTGTTAGGAAAAAGAATGCAACATATCCAATTATATAAGGTATTGTTTTTTTCACAGCAATTTTAAAATCTTTATTATTTTGTAAATAAAATATAGCAAATAAGCCTACAAAGATAATAATCAAAAATTGATATAATGATATATTTATTTTTCCAACTATCAAATTAGAATCAAAAGAAAATAAAACACTCTTTAGAAAATTTATAATAAACTCTGAATCTAATTTAACGCTTAAATCTCCTTTTAAAGAATCTGGTAATAAATTAAAATTATAATACTCTGTGGTAATTTTACTCATCACAATTAAATAAATTTTCCATATTACAAACGTTAACACCACGGCAAGAATTAATTTGTAATATTTTTTTATAAAGTTCATTATACAATCTAATATTTTCTTAAATGTAATTTTGTCCTTAAAAGTTTTAAATAAATAATTTATAAATGCTATCAATATAAATACAAAAGCTATTACAAATCCATTCGTTTTTGACAAAGTTATTACAATTAAAAGCAGAATTATTGGTAACGTTAAATTTTCCTTAGTATCTTCCCCAATATTATAAAGAATCAATATTGAAGCAAAAATAACAGATATTGCTAAATCAGCATATAAAGAAGAATAAATATATACACCACCAAATATATAACAACAAAATGCTAATGCAAAAAACGCTAAAAACTTAGTAATAAAGTTATGCTTTTTTATATAATGAAATGCGGGCATCAAATATACTGTTATCAACATACTGATTCCAACATACAAATTATGTTCTGAAAAACCATTAAATATCGATACTATATAGTGCCAAACCGTAAATATTGGTGCATACCCTTTTGTTTTAGACATTATTTCTTGAGAAGCACCAAATTTAGAATAATAAATTGTAGCTTTTGCATCGTATGCCCAATGAGAATACTCATCCCAAGAATTAACATACATTCCAGCACCACCTAAAATGGCTATAATCCATAATAAATTAAATATAACAAACCCACTAGAAAATAATGAATCTCTCACTTCCAATAATTTATTTTTATCCTTTTTATATACCCTATATATGTAATAAATCATCAAAATAAATGATGATAACATTAAATACTTAACTATATTTAATAAGCCAAACATTCCAATAACAAACGTAATAATTAAAAGTCCCGAAAATCCTGTTACAATAGAAATTTCAAAGTTTTTATTGGTTAAAAGCATCACTACATATGTAAGTAATAAAATATATACATATAGTATAATAAACGGAAACGATACAAATCCTAAAAAGTACCCCTCCGCAAAATTATAAACCAATAAAGTACAAAATATCATCCATAAATTTATTTTACTTTTAAATAAATATTTTCTAAAAATAATTACTAAAGCTAATATTA
>CAJTXC010000116.1 GCA_910580135.1 uncultured Bacilli bacterium | reverse complement strand
GAGTGTGTTATTATGTGGTGCTACTTTATACTACTTATAATATTATTACCAGTATTATTTATAATAGGAATTATATTTATACCAATAATACTATTATTTTGCTTATTTAACATCATATTTAATTGTTTTAACAGAAATAATAATTGTAATTGTAGATGTAATAATAGCTGCTGCCATCGAAGATAAAGTTTTGCTTTATCTTTTCTTTATATCTTTATTTATCTCCATATAATCCATTATACTTTCTTTTACCTAACAAAAAGAAAATAGTCTACTTATTGATAATAATTTCTTATATCATCTAACAAATTTTCATTAAATTTTTTATTTTTTATCATTTCTATTTCAAATTTATACGGTGCATAACTTCTGTCTTTTCCGCCATCAATACTAACATAAGGTGTTTCTAGTATTTTTGGTACATCTTTTAATCTATCGTTATATATTATGTTAATTAAAGTATCAAAACCTATATAACCATATCCAATATTTTCGTGTCTATCTTTATGAGCGCCAATAGGATTCTTAGAATCATTTACATGAACGCAACCTATTTTATCAATTCCAATTAATTTATCAAAATCATCTAAAAACTTATCAAATAAAGTCATATCATAACCTGCATCACTTAAATGACAAGTATCTAAGCATACCATTAACTTATCACTATACTTAACCCCGTCCATAATTCTTTTAATATGACTCATATCAAAACATACTTCAGTTCCCTTGCCTGCCATAGTTTCTAAACAAATCATAACCTTTTGATCAGGAGTAATAACTTCATTTAAAGCATTAATTATATTGTTAATTCCAGTATCTAAATCAAGTTTTACATAACTACCTGGATGAAGCACTACTTTTTCTACACCAAATGCTTCTACTCTTTTTATTTCTTGTTTTAAAAACTCTATAGCAAACTTATAACTTTCTTCCTTTTCGTTGTTAGCTAGATTAATAATGTATGGAGCATGAACCACAATGTTTTTTATATCAATATTATTTTCTTTTAATATTTCAATAGCTTCCTTAGTTAAATCATCTTTTATTTCACATCTTTTAGTATTTTGTGGAGCACCAGTATAAAACATAAATGTATTAGCTCCATAACCTAATGCTTCTTTAACACTTCCTACTAATTGATCACTACTTCTAAATGATACATGCGAACCTAATAATAACATATTTACCACCTCATATTTCTTTAATCATTATACTAAATATAAGAAATTAAGGCAAAGAAAAAAGAACTAATTAAAGTTCTTCTAGTACTCACATGGATTAGTAATAATTACTTGATAATTATTTGCTTCTGTAGCTTTATCAAAAGTAACTCCTGTAGATGTTTGATTTGTTAATTCATTCAAATCCATATTAGTAAATTTACCACCTTTTTTAATGGTAATAATAACATTCTTACCACTTACAGTTGCATTTATATCATCTGTTTTATCCATAACTTCATCTAATCCACCTTGAGTTAAACTAGCTTCTGCACAAGATAGTTTTGCTGATTTTTTTATACTTAGTACACTATCAGCATATGCTCTAGATCTAGATTTTCTAATTGTCTTATTTACTTGTTGTGTTGCAATAACCATTATTACAGCTAATACCACGATAACCGCAAGTAATTCAATTAACGTAAAACCTTTTTTATTTAATTTTTTCATCTTTTTATTCCTCCTATTATTACAGTAAAATATTACCATTATTATACGTTTAAGTCAACCTGTTACATTTTTAATTTAAGAATATTTACGCATTTTTTACCATAATTTCTTGTTTTATAAACCATTAATTTATCATATTTTCCGTAATCTATCTCTATTTCTGTTTCACATACTATCACTGCGTTATCAGATAACAAACCAACATTATCATTTATTTTAGATAGTGATTTATCTAACTCATCAGTATGGTATGGAGGATCTAGAAATATTATATCAAATACTATTTTTTGATTAATAAAGTTATCTAATGCATCAGAAGCGTTTTTCTGAACACTAATAGTATTATCAACATTTAACGTTTTTATGTTATCTTTTATTATGTTTATAGCAATTTTATTATTATCTACTAAATAAGCTTTTTTAGCACCATTAGAAATTGCTTCGATGGCTAAATTACCACTTCCTGCATATAAGTCTAAAACGGTAGAATCTTTAATGTATTCTTGTATCATTGCAAATACTGATTCTTTTACTCTATCCATGGTTGGTCTTGTTCCATTAATATCAAAACCTTTTAATATTCTTCCTTTATATTTACCACTAATTATTTTCAATGTTATCACCTATAAACTTTTGTATATTTCTTTTAACTTTTTACCTACGTTTTTTATATCTCTTTGTTTTGCAACACTATAAGCATTACTAGTTAAATCTTTTAATTTACCATCAAAAAATAATTTTATTTTTTCTTCAAAATCATCTATTGTTTTTGCTTTATAAACATTTTTACCATCAACTAACCAATCATCAAATATTGGAATATCTCTAATTATTGCATTACATTTACACGCACAAGCTTCTATTATTGGTATTCCTTCTGTTTCTTCTAAAGTTGGAAATAAAAACAAATCTGCACCATTCATAGCAGCTTTAATCATTTCTGGCTCTACGTATCCTGCAAACATTAAATTATCTAGTTTGGTATTTACTGCTTCCTTTACTGGTTTTGTTGCTAAAGTAAGTGGACTATAACCAAACCAAATAAATTTATATTCGGGCATTTTCTTAGCTAACTCTACAAAGTCAACAATACCTTTTCTTTCAATGTATAAGCCTACACCAAAAATAACTTTATCATCTTTTTTATAACCATATTTTTCTCTAAAATTTTTACCT
>CAJTXC010000115.1 GCA_910580135.1 uncultured Bacilli bacterium | reverse complement strand
TGACTATTGGGGCATATTTAGTTTATATGGTTTTCTATAATTTAAATAAGAGATTAAGAAAGGAATGTTCACATGAAAATTAATGATAAAGATTTAGATATAAATGAACTGACTAAAGATATATATAATGATAAAAATATGATTAAAATGCGTGGTAATGGAATTTACTTAAGTGATAATCAAATAGAAGTTTTAAAGAAATATAATATTGATTATACCAATTATGCATCTTTAAGTAGTTTAATATTTGAAATTGAAGAAATATTAAATGAAGAAACTGATATAGAAGATTTAGAGGAAGTATCTGGGAAGCTTGCAGAGATAAATTATTATAATTATACTAATAAGTGATGGTGATATTATGGAAAAGATTAATTTGAAAAATATTTATAATGAAGATGTAGAAATAAAAATAGTAGATAATGAATATGATGCTGATTTTATAACTCATAGTGGGACTTTCCATGCTGATGAAGTTATGGCAACAGTTATATTGTTAAATAAGTTTGGTTCTATGAAGTTGTTTAGAAGTACTAATCCTAAAAATGATAATGCTTTTATATATGATGTTGGTTTTGGAGCTTTTGATCACCACGGAATAGATTTTGATGAAGCTCGTGAGAATGGTGTTAAATATGCTTCTTGTGGTCTTATATGGAGAGCATTTGGTAATGATATAGTATCAAAACTTGATGTAGAAGATACCGAAAACTTTGTGCAAAGTATCGATAAAAATTTAATAATGGATATAGATAGAGATGATAATGGTCAAACTTTAAAAAATGAACCAGAAATAAAATTACAAAACATACCTAATTTAATAGGAAGTTTTAATCCTGTTTGGAATGATTTATCAAGTGAAACTATTAACTTTTTAAACGCTGTATCATTTGCAAATACGATTTTTAATAACATGATAAATAAGATGGTGTCTAAGGAAGCTGCTAAAAAAATAATTGAAGAAAAAATAGAAGAAAGTAATAATGGCATTTTAATTTTAGATAATTACATGCCATGGAAAGATATTGTTTTATCATCAAGTAATCCTAAAGCAAGTGAAATTTTATATGCAATATTTCCTTCTAAAAGAGGAGGTTACAACGTTGTTGCAACACCAGTAATATCAGGTAGTTTTGATGTTAAAAAGCCATTCCCAGAAGAGTGGGCCGGAAAAGAAAATGATGAATTAAGGCAAATAAGTGGTATTGATACAATTACTTTTTGTCATAAAAATTTATTCATATGTGCATGTAAAACTTTTGAGGATGCTTTAAAAATAGCGGAAATAGCAAAAAAAGATTAGAAAATTCTAATTTTTTTTATTTTTGGAGGGCAAAGTTATGGCGAACTATAAGTATGAGAGGACCTAGGCAGGGCTTTCCATCTTTTTATGAAAAATAGAAACTGTTTGGCGGTATGAAAAAAGAAACTAAGTTTTTTAAAGTAATAATTATCCTTTTAATTTTACTAATAGCGTTGCTAATTTTTAAAATATAAAAGAAAAAGCGTACTTACCCATTTCGTGGGGTAAGCCGCTTTTTCCTTAATGAGTATTAAGGAAAGCTACTAACCTTAAGTTAGGTGCTCTCACTAATTAAATTATACACAAAATTAGTGTTATATACAATATTTATAATAATATAAGTTATAGAAATGTTTTAAAATATTATAGTTATAAGAAAATAATACAATATAATCATTGAAAATTAAAATTAAATGAATTATAATAAAAACATTTATTTAATTAAATGTTTTCATGAACTTTTTAAGGTCAAATAAATAATGATGAGTATATTCATCTAAAGATATTTAGAAAGGTTGAGGTAAATATGGATAAAAAAGTAATTCTTAATTTTATAAAATGGCAATTTATTAGACGTATGCCAAAAGGTGATTTATTTAAATGTGCATTGAAAGGAAATAATCTTAATGATGATACATTGGATTATTATATGTATTTATGTGATATGCATAAAAATTTATTATTAAGATATTTATTTGGAGTTATCAGGGCAGATGTAAAAAAATTTGATAAATTTTATAATTTCCTTGATTCAGAATATGTTAAAGAAGATATTAATTACTATAATTTTGAACTTTTAACTGGAGAAAAGTTCAAACTACCAGTTCCTAATTTAGAAGATCGCAAAATATATAGAACTGAGCTTATGGATTTAGTTTTTCCATATTTATTAGGATATCCTAATATTGTTAACTTACCATTTAATGAAGGACCATATGAATATAAAAATGTTGATTTAAAAAAACACGATATTGTATTTGATTTAGGAGCTAATTTTGGGGTGTTTTCGGCCTTTGCAAGCAGTAAAGGATGTAACGTTTATGCATTTGAACCAACTAAAAAAACAATAGATAATTATTTATCAAAGACAGCTGAATTAAATCCTAATATAACGATTAGTGATTTAGCTGTTTCTGATAGCAACGGTACGCAAGAATTTACTATAGACATAAAAGATTGTAGATGTAATGGAATTTCTAAAACAAAAACAAATTTATTACACCACGAAGAACAAAAAATACTAATTCCTACAACAACTATTGATCAATTTGTTTGCGATAATGATATTCCAACTATTGATTTTATAAAAGCTGATATTGAAGGTGGAGAGCGTCTTATGCTTGCAGGCGCGAAAGAAGTTTTAAAAGAATTTGAACCAGACTTATCCATTTGTTATTATCATTTATTAGATGACTTTAAGGTATTAAGTGAGTTAATCATGGATGCAAATCCGAACTATGTAATAGAGCATAAATGGAAAAAGATATATGCTTATTCTAAGAAAAAACATAGATAAAGGGTTAGTGTAAAGAGTTTTGGGGATTTTTAATAAAAAAAGTTAAAATGTAGGATTA
>CAJTXC010000114.1 GCA_910580135.1 uncultured Bacilli bacterium | reverse complement strand
TTAACAAAGGTCTTCCTTTTTTTATACCTTTCCCCCAAACCATTTTACACAATCGGGTTTTGAGTGAAATTTGACTTTTTTTAGAAAATATGTATAATAATAGCCAATTTTAAAGGGGTTGATTATTAATGTCTAAGGAATTAATTTTAAAAAGGGCAAAGGTTATAACTGACAAAGGATTATCTGAAGAACAAAGTAAAACAATTTTACATTTAGGAGACTTGCATGAAGGAATAAATTCCATTAATAAATGGGGAGAAATTTCGAATAAACTATTTTATAAATTTTTAGAAAATCTAGATAATATTGATGTTGTAGTAATTAATGGTGATAATGCAAATGGTGCTAAATCTTATAAAAATGCTACATATAAAAAATTAATAGATGATAAAATTGAAATTTTGAGTGAAAAAGCACCAGTGATTATTGGTAAAGGAAATCATGATATGTGGGGAACTGATGCTGAGATAGATGAATTATATAAAGGGTTAGGTAAAGGTAATCCTAATGTATATGTTCTAGATAATAATTATGCTGACGTTAATGGGGTTCGTTTTCTTGGCTTTTCTCCACGTTTTGAGTCTTATGATATATTTAATCAGGGTAAAAAATCAGACAGAATGGTAGTGGAAGATTATAGAACAGTAGAATCTAATTTTAAATTTGCTAGTGATAAGCCAAATATTTTTATTTCACATGCTCCACATGCTTTTAACAATGCTTTAATGCTAAAAATGTATAGTGATCTTTATGAGTATTGTGTTGTAAATCTTTCTGCACACATACATGATGGTTTTATGCCTACTTGGTTAGATAGGATGATTAAGTCTCTAATTGATAATCCTAATTTATTAAAATATGAGTTTATTCAAAAATGTCTTGAATGGGCTAGCGATAAAGGAATTTGGGAAAGCCCGAATACTGGATTTATTGCAAAGTATTGTAGGGGTGCACGTTTTGTAGGTAATGGAGAAATTGGAAAAACTATTTTATTGAATGAAAATTCTTATAAATTAGAAGATGATAAATTTATAATGGTAAAGGAACAACCATCTACTATTATAGATGCTACTGGAGAAAATAGAAATAAAACTCTATCTTTTACAACAGAAGGTTTCTCGAAGCTTCCATTAACTCCGACTGGAAGTAATCCACATATAGGAGAAATAATCTTAGCAGCGCCAAAATATTCTGATGGGGATTTAGAAGATAAAAAATATATGAAAATGGGTGCTTAAAGAATAGTTATATCTATTCTTTTTTTATTTAAGATTTAAGTACAGTTGATATTTAATAAATTTCATATTATATATTGGTGAATACATATGTTTAAATTTATTAAAGAACAAATACGTACCATAAAAAAATGTGATCCTGCAATAAAAAGCACTTTAGAAGTATTTTTATACCCATCTTTTAGAGCACAAATATATCATAGAATAGCTAAATTCTTTTACAATCATAAGTTGTTTTTTATGGCGAGGTTAGTATCTGAGTTTGCAAAAAGAAGAACAGGTATTGAAATACATCCTGGTGCAACTATAGGTAAGGGTTTATTTATTGATCATGGAACTGGTGTTGTAATAGGTCAAACCGCAATAATAGGTGATAACGTTACCATGTTTCACGGTGTAACGCTTGGTGGTACTGGAAACGAAAAAACTAAAAAAAGACATCCGACAATTGGAAACAACGTGTTTATTGGAAGTGGGGCTAAAGTTTTAGGCAATATAAGTATCGGTAACAACGTTAAGATAGGAGCCAATGCGGTAGTGTTAAAAGATGTCGAAGAAGATAGAACCATAGTGGGAATACCAGGATGCGTAGTAAAATAAAATGTAAAAAAAGATAAATAATTGTAAGTTTTATATTGCATTTATTTTAATATGATATATAATGAAGATGACGTTTTTGCAAAAATTGGGTGATTTTATATACCCACCACATAGAAATATGTGGTTTTTTGCGTTACTAGAAAGGAGATGAAGATTAATGGCTATAACTAAAGAAGAGTTAGCTAAAGAAAAAACTTACCTGCGAAACACATCAAAGGAAATATCTAACCAAGTAGATGTTTTAGGAAAAGAAATTCATGTTGAGGAAAGCAAACTAACTGAGTTTAGAAAGGTATTATGGGAAGATAAGGGAAGCATTGATAAAGTTGAGATGCAAACGTCCTTGATGAATTCCGAGTTTGAAGCAAACTTTATGCTGATGAAGATGGAGTACTATAAAAAGCTTTTAAAAATTCAGTATTCTCCGTATTTTGGAAGGGTTGACTTTAAAGAAGATAATGAAAACGTTAAACCAGTTTACATTGGACTTACCAATGTGGAAAAAGATTTAGATTATTTTGTTTATGACTGGCGAAGTCCAATCGCTAGTTTGTTTTATGACTACGGGATAGGTCCTTGTAAATATGAGGCTCCAGACGGTGAAATAAAAGGTTATATGTCACTTAGAAGACAATATAAGATAGAGAATAATAAATTATTAAGAGTGTTTGATAGTGATTTAAACGTGGTAGATGAGTGCCTTCAAGAAGTACTGTCAGAAAAATCTTCTGATAAAATGAAAAACATCGTTAACACCATTCAAGGAGAACAAAACGAGATAATAAGAAACGTATCAAACAAGCATTTAATAGTTCAGGGGATAGCAGGATCTGGTAAAACATCGGTGGCACTTCATAGAATAGCTTTCCTCTTATACAAGATAAAGAACTTAAAATCATCTAACGTACTTATTTTTTCACCTAATAACGTGTTTTCAGAATATATATCAAACGTACTTCCAGAACTAGGTGAAGAAAATACTGGTGAAACTACTTTCCATGATTTTGCTATAAGTTATGCTAAAGAATTTAAACGAATAGAAACCTTTACTGATTTTATTGAAAGGTTTTACACAGGAAAAGAAAATAATCTGGAGTTTGTTAAATTTAAACTTTCTAAAAGGATGGTAGAGGTAATAGATAACTATG
>CAJTXC010000113.1 GCA_910580135.1 uncultured Bacilli bacterium | reverse complement strand
AAACATACTTAAGTGATGAACTTCAAGGGATATATAATATCCTAGTTTTACCGGCAACAGCGGTAAGTTTAGTAGGAAGCTTTATAATAAATCCTTTACTTGTAAATATATCGAAAGATTTTGCTGAAAATAAAATTAATAATATAAAGAGAATTTCTAATAGAATAATATTTATTTTATTAGGTTTTGGCATTATTACATGTTTGGGTGGTTATATTTTAGGAAGACCAGTTTTTCAATTAATATATAATTTTGATATAAAAAATTATATGTTTGCATTTCTACTTATTATTGTCGGATGTACATTTTATACAATCTCAACAGTGTTATCTATGATACTTATAACTACGAGAAAATTAATTTCACAACTTGTACTTAATGTTATATTAGCGATATTTTCATATGTATTATGCGTAATTTTAATAAAAAATTATAGTATACAAGGCGGGATATACGCATATTTAATTACAATGTTTTTGAGGTTTATTATTTATGTTTTTATGGTAAATTTATTAAAGGAGAAAAAGAATGAAGAAAAAACGAGTGCTGCACGTATTAGCAAGTAATAGCTATTCAGGAGCCGAAAATGTAGTATGTACAATAATTGAAAACAATAATAAATATGATATGTATTATTGTTCACCTAGTGGCCCTATTGAAGAAACTTTAAAAGAAAAGAATATAAGTTATATACCGATAAAAAAATTAAAACCAAGCGAAATAAAAAGAGTTTGTAAAGAAAATAATATAGATATAATCCATGCGCATGATTTTAAGGCAAGTTTTATTTGTGCAATAAGCAGCTTTAAAGGAAAAATTATTTCACATATCCATAGTAATATTTCATTTATAAAGAAATGGAATATATTTACTATTTTATACAGTATTGTTTCAAAAAGGTTCCATAAAGTAGCATTAGTTTCTAAATCAATAATTGAAGAATCTGTGTTTAAAAATAAAATAAAGAATAAAGCGGTCATTATTAATAATGTTGTTGATTGCAAGAAAGTAAAAAAATTATCAAATAGAAAGTTCAATACTACTTATGATGTTTTATTCGTGGGCAGACTTGTTGAACCAAAAAATCCTATTATTTTTATAGAGATAGTTAAAGAATTAGTAAAAAGTAATAAGAATATTAAGGCTGTTATGATTGGTTCCGGAGAATATGATGATATGTGTAGAAAAAAAATTTCAGAATACAATCTTACAAAAAATATAGATATGGTTGGTTTTCAGTCTAACCCGTTTAATATTATAAATAATACTAAATTGGTTATTATGCCATCAATTTTTGAAGGTTTTGGTCTTACTGCTATTGAAAGTATGTGTTTAAATAAACCGGTATTAAATAGTGGTGTAGGAGGATTAGGGACAATATTTAAAAACAATAAAGAATTTATATGTAAAACTAAAGATGAGTATGTATCTTTATGTAAAGAATTATTTTCCGATAAAAAAAAGTTTGAAAAATATAAAAATAATTGTCCTAAAATAATTGAACCATATATTAATGTAAAAAAATGGGAAGAAAAAATATATTCATTATATAAATAATAGGAGGTTTACATGTTAACTATTTTGACACCAGCTTATAATCGTGCATATATTATACACAAAGCATATAAAAGTCTTTTAAAGCAAAAGAATAAAGATTTTGAATGGCTAGTTATCGATGATGGCTCAAGCGATAATACAGAGGAAGTAATTAAAAAATTTATTAAGGAAGATAAAATAAATATTAGATACTATAAAAAGAAAAATGGTGGTAAACATACTGCAGTTAATTTTGGAGTGAAAAAGGCAAAAGGTGAATCTATTATAATACTTGACAGTGATGATTACTTAACACCTGATGCTACGCAAAAAATTAAAAAGTATTGGGATAAATATTATAGCGATGATAATATATGTGCTATTTCTTTTCTTAGATCATACCCGGATAAAAAGGTAATTGGAAAAACGTATGAAGGTAACGAAATTATTTCGGATAATATTTCATTTAAATATAACAAAGGATTACTTGGAGATATGGCTGAAGTTTATAAAACGAGTATATTAAAAAAATATCCTTTTCCAGTTTTTGGGAACGAACGTTTTTTAAGTGAAGCAATAGTATGGAATAAGCTTGCTTTTGAATATAAGACAGTTTATATTAATGAGGCAATATATATATGTGAATATCTAGAAGATGGTCTTTCTAATAGTTGTTTACAATCAAGAATTAAGTGCCCAATAGGTGCATTAGAAAACGCAAAAATATTTTTGGACAAAAGGTTTAAATTCTCAATTAGAGTAAAAAATAGTATAATATATACAGGTTTTTCTTTGGTAGCAAAAAAGAAACTTAATGAGTTAATTAATTATAGTAATCATAAATCATTGATTATATTATTATTACCTTTAGGGATTTTGTTTTATTTCTTTTTAATTCTAAAACAAAAAAAATGATTTTATTAAAAAAAGATTTTCATTAGATTTCTTAATCTACAATATGAAAATCTTTTTAAATTATAAATAAAATGTTATAATAATTAAGAGGGATAGATATGAGAAAAGTAAAGTTATTAATTTTTGTTTTATTATGTTTTTTTATATTTCAATTTAAAACGCAGGCATTAGATAATGGTGCATATATAATTCGTAGTTCAATAAACAATAATATGGTATTAGACGTGACTGGAGGCTCTACTTCTAATGGTACAAACATTCAGTTATTCCAATATAATGGTACAAAAGCTCAAAAATGGCAAATAACAGGTTTAAATAATGGTTATTATAAAATTAGTAGTTTTCTTGATTTGGGTAAAGTTTTAGATGTAGCAGGAGCTGGTAAACTAAATGGTACAAATCTACAGTTACATCAAGATAATAGTACTAATGCTCAGGAATGGATTATAAAGGAAGCTTATAATGGATATTATTATATAATTTCTAGATGTAATGGTTTATATTTAGATGTAGATAGTTCAAAGATGATCAATGGA
>CAJTXC010000112.1 GCA_910580135.1 uncultured Bacilli bacterium | reverse complement strand
ATATTCCATTTTTTCTTTTCCAACTTCTTTAATAATCTTTTCTTCGAACTTGATTAATTCCTTTATTGCATCATGACCAAACATTAAAGCTTCTAACATATCTTCTTCAGAAACTTCTTTTGCTCCTGATTCAACCATGTTAATTGCGTCTTTTGTTCCTGCAACAGTTAAATCTATATCACTAGCATCCATTTGTTCTACGCTAGGGTTAATAACAAACTTACCATCTACTCTTCCTACTTTAACACCAGCAATAGGTCCATCAAATGGAATCATACTAATTGATGTTGCTAAGCTCGAACCAAACATTGCAGTAAGTTCTGGTGAGTTATCAGGATCTACTGATAAAACAGTGTTTACAACTTGCACTTCGTTTCTAAAGTTTTCTGGGAATAATGGACGCATTGGTCTATCTATCATTCTTGCCGCTAAAGTAGCATTTTCAGATGGTCTTCCTTCCCTTTTAATAAATCCTCCTGGTATTTTACCTACTGAATATAATTTTTCTTGGTATAAAACCATTAAAGGGAAAAAATCAGATAATACGTTAGCAGTTTTACTTACACATACGGTAGATAAAACAACTGTATCACCATATCTTACTAATACTGCTCCATGAGCTTGTTTAGCTAATTCTCCAACTTCAACAGTTAAAGTTCTTCCTCTAAATTCTGTTTCAAATATTCTTTTTTCCATAATACATCTCCTTTTTTATATAAAAAGACACCCAAAAAAGAGTGCCTACTTTAACAAATAAATTATTTTCTTAATCCTAATGATTTAATTAACTCACGGTATCTATTAATGTCAGTTTTCTTTAGGTAAGCTAATAAGTTACGTCTTTTACCAACTTTCATTAATAAACCTCTTTTTGAATGGAAATCATGAATGTTTTCCTTTAAGTGAGCTGTTAAAACATTAATTTCTTCTGTAAGTACAGCAATTTGAACTTCTGGAGAACCAGTATCTCCTTCATGAGTTGCATACTTCTTAATAATTTCTTGTTTAACTTCTTTTTTTAACATTTTATTTTCCTCCTTATTTTAATTATTCGCCTTCATCCAAGATGTGGTTAGGAGTACTTTCCTACACCCGAGATGAGGTAACATTAATAATATACTATTATTTTATTTGTTTTTCAAGTGTTAATTAACTTTTTCTGCTTGTTTTACGCTTTTTTCCATAAGCTATACCAAATTTTTCGGTTATACTTACGTTAAACTCTTCACACTCTTCTTTTATCTCTTCAATTATATTATTTAAAATATTCATGTTTTTAAATAAAAATTTATTCATGTTAACAAATGATAAAAATAATAAACTAGAACCAAACATATTTATAAACAAATCTTTTCTTTTATAAAAATAATAATATGAAACATATTCTATACTATGAGTATCTAACAATGCTTTTTCTAACATCTTTATTTGGGAATCACTTAAGTTTTGCTCATTCATTAGGGTACCATATATTACGGAAGCAGAACCAAACATACCTATTAGTAATATTAATCTATTATAATCTTCTTTATGATAATTTTTATCTTTTAATATCTTTTTTATAATATCAATATTATCATGTTTTTTATTAATAAATATATTAGTTAAATCTTTCTTTTCTTTATCATCTAAATACATTAAAACCATTAAGTAATCACTAATATTATTAAAGGATTTCTCATAAATTTTTATTATCGTATCCTGAGATAAAACATCTTTTTTCTCTAATAATTTATAAGCATCATACTGATCAATTACATTTCTTTTTAATATAACATCTATAAATAATTCGCCAAAATATTCATAAATTGCTAAACTATTTCTAATAGATAAAATTAACTTAATATCTTCTTCATCTAAAATTTTAGGATTATTCATAACACTCATTACATCATATGCTAAAGATTTCTCATTCCTTTCTAATAAAACGTTAATTAAAAGTTTTCTATCTTTATCACTATCAAGGTTTGAACTAATATATCTACAATTAAATGGGGTATTATCTAAAGCATAATTATAGGCTATTTTCTTCCTTTCTATTTGTAAATCTCTTGCACACTTTATTATACTTAAAAAATCTAAATAGTTTTCATATTCATCCAACTTATCTTCAATTTTTTCAATCGGCGTTTCTTTTAATACTTTTTTTAATTTACTTTGTATTTCACCCATTTTTACCATCCTTTCTAAATAAACATTTTATAAGGTTTCATTTTAGTACTATCTTTATCGTATCTTTTATATATTGCAATAACTTCATCTTTATATATAAATATTACATAGTCATCTTTATAAACATTGTCTATTAGGCCACCGTTTTTAATAACATTATATAAATTATCATTTATTATAACACAGTTATCATCTTTTAAGACATCAGTTATAGTAAATAATTTATAATTTCCTTTTTCTATATCATCTAAACTAAAAGCATCTTTTATATCAAACTTACCTTGCCTTGTTCTTCTTAAATTACTCATTACTCCAATAACACCTAGTTTTTCGTTAATATCTTTTATTAGACTTCTTATGTATGTTCCTTTAGATACCCTTACTTTAAAAGTATATGAATCTTCTTTAAAATCTAAAAGTTCTATTTTTTTTATTTCAACTTTTCTTTTTGGTAAATCAACGTTTATACCATCTCTTGCATAATCATATAACTTCTTACCATTTATTTTTACGGCTGAATAAATAGGCACTTCTTGATTATATGTTCCAATAAATGAATTTAAAACATTTAATAAATCTTCTTTATTTATTATCTTTTTATTTTCTTTAATTACTTTCCCATCCGTGTCTAACGTATCAGTTAAAATGCCTAATTTTACTTCTGCAACATATTCTTTATCATTACTTGTTAACACTTCAACTAATTTAGTAGCTTTACCAATGCATATAGCCAAAACTCCTGTTGCAATAGGATCAAGTGTCCCAGTATGACCTACTTTTTTAGTGTTAAACTTTTTACATATAACGTTTACTACATCACGGCTAGTCACACCACTTGGTTTATCAACAATTATTACTCCGTTCATGCTATCACCTATTTATATTCTAACATAAAAAAAGGCTTTATTAAGCCATCTTTTAAT
>CAJTXC010000111.1 GCA_910580135.1 uncultured Bacilli bacterium | reverse complement strand
GATATGATAATACCACCAATAATTCCGCCAATGTGTGCATATATATTAATCCCAGGAATTATAAATCCTGCGAGTAAATTAACTATTATTACTGGTAAAATCTCATTTTTTAAAGCAACTCCCATATAAGTTCTTTGGTTTAAAGAAAAATATAAAAGTGAACCCATAAGACCAAAAATAGCACCTGATGCTCCTGCAGAAATTGTATTATCATTCATTAAAATAACAGATAATAAGTTACCTACTACTCCGCTATATAAGAATATTATAAGTGTTTTAAAATGTCCATAAAAGTTTTCGTTTTGTTTACCTAGTATATTTAAAGCCCAAGCATTCATTATGAAATGAATTACACCAATATGTAAAAACATGCTAGTTACAATTCTTATAATCGAACCACCTTTTACTAACCCACCAAAATTATAAAGCGTGGTAACAGAAATAGAATCAATTGTTCCACTTCCTAACACATACATTAATACTAGTAAAACCGTCATAATAAATATTAAAATACTTGTTATAATTGGTTTTTTAGGCGTGAATAAATCATTTATTTTCTCTGATGTATCATAGTTTTTCTTTAGAATATCAGTATTTATCTTTTCGTATAACTTAGCACCTTCTTCGGTAAATTTAAGTTTTTCTTTCATATCAGGAAAATATGCTTTAATAACTTCAGTTTTATACAATTTCTTTGTGTCCATTGCATTAACATGAAATTTATTTTTACTATCTTCTAATTCTATATCTTCATTTATATCAACGTATAAAGTTAAAACTTTCATTTTAAAAGCAAAGGTCTTCATCTTTATTTGTCTTATTAATCTATCTACTTTAAAGTTATCAAAATCTAATTGTTCTTTATTATGGACATAATTCATTACTATTCTAACTACTCTAAAATCACTGTCCATGTTTTCAAGCCATATTTCATTTTGAATACCATGAACAACAACAGGATTATAATTCTTTTCAGTTATAAAATAATGAAGAAACTTCATTACTAATAAATCTTTATCGCTACTAGTCATTAATACTTCTCCTATTCATTTTTATATTTTTCTACTATGTTTAAAAATTCTTCTGGAACTTCACAAGTAAAGGACATATGTTTTTTAGTTATTGGATGAATAAATCCTATTTCCTTTGCATGAAGCATTTGTCCAAAATCACTTATTTTCTTTTTTGGCCCATATACAGGATCATTTATTATTGGATGATTAATATAGCTCATATGAACTCTTATTTGGTGAGTTCTTCCAGTTTCAAGCTTACACTCTATTAAAGTTGCATTTTTATACTTTTCAAGCACTCTAAAATGAGTTATTGCCTCTTTACTATTCACATCCGTTACACACATTTTCTTGCGATCATAAGGATCTCTTCCTATTGGAGCATCTATCGTTCCTGTATCATGATTAATACGACCTACAACTAATGCAACATATATTCTTGATAGTGTTTTATCTTTAAGCTGATTAGATAAAGCTTCATGTACTTTATCATTTTTTGCAACTACTAAAAGTCCTGATGTATCCTTATCAATACGGTGAACAATACCTGGTCTAATATCACCATTATTAGTACTTAAATTATTAGTATGATATAAAAGTCCATTAACAAGAGTGTTAGTAAAATGACCAGCAGCAGGATGCACTACTAAACCACTAGGTTTATTTATAACCATTAAATAATCATCTTCATAAACAATGTCTAAATCCATTTTTTCCGGTAATACGTCCGTTTCCTCTTTTAACTCCCCAGTTATTTCTACAAGGTCACTTAAGCGAAGTGTATAACTATTTTTAGTTATCTTACCATTTACTAAAACTAGGTCCTGTTTAATCATTTCCTGAACCTTACTTCTGGATAAGTCTAACTTATCAATTAAAAATTTATCTATTCTAATTAAATCTTTTTCTTCTATTATTTCAAATTTCATATAAATCCCTCTTCTTTACTTGTTATATTATATCATAACTATTAGAAAATAAAAAACAGATATATTTCATTCTAAAATACCTGTTTCTTAATATTTATCTTAACCTATTCTTTCTTCATACTTTTAACTACTTCCGATTTCGGATCACAGTCATAATCAACTTCTCTATCAAAGATATTTGTGGGTATAAATCTAAGTGGGTTCCATTCTTCCTGCTCCATGGCATACGCTACTAAACAATCCCTACAATTACCATACTTTTTACACCTCCAAGCAGCGCTTCCACTATGGTCACCAGGAGCACAAACATGAGATATCCAATCATTATAACTTTCCTCAGGAGTTAATTTGTCTCTTTCGTGAATTTCATCTATCTTTTCTTGTGATAAAATTTCGAAGTGCGGATGATTATTTTCAAAATTATTAAACATTGTACTTTCTTTATCTAAGTCTAAATATTTTTCTACATATTTTTTATTTTTATCATTTTTTATATCAAGTTCTAGTAATTTAACTAATTTTTCGACTAAATCCAAAACCTTCACTTGATTAGCTCTCGATAAATTTAAATAAGCTTTTTCATACATGTAATAGTGAGTTTCATTATGACTTGCGCATGATATTATAGTTCCTACTGCAAAACCCACTCCAACAGAAGCAACTTTTACTTTTGTATCCTCAAAACCTGAAGCAATCATTGCTGCACATAATGCACCCATGGTTCCTCCAACCAAATCTACTCCTTTAAATTTATTGAATCTCAATTTCATTGGAGCACCAAACATTATAGTATCTATTTCATTTACTATACTTTGTATTTCTTTTTTCTCTAGTTTTTTTTCAGATTTTTTCATATTCAAAACCTCCTATAATAATTATATTATAACATATTATTTAGTTATATTAACTATGCTTTTCGTCCTTGTCTTTTATAGTTAAGATAATCATTATTATAACGCCTATAGTAATTAATACGTCCGCCAAATTAAATATTGGAAAATGATAACCGATAATGTTTAAAGATACGTAATCAACCACATAGCCTCTTACTATTCTATCTACTAAATTACCTAGTATTCCGCCAAATAATAAGCCATACGAGACAGTTACTAGGTGGCTACTTTTTTTATTTACAAAATAATCCTTTTTAAAAGAGTATGCTAATAAAAATAATAGT
>CAJTXC010000110.1 GCA_910580135.1 uncultured Bacilli bacterium | reverse complement strand
GCTTAGCTCAGTTGGTTAGAGCACCTGCCTTACAAGCAGGGGGTCATAGGTTCGAGTCCTATAGCGTCCACCATATTTTTGTTCAAAAAGGTATTTCCAAACAAAAATATATGTGATATAATTAATTAGTAATTTCAAATGGGCTGTTAGCTCAGTTGGTAGAGCAACTGACTCTTAATCAGTGGGTCTAGGGTTCGAATCCCTAACAGCCCACCATTTGAAAATCAAAAGGCGCGCTGTTAGGGTGTCTTTTTTTGTAAAGTAGTTTATATTTCGTTGTAACGTTTTTTTAAATATGATATTATTTTTATAGTACATGGAGGTATTAATATGTATATAGATTTAATTGTTTTAATTGTTTTTATAGTTTTTGTAATTATTTATTCTAAAAGGTTTCAAACTTATATATTTGGTTTTGGAATGATTGATATAATCTTTAGAATACTAAATATAATTAAGGGGTACATTCCAAGTAAAGAAGTAGTTGCAATGATAAATGAATATATTCCATCATCAGTGCCAGGCGTTATTAGCAAATATACAACAGGCGTATTTGAAACTGTTTTAATATTCACTTATGTTGTTATAATGGCTATATTTTTATATTATGTAATAAGAATATTTATCAAAAGAAAGAAATTTTAATGTTTCTTTCTTTTTGTTATTATGTTATTATTAATTATAGAGGAGTTTTGGAGGAAGTAGTATGAATGTAATAGAAGACATCGAAAGAAAAAAACAACTTGATGAAAAAATTTCATCAATTAGAAAAAAAGCAGCAGAAGAGGAAAAAAGAACAAAGGAAATCTATGATTTAAAAAAATGTAATCATGATATAGTTGTAAAGTTTTATGGTACGATTAAGTCTTTCAATGAAGAAAAACCACTTTATATTTGTTTAGGTTGCCAAGAAAATTTAACGAACAATGCTAAAGAAATAGAAGATAATCCTAATAAAAAAATCATAGATTTTACTAGTGTATATTGGTATGATGTATCCAAAACAGAAGGTGGATTTAACAATTATGCATTAGTTGATTATTTAAGAAATTTAGCTTTAGAAGCAGGAGAGAATATTGAAGGTTTTACCGATGCTGATTTTTGTGAAATGGTAAACGATAATGTATCTTATATAAAAGTTCCTAAAGATCATGAATAATGTTGACACTAACTTTAATTAGTTAGTGTTCTTTTTTTAATAATTTGATATACTTAAATAGTAACAACGATAGGAGGTAAACAAAAGTGAATGAAAATATTATAAAAGAAATAAGTATAGAAATAAATGTAGAACAGTGGCAAGTAAAGGCAACTCTTGAAATGTTAGAAGAGGGAAGTACTATTCCATTTATCGCAAGATATAGAAAAGAAAAGACAGGTGGTCTTACTGAAGAACAAATAAAAGTAATTGGTGATGCTTACGAATATCAAGTAAACTTACTTAAAAGAAAAGAAGATGTTATAAGATTAATTGATGAAAAAGGTTTATTAACTGAAGAATTAAAAAATAACATATTAAAATGTTCTAAATTGGTTGAAGTAGAAGATCTTTATAGACCATATAAAGAAAAGAAGAAAACTAAAGCTACGGAAGCTATTAAAAATGGTCTTGAGCCGCTTGCTAAAATGATGATGTCATGTCCTACAAGTGGAGATATTGCATCTATGGCTAGTAAATTTATAAATGAAAATGTTAAAACTATTGAAGATGCTATAGAAGGCGCTAAATATATAATTGCAGAATGGATTAGTGATAATGCATCATATAGAAAATACATAAGAAATAACATGTATAAATTTGGAGCTTTAGTAACTAAGAAAAAGAAAAACGCAGTTGATGAAAACAAATTATACGAAATGTATTATGACTATAGTGAAGCCGTAAGCAAAATTAAACCTCATAGAATACTTGCGGTAAACAGAGCGGAAAAAGAAGATGTTATATCAGTTAAAATAGATGTTAATAAAGACAAAATAATAGAATTCCTTGAAAATAAAAATATTAAAAATAAAGATAGTTTTTGCGCTCCTTATATAAAAGAAGCAATCGAAGATAGTTATAAAAGACTTATTTTTCCATCAGTAGAAAGAGAAATAAGAAGCGATTTGACCGAGATAGGTACTGATAGTGCAATAAATAATTTTGGTAAAAACTTAGAAGCACTTTTATTAACACCACCTATGAAGGAAAAGGTTGTCTTAGCATTTGATCCAGGATATGTTAACGGATGTAAACTTGCCGTAATTGATAAAACGGGTAAATATATAGATAGTACTGTTATAAAACCATTTTTGAATAATGTATCAGAAGAAAAGGTAAAAAGCTGTAAATTAGAAGTTGCAGCGTTAATAAAAAAATATAACGTAGATATAATTGCGATAGGAAATGGTACTGCATCTCGTGAATCTGAAAAGTTTTGTGCTGAAATGATAAAAGAGTTTAACATGCCATGTAAATATGTTATTGTATCAGAAGCTGGTGCATCAATTTATAGTGCAAGTAAAATTGCCATAGAAGAGTTCCCAGATTTGGCAGTTGAAAAAAGAAGCGCGGTATCAATTGGAAGAAGACTTCAAGATCCATTATCAGAACTTGTTAAAGTACCACCTGAAGGAATTGGGGTAGGTTTATATCAACATGATGTTGCAGGTAAAAAACTCTCAGAAAGTTTAGATTTTGTTGTTTCGAAAGCTGTTAATAGTGTAGGAGTAAATGTAAATACTGCATCAGCATCACTTTTAAAATATGTATCAGGTATGAAGAAAACTAACATTGATAAAATTATTAAATATCGTGAAGAAAGTGGAAGAATAAATTCTAGAGATGAAATCAAGACAAAGAAACTTTTAAGTGATAAAGTTTTTGAACAAGCAATTGGTTTCTTAAGAATAACTGAGGGGAATAACGTTTTAGATCAAACTGGAATTCACCCGGAAAGTTATGACGTAACATTAAAGTTATTAGAAAAACTTGATTTAACATTAAATGATTTAGGTAGTGAAGTGTTATCTTCTAAGCTAGATAATATAAATGCCCAAATTTATGTAAAAGAATTAAATACGGATATTTATACTTTAGAAGATATCATAAGTAGTTTAAAAAAACCTAATAGAGATCCAAGAGATGAAATG
>CAJTXC010000109.1 GCA_910580135.1 uncultured Bacilli bacterium | reverse complement strand
AGAAGAAAGACGTATAATATTTGAATCAGCTGCAGGAACTTTAAAATATAAGAAAAGAAAAGATGAAGCTTTAAGAAAGTTAGATAGAACTCATGATAACATGAACCGTGTAAACGATATCATATTAGAATTAGAAACTAACTTAGAGCCATTAAAAAAACAAAGTGAAGATGCTAATAAGTATTTAGAAAATAAAAAGAAATTAGATGAAATAGAAGTTTCTTTAATCGTTAGCGAAGTTGATGAAATAAATAGAGAATACCAAGAAAATAAACAAAATGTATCCAGACTTAATGAAGAAATTATTAAGTTAGAAGCAGAAAGTAACGTTGATAATTCTAAAGTGGTAGAATTAAAGCTTGAGCAAACTAAGAAAAACGATGAATTATATGCACTTCAAAATAAGTTAACAAGCGTTAGTGCAGAAGCTCAAAGTTTACTTGGAAAAAAAGATCTTATTATTGAAAGACAAAAGTATAATGCTGAAGATTCTAAGGTTAAAGAAAACGTAATTAACTTAAAAGAAACTATATTGAAAAAAGAGAACGAAGTTTTTGGTGTTAAAAATAATATTAGCATAATAAATAGAAAACTAGACGAAGTAAACTTAAAATTAAATGAAAAGGATAATTTATATAATAGCATTAGAAAAACTCATGACGAAAGTGAAAGAAAATTAATAGAACATAACAGATTAGAAAACGAAACAAGATATAAAATAGAAATGCTTAAAAATACTCTTGAAAATAATTCAGGACTTCCTTATGCCGTTAAAAACGTGCTTGGTAATCCTAAGTTAGCAGGAGTACATGGGGTAATCGCAAACTTAATAGAAACAGAAAAAGAATATTCTGTTGCAATATCAACTGCACTTGGAGCAGCATCTAATTATGTTGTTGTAGCAGATGAATTTGTTGCAAAAGAAGCTATTAACTTTCTTAAGATTAATAAATTTGGTAGAGCAACGTTTTTCCCACTAAATATTATAAAGGGAAGAGAAATAGATAATGCAACATATCAGTTATTAAGAGAAGAAGCCGACTTTGTTGGCATTGCATCAAGTTTAGTAAAATATGAATCAACGTATGATAATATAATTAAAAATCAATTAGGTACAACTATTGTTGTAAATAACATTGATGCAGCTAACAGCATTGCAAGAAAGATAAATTATAAATATAGAATAGTTACCATAGATGGAGAATTACTTCATGTTGGTGGATCCCTAACAGGTGGAACTTTAAAAAATACTTCTAGCCTAATAACTCAAAAGCATGAACTTTTAGATAATGAAAAGTTATTAAAGACACTTGTAGCTACTCGTGCTTCACTTGAAATGACTATTAACGAGGAAGATAGTAAGTATAAAAATATATTAGAAGAAAAAAACGAGTTAGTATCTAGAAAGACTAATTTGGAAACTGAGCTTAGATATGAACTTGAAAAGAAAAAAACTTTAAAGCAAGAATTAGAAAAAGCTAAAGAAGAAATAAAAGATATTGAAAACTTATCTAATAACTTATTAAGCTCAGAAGAAGAAAAAATGGTTTCTTTATATTATGAAAAGGAAAAAGAAAAAAAAGAATTAGAAATAAGTGTTAGAGCATTAAAAGCTGAAACTACTGAACTTTTTGAAGAAATAGAAAAACTTGAAAGAGATACTAAAGTAAATAACCAAGAGTTTTATAAAAAACAACAAGAGTTAAAAGCACTTGAAATAAAAGTAAATAGAGCAGACGTTACATTAGATAACTTACTAAATACTTTAACTGAAGATTATGCTATGACTTTTGAAAAAGCCAAAGCAAATTATTTCCTTGAAATGGATAAAGAAGAAGCAAGAAAGATAGTTGATAAGTGTAAGCTTGAAATAAAAAGGTTAGGCGATGTAAACGTAGGAGCTATCGAAGAATATAAACGTGTATCAGAAAGATATGAATTTCTAAATGGTCAAAAAGAAGATTTAATAAAAGCAGAAGATACTATCCTAGAAATTATTAAAGAATTAGATGGTATTATGAAAGAAAAGTTTATAGAAACTTTTGATATCGTTAAAGAAAAATTTACTGAAGTATTTAAAAAATTATTTGGTGGAGGTAGTGCAGAACTTAAGTTAACTAATCCAGAAGATGTTTTACAAACGGGAATAGATATAAAAGCATTGCCACCAGGTAAAACACTAAAACATATATCTTTACTATCAGGCGGAGAAAAAACTTTAACAGCTATATCACTATTATTTGCAATACTAGAAACAAGACCTGTTCCATTTTGTATACTAGACGAAGTAGAAGCAGCACTTGATGAAGTAAACGTTGATAATTTTGGTAAGTTCTTAAATGAATTTAAAGAAAAAACACAGTTTATTGTAATTACCCATAAGAAAAAAACAATGGAATATGCGGATGTTTTATATGGTATTACAATGCAAGAATCTGGTGTATCTAAACTTGTTAGTGTAAAATTAGAAGATATCAAAGATGAAAATAATAATTAGTTAATTGACTGTTAAATATTAACTTGTTATACTTAAAACATAAGGAGTGATATGAATGGCAAAATTTTGTTCAGAGTGTGGAAAAGAGTTAAAAGAAAATACTAATACATGTGAATATTGTGGAAAAAATATGGAAGGTACTACTACGATTATTAACAATACCGTATCAAGTACAAAAAAGACTAACGGATTTGCAATAGCAGGCTTTGTAATATCAATAGTTTCAATCTTTTGTTGTGGTATACCTTCTTGGCTAGGATTAGTTTTCTCTATAATTGGACTAGTTAATGCTAATAAAAGTGAAGGCGAGGGAAAAGGCCTTGCAATTGCTGGTATTGTAATTAGTGCAATATTATTAGTGCTATTAATAGCTTTGTATTCACTTGGTTTTATGGCATCTTTCGCAGAAGGTTATTACGGAGGATATTATTATTAAAACTATGATTAATTCATAGTTTTTTAATTAATTATGAAAAATAGACTACTAAAGGTTTTATGCGTTTTATCTTTTTCCATACTATGTTTAATCATGGTTTTAAAAACCTTGGACATTATTCATTTTAAATGTATTTTTAAACATTTATTTGGCATTTATTGTACTGGATGTGGTACTACTAGAATGGTTAAAGCTATAATTGATTTAGAGTTTTAT
>CAJTXC010000108.1 GCA_910580135.1 uncultured Bacilli bacterium | reverse complement strand
CTTACCAAGAAAAACAGAAAAACATACAAAATATGTTGCTTATAATAATGTTGATGATTATGAAAAAGAAGCTATGTCCTACTACAATGAAGGTACGTACTTAAGTTATAAAAAAGCATTAGATTTGTTTTCAAAAGCAATAATTTCATCAACAAAAGAAAAACATAACCTTTATTATTATCGTGCTAATACTCAGTTAAAACTAAATATTTTACAAAATGCTCTTGAAGATATTAACACAGCACTAAAATATCTTGATGATAATGATACTGGGAATATTACAAAATACTTATATACAAAAGGATTAATTATACAAAAAACGGGTTCACACGAAGATATAATCGATTTTTGGAAATATCTCATATCCTTTAGCAAATATAAATGTAATGATTGCGGGAAGATTCGTAATAAAAACCTGTCATACTGTACTTGTGGTAGTCGTAATTTTACTGTTATTGATAATGAATATATAAATAAAGCCAAGATAATGTTGGAAAATGCTGATACTAATACTATAAAAAATTACATACAAAATATTCATGATGTTGTTTACAACAAACATTTTATTGCAAAACAAAGTATCTACAATGTATTTTTTGCTTTTTATACAAAGAAAAAGTTAGAATTAGCGGAAGAAAATTACGAATTAGGTTTACAAGAATTTTATACAGAAAATTTGGATAAGGCAAAAGAGTATTTTGAATATGCTTTATCCTTAGCACCTTATAATAAAGAGTACAAAGAGTGCTTAAAACAAATTAAAAAAGAGGAAAATAAAACTATAGCAGAAGAAAAAATTATGTTAGGTATTGCGGAATTAAACAACGGTAATGCAAATAAAGCCATTCAGTACTTTGATGATGCTCTAAACATTTATGAATGTGCAAAATACTTCTTCTTGCGAGGCAAAGCATTCTTAACTCAAGGAAATATAACCTTGTGTGAAAAAGCTATTTATAACTTCAACAAGGCTATTAGTTTAGAGGCTGATAATTCAGAGTACTATTTTTATTGTGGTAAAGCACATTTTGAGCGATACAATTATAATGAAGCTTTAGAATGTTTTAACAAAGCTATAAATCTTAAAAAAGATAACTGGGAATATTATTATCAAAGAGGATTAGCCAATAATGAAGTTGGTAATTATGCTGATTCTATTGAAGACTATTCTAAAGCAATATCCTTGAACTGTGACATATTACAAAATGAAGACATTTTATATGATATTCAAGATTCAGTAAATAAAGTTGAAAGCATATCAAGTAATAGCGAAAAAGTAAAACATATAAAAGCGTTAATGACAGAAGGAAATGAATATGTTGAGATAGGTTGTGATTATTTAAATAAAAATAATTTTAATACTGCAATAGAATATTTTAATAAAGCTATAGAAATAAATCCTAACTATAAATATGGTTATTTTAATCGTGCAACTGCATATGCAAAATTAGAAGATTACCAAAATGCAATTAACGATTATAACAAAGTTATTGATTTAGATGTTAATTGGGCTGACGCATATCGTTTTAGGGGTCTAACTTATTATAATATGAATTTATATAATGAAGCCATATCGGATTTCAATACTTTAATTAAATTCAATATTTTAGATGCTCAGGCATATTACCTCAGAGGTAGTACTTATTATTTAATGGATAATATGAAAAGTATGGCGATAAAAGATTTTGCTTCTGCATCTCTTATTGATACCTCTTACGTTAATAGGATAAGTGAGGAGACTAATATTAACCTAATGCAAGTTATGGATACATTAGAGAAACTTTCTTATTTATCAGAGGAAGAAACAATCAATGCAATTCACCTAATACAAGGTATGCCTGATGAAGATTTAGGACAGCAAGAACAGTCACAAAATAACAAATTATCAAGTGAGAATCTATCAATAATAAAAAGTTCTATACGAAAAATTGATTTATAAGGTGGTAAAACATGGCACGAAAACCCGATTACAGAGATTTTTATAATTTAGTTACAATATTAATAGCTTTAATTGTAGGCACAACAAAATTCTTAATTGAAGTCAATAAACACGGCTTATGGAAAGAATGCGTTTTATCTGTTGGTTTTGTAGGGGGATTTAATTATTTTCTTTATTATTTAGGTGATACTAAGGTTTTGTCGTTTTCTGTTTTCTGGTGGAGTTGTCTGGTAAGTTTTATAGTTTTTTGCGTGTATTGGAGTCACCTATTTAATGGTAGTCCATATAGACAGTTTTCACATAATCAATTAAAACGTAATTCAAGTTACTGGGCTGAACACTCATGGTGGTGGAATCTTGACGGGTGGCAGTTTGAACAAGAGGTAGCAAAAATCTTTATTTTAAACGGATATAAAGCTACAGTAACAAAAGGTTCTGGTGATGGCGGAGTAGATATAATCCTAGAGCAAGAAGGCTACAGGGCAATAGTTCAGTGTAAACATTATAGAAATCCTGTACCACCAGAACCAATAAGAGCATTATGGGGTTGCAGAGAGGATTTTCGAGCTAATGAAGTAATCTTAGTTGCTTCATCTGGAATAACGCAATCCGGGGCGGATTTTATAAGTAACAAACCTAATTTTAAAGTTCTAAACTTAGATGACATAATAAGAATGAGTCAGCAAGTAAATCAAGAACCGCAAAATGATTATGTTTCAAACGGTAGTAAACATGGTAGAAGGTTAGATATTTAATTAATTATTAAATATTAATATTTAACCTTGAATAAAAAAATGTTTTATAATTACATTATGTACAGCAACAAAATATTGAATAATAAACCAGCTATTTTTTATAAATATCTTACAAGTGAAGCTGGACTTAATGTCTTAAATAATGGAACTATAAGATTTAGCAATCCTATATGTTTCAATGACCCTTATGATTCTAATATGCCTTTCATAATAAAAAATTCAAAAGAGCTTACTAATAAAGATTTTTTAAAATTAATTAATCTATTAAAAAAACGTTCTGATTTAAAAGAATTTTTACCTATTAATTTTGATATAATTAAAGCTGAGGAAATAATTAAAGAAGCAAATAATTATAAAATTAATCCTTATGAACATTTAAATAGAATTTTAGCACCTATGAAAGATAAAATGCGAGTTTTATCTTTATCTAGTAAAAATGATAATTTATTAATGTGGGGACATTATTGTCATAATCATGAAGGAATAGTTATTGGGTTTAATTGTAATTGTTTTACTTTTAAAAATATTGTAAAAGTTCCTTATAGTGAGAAAATC
>CAJTXC010000107.1 GCA_910580135.1 uncultured Bacilli bacterium | reverse complement strand
TATTTAGAAAAGATTATGAAGAAAGAAAAAATAATCCAAACTCTTTATTAGATGAGGAAAAAAGATATTTAGTTGGAGCTGGAATTAATACAAGAGATTATAAAGATAGAATTCCTGCATTAGTTGATGCTGGAGTTGATGTTCTTTGTATAGATTCATCAGATGGATATTCTGTATGGCAAAAAAACACAATAGATTTCGTAAGAGAAAAATATGGAGAAGATGTAAAAATAGGCGCTGGAAATGTAGTAGATGCAGAGGGATTTAGATATCTTGCAGAAGCCGGAGCAGACTTTATAAAAGTAGGTGTTGGAGGAGGTTCAATCTGTATAACACGTGAGCAAAAAGGAATAGGAAGAGGACAAGCAAGTGCTTTAATTGATGTAGTAAATGCAAGAAATGAATACTATGCTGAAACTGGAATATATATTCCAATATGTTCAGATGGAGGAATCGTTCATGACTATCATATAACTCTATCATTAGCATTTGGAGCAGATTTTGTTATGATGGGAAGATATTTTGCAAGATTTGATGAAAGCCCAACAAGAGTTGTAAAAATGGGAAATAACTATGTAAAAGAATATTGGGGAGAAGGTTCAAATAGAGCTAAAAACTGGCAAAGATACGACTTAGGAGAAGATAAAGATAAATTGTCATTTGAAGAAGGTGTTGATTCATATATTCCATATGCAGGACCTTTAAAAGATAATTTACAAGTAACAATAAGCAAAATAAAATCAACAATGTGTAATTGTGGTTCTATAACAATTGAGGAATTACATAAAAAGGCGAGGTTAACTTTAGTATCAAATATAAGTATACAAGAAGGTAGCGCACACGACGTAATATTAAAAGAATTAGATAAAAAATTATAATAAAAAAGCTTCGCTATTGCGAAGCTTTTTTATTTATTCCCATTCAATTGTTGCAGGTGGTTTATTTGTTATATCATAAACTACACGATTTACATGCTTAATTTCGTTTACAATCCTGCTAGAGACCTTTTCCAATATATCATAAGGAATTTTACTCCAAGTTGCTGTCATGAAGTCAGAAGTTGTTACAGAACGTAAAGCAACAGTATAATCGTAAGTCCTTTCATCGCCCATAACACCAACGCTTTTTAAGTTTGTAAGAACAGCAAAGTATTGATTTAAATCTTTTTCTAAATTAGCTAATTTAATTTCTTCTCTAAATATTGCATCAGCATCCTTTAAAATATCTAGTTTATCTTCAGTAATATCTCCAATAATTCTAATAGCTAAACCAGGACCTGGGAAAGGTTGTCTAAACACTAAATCTTCAGGAATACCAAGCTCTAAACCTGTTTTTCTTACCTCGTCTTTAAATAAATCACGTAAAGGTTCAACTATCTCCTTAAAATCAACATAGTCTGGAAGTCCACCTACATTGTGATGACTCTTAATAGTTTCTCCTTTTCCTAAACCGCTTTCTATAACATCTGGATAAATAGTACCTTGAACAAGATAATCAACTGTACCAATTTTCTTAGCTTCCTCTTCGAAAACTCTAATAAATTCTTCTCCGATTATTTTTCTTTTGGTTTCTGGATCGCTTATTCCCGCAAGCTTTCCAAGGAATCTATCTTTCGCATTTACTCTAATTAAATTAATATCAAATTGATTTCTAAAGATATTTTCTACTTCATCTCCCTCATTTTTTCTTAAAAGCCCGTGGTCTACAAATATACAAGTAAGGTTCTTTCCAATTGCCTTATGTAGTAAAACTGCAGCAACAGAAGAGTCTACACCTCCAGATAAAGCACATAATGCCTTTTTATCTCCAATACGTTCTTTTAAAGCCTTGATAGATTCTTCTACGAAAGAAGACATTTTCCAATTACCAGAGCATTTACAAACATTGAATAAAAAGTTTTTAATAATTTGTGTACCATTAACAGTATGATTTACTTCAGGGTGAAATTGAATACCATAAAGTTTTTTTACTCTATTTTCCATAGCTGCAACAGGACAACTATCAGTGTATCCTATTACGTTAAATCCTTCTGGTACTACGGAAACAAAGTTTGTATGGCTCATTAAGCAAACGTTATTATCAGTAAATCCTTCAAATATTGGAGAAGGAGATATATTAACCTTTGTTTCTCCATATTCTCTTTTATTAGCTCTAGATACTTCACCACCAAGAGTATCTGCCATAAGTTGCATACCATAGCAAATACCTAAAATCGGAATACCTAATTCAAAAATTTTAGGATCACATTTTGGCGCATCCTCAGCAAATACGCTAGCTGGTCCTCCCGTAAAGATTATACCCTTTGGATTTTTTTCCTTAATTTTATCTATTGAAATATTATAAGGAACAATTTCAGAATATACATTACATTCTCTAACTCTTCTCGCTATTAGTTGATTATATTGACCATAAAAGTCTAAAATAAGAATTGATTCGTCGTTTTTCAAGAAAATTCGCCTCCCATAATAATAATAACAATATTTTATCACAAGTTTACAATAATGTACATACATAAATTAAATTTATAAAAATTATTTTTAAAAAAACGAAGAACTAAAATCGGTTTTAAGACGTTTTATAAAAATAAAAATGAAATTATATGCCTAAAAACAAAGCAATTTTAAATAGATTTTTAAAACACAACCTAGAGAATAGCGGAATACAGGAGATAAATCAAAAGTAAATAAAAAAGTGGTATATGAATTAATGCAGAAAAACACTAGAAATAAGCGTATTTATAGATAGTATAAAATATGAAGTAGAGCTTATTTGTATAGAAATAATATATATAAAATCAAAAATAATAAATAATTAAGAAAATATTATTATTTTAATTATTTACTAATAAAATGTATATTCAATAATTATTTATTTTACTAATTTTAATTATTAATAAAATAATATAAAATTTAATTAGTAAATAATAATAAATAAATAATATATTAATGCAAGATGCAATATAATAAAAAATAAATAATTAATAAAATATAAAAACAAATTTTAAATCAGTAAATAAAAATTAAATAATATAGAATTAATACAAATAAAAAAATAATATTGAATTAATAATTAATAAAGTATAAAATAAAAATTTAAATATTTAAATAACAAATAATTAGTGCAAATAAAAAATAGTATTAAATTAAAATAAATTATTAATTAAAAATATAATTAAAAATAACAGATTAAAATAATATGAATTTAAAACAAATATTTTAATTTAATAAATAATAAAATATAGATTAATTAATAAAGTATTAAAAGTATTAAATTTAAAAATATAAATATATAATTAAAATAATA
>CAJTXC010000106.1 GCA_910580135.1 uncultured Bacilli bacterium | reverse complement strand
AGAGTGTCGTAGGCAGCACTGTCCATTTGTGACATAGCGTCCGAGGCACTGTTAATGGCTCCTTCTGTGTCAGAGAGAGCGAGCACCGCTTCCTGGCCCAGATCTTCGTACATAGTACCTGTAATGGATATGAATAATACTGCTATAAAAAGTATAATAGATGAACATATAATTAGAACATTGGGAAAAGTAGAAGAAAGAGAAGATGTTGATTTTGTTGATATATTTTATCCAATGATAGAGACTATATGTGGTCTTGATATATGTTTAGATATTCATAATAATAAAAATATAGAAGACAAACTAAAAAAAAGAGGAATGACAGTAAGTTTATTTAATAGATTTGAAGAAATGCTGCAAAATGGTGTGAATTATTATACAAATAATAGTGGTTCATTAGAAAGCCTTAAAGAAATTTATGATGCTTATAAAGATTTTCTTAAAAGTTATGCAGTTTTAATTAGAGATAAATTTAAAGCAAATGGAAAAGAAAAAGAAGTAGAAAAAATAAATAAAGATATGTCTGCTTTTACAATAGATGATACCATGTTTAAATCTTTGAATGAACTTAAATTAGAAGAAAATAAAAAAATGTAAAATAATGTAAAATCTATTGATATTGATATGACACTAGGTATATACTAATAATAGGGAGAGTGATATTAGTGATTTATCCATCAATAGATAAAATACTTACTAAGGTTGGTTCAAAATACTTACTTGTGCATGTTGCATCAAGAAGAGCAAAGGAAATTACAGAAACTAAACATTTGCAAATGCCCGAATCAAAGTATAAATGTGACAAAAACATTGGTAGAGCATTAGAAGAAGTGATGGAAGACTTAATACAAGTAAAATAGTATTGTATTATGTTTTTTTCTTATAAGGAGGTTTTGATGAAAATACTTAAGTTTAAAAAAACATCTAAAGATAAATATAAATTATTTCTTGATAATAATGAAAGCATTACTTTATATGAAGACGTTATTATTAATAATAATTTATTGCTTTCAAAAGAAGTAGATAATGAGTTACTAGATGATTTAATTAAACAGAATAACTTTGTTGATGCATATAATATAGCTCTTAATTATATATCAGTTAGAATGCGTAGTATATATGAAACAAAAGAATATTTAATTAAAAAGGGTATAAGTAATACTTTAATAGAAAGTACAATAAAAAAATTAATTAAGGATGGTTATTTGGATGATTTAAAGTTTACTAAAGCCTTTGTAAATGATAAATTAACTATTACTAATCAGGGCCCTTCTAAAATTAAAAGAGAACTTTTAAAATATAAAGTAGAAGAAAGTATTATCAATGAAGTTACTAGTGATATTGATAATGATATTGTAAGACAAAAACTTTCTAAGTTAGTTGAAAAACAAGTTAAAATAAAAAAAGGGAGTACTAACATTTTAAAAATTAAACTTGTTAATTACTTTATGAATTTAGGTTATAGTAAAGATATGATATTAAAAGAATTATCTAAATACGAACTTAAATCTGATGAAAATAAGCTTAAAAGAGATTATGATAAAATATATAATAAATATAAAGATAAGTACGAAGGTAGTAAATTAACTTACTTTATAGCACAAAAACTATATACAAAGGGTTATACTAGTAGTGATATAACAACTGTTATTAAAGACAATTTTAATCATTAAAATAAAAAAAATGATTCATATGAATCATTTTTTAATTGCTACTTGTTGTTGTAGTTGTAGTAGTTGCAGTTTTTATATAAGCGTTGTAATCACTTTTAACAGTTTTATCTTTGATTGTCATTTTGTATTTTTTTCTTAGGGCAATCATAGCTTTTACACTTATAGTGCTATCTTCTTCTTTTTTTGTTTCAACTAATTTTTCTTTTATTGTATCTTTAGATTTTTTATAGCTTGGTTTTTCTTTTTGTCCTGTTTTCATAATGATATGATAACCGTATGTTGTTTTAACTGGTTCTGTTGTATATTCATTAACATCTAACGCATAAGCAGCTTTTTCAAATTCTTCAACCATGTCCCCAGTATTAAAGTAACCTAAGCTTCCGTTATTTTCTTTAGAACCTTCATCATCAGAATATTCTTTAGCTAGTTTACTAAAATCTTCACCATTTTTTAATTTTTTAATTATTTCTTCAGCTTTAGCTTTGGCTTCTTTATCCTTAGCTTCTTTTTCTTCATCAGTTGCATCTTCGTCAAGCTCAGTTGATATTAAAATGTGTTTAGCTTCGATATCACCAAATATATTTTCTTCGTAATATTTTTTCATTTCTTTTTCTGTTAGATTTTCTTTGATGTAATCTTCTGTAACATTATTTAATTTACTATTCTTAATTAATAATTCTTTTAAAGCAGCATCATTTTTAATACCATTATACTCTAAGAATGATTCATAGTTATCACCATAGGTATTTTTATAGTTTTCTATTGTTGACTCTGCAGCTTTTTTCATTTCATCAGTTGTCTTATATTCTTTATTTAATATATATTCATCAATTAAGTTGATTGCAACTGTTTGTCCACCTTGTTCTTTTAACTCTTTATATAATTCGTTTGCAGTAATTGTTTTGCCATCAACACTAATTACTATATCATCACCATTTTTTGTTTTTGTATTCTTAGTTGATACAGAAATCAAAACAATTAAAAGTATTGCAATAATTATTGTGCAACCAATGATTATTTGTTCAAGAGTTAAGCTATTAAACCAAGTAACTAGTTTGCACTCTTTCTTAGTTTTATTTTTCTTTATTTCATGAGTATCTACAACTTTTACCTCTTTTTTAACTTCTTTTTTTGGTTCTGCTTTTTTAACTGTAGTTTTTTTACTATTTGTTTTAACTGCAGTTTTTTTAGTTTCTGTTTTTTTAGCAGTGGTTTCCTTTTTAGCATTCTTTTTTTCTGCCATTTTATCAATTTCCTCCTATTTCTTGTACTTATATATCATAACAAATTATATGCTCTTTTACAACTTTTTTAACAAAACATAATCACACATTTTGCACCATTGCCATAGAATACTTTGAAAAGACAAAAAGGAGGAATGAATTATGGGACACAATTATGCATCTGGCGCTGGAATTATATTAGTATTATTCATTTTATTAGTAATCATAATAGGTGCTTACGTTTAGTATAAAAAAAAGGAGGTTTAAACTATGGCATGTTGCGGAACAACAACTACAACTAGCTCTTGCAACCAATGTGGAAACACTTGCGGTTCAAGAAGAGGTGGCAACGGATTTTTACTAGTAATAGTACTTTATATCCTACTTGCTATAATAGTTGGTTCATTTGTATGCTAAAGGGAGCTTTTAAAAGCTTCTTTTTTCTTTTGTTGTTAATTTTTATAAAATGGTATAAAATAAATATATAAAGACATGGAGGTGAGATTCATGTTAACAATTAGAGTTAGAAATAAAAGGATAAAACTTTTGAATTGGTTTATATTTATACTAGTAATAATTTTTATAATATATATTATTGGTTCATTAATTTTTATGATACCAATTTTTAAAGACGTTTATAATGATAAAATAATAAAAGAAAATTATAGCA
>CAJTXC010000105.1 GCA_910580135.1 uncultured Bacilli bacterium | reverse complement strand
CTCCATACATAAATGGTGCAACTGTAGAAGCTAAAGTAGAAAAACATGGTAAACAAAAAAAGGTTATTATCTTTAAGTATTTACCAAAGAAAAGTTCACATAAGAAACAAGGTCATCGTCAACCATATACTAAGCTTACAATTACTAAAATTAATGCTTAATTAGTAAGTGGTGATTTAAATGATTAAAGTAAAAATAAATTATAAAGATAATTTTGTTAATGGTTTTAAAATATCTGGTCATGCTAATTATGATGAGCATGGAAAAGATATAGTTTGTGCATCAGTAAGTTCTATTGTTATTACAAGTATTAACATGGCACTTAGCTTAGATGAAACTTCAGTTAAAGCTAGTGATAAATCTGGATTAATTGAAACAAATGTATTAAAACAAGATGAAATTATCAATAAGGTTTTTGTTAACATGATAAACATGTTAGAAGAACTTGAAAAAGATTATAGTAAAAACATAAAAATTATTAAAGAATAGGAGGCCAAACTTATGATTAAGTTACAAATCCAATTATTTGCACACGTTAAAGCGCAAGGTTCAACTCATAACGGACGTGATAGTGCAGGTCGTAGATTAGGTGCTAAAGCAGCTGATGGAGAATTAATTCCAGCAGGTTCAATAATATATCGTCAAAGAGGAACTAAGATTTATCCAGGTAATAACGTTGGTATGGGTAAAGATCATACTTTATACGCATTAGTTACAGGTTATGTTAAATTTGAACGTCGTGGTAGAGATAAGAAACAAGTAAGTGTTTATATAGAAAAATAATTCTACGTTACGTAGAATTTTTTTAAGCCAATAAAAAGGAAGTGATATTCATGAATAAGACTGTAAAAAAGGGATTATCAACATTATTAGCATTAAGTTTAACTGCAGGTGGTGCAATTGCTGTAACTAAATTGGAACTTGCAAGAAGTGAAAGAGAAAAAGCCAAAAAATATTATGATTCAGAACTAGAAAGATCTTTATATTTTAGCCTTTGTGATAATAATTTTGATTCTAAAACTTTTTACGTTCATAAAAATGAAGATAATAAAACCATTATATCTGAAAAAGAAAGTATAAATGGATACGAAAATAAAGGCATCTATAATTCGACTAGTTCATTTGAAAAAGTTTTATTTACCATGAGAGAACATAATGGTAAAATAGAATACGAAGCAGTTAGTTATGAAGATATTGAAAAACAAGAGTATGAAGATTTAATGTATTACATTATTGATGAAAATGCTCCAGAGGGTATTAAAAAAGAAGGCTTTGTACCAGATTGTAGTATAACTAAAATAACTTTTTTAAAGAAAGCAAAGTAGATTTTTGTGAGGTGATCTTATGCGTTATAACATTGTAAAAAATGCAAAAGAAATTTTAGAAAGTAGTCCTTATTTAATAAAGAACCCTGAAAAGTATAAAGGTAAATGGAATAGTGTATTTAATAATAACAAACCAATATGCTTAGAACTTGGTATGGGAAGAGGAAGCTTTATAATAGAAATGGCTAAGAAACATCCTAATATTAATTACATAGGATTAGAACTAGATATGTCTCAAACTGCAACAGCGATAAGTAACATTAGAAATGAAAAAATAAATAATCTTAGAATGATATGCGCTGATGCTAGAAACATTATAGATTATTTTGGTAAAGAAATAGATACAATTTATTTGACGTTTTCTGAGCCTTGGCCAAAAAAACAGGATGAGAAAAAAAGATTTACTCACGAAAGTTATTTAAAATTATATGATAGAATATTTAAAAAACATAAACATATAATTTTAAAAACAGACAATAAGATATTGTTTGCATCAGCAATGGAAAGTTTAAGTCAGTACTGGTATTCATTTGATAAGGTAAGTTTAGATTTACATAATGATGAAAGAAAAATAGAAAACGTTATGACTGACTTTGAAAAGCAATATTTTAAAGAAAAAAGAAATATATATTACGTTGATGCATCATTTAAAAATTAATGGTCCATATAATGGACTTTTTTTAATCTTTAATATAAATAGGAGGCAAAGTAATGAAAAAATAAAAAAAGAAAACAATAGGAGCGATTTATTAAATTTAAAGTTTGGAGATATATTATCTTTTAAAAATACAAAGGAAAAATCAATTTTTATTTGTAGAATAAAAAAACAAATTTATACATGTCCGTTTTCTGCAATAGAACAATTTACTGAAATATATAAAATAAATAAAAATTTCGTCATTGGTAAATATGATGAAATTTCAGAAAAAGAAAAAATTGCTTTAATAAAATCATTAGAAAAAGCCTTGGAATTAGATAAATTTGTACCAGAAACCGTAAAAGATAAGGTATCTACTTTAGTTAAATTAAAATAATGTGTTATACTATAAATGAAAAGAGGTGTTTATTGTGTTTATAGATGAGGTTATAATTAAAGTTAAAGCTGGTAATGGTGGAGATGGTTGTACCGCTTTTAGAAGAGAAAAATATATACCAGATGGTGGACCTTTTGGTGGCAATGGTGGAAGAGGAGCTAACATCATATTTAAAACTGATGAAGGCTTAAGAACGTTACTTGATTTAAGATATAATAAACTAATTAAAGCACCTAAAGGAGCTAACGGGCAAGGTAAAAACAAAAATGGTAGAGGAGCAGAAGATGTTATTATAAAAGTACCAGTTGGAACTACCGTTAAAGATATGGATACAGGTTTAATAATTGCGGATTTAACAAAAAAAGATGATGAGGTAATTGTTGCTAAAGGTGGTCGTGGTGGACGTGGAAACACTGCTTTTGCAACCGCAACTAATCCTGCGCCAAATTTCTCAGAACATGGTGAACCAGGAGAAGAAAAAAACTTAAAAATAGAACTTAGATTACTTGCAGACGTAGGATTTGTTGGTATGCCATCAGTTGGTAAATCAACTACTTTATCTAAAATATCAGCATCTAAACCTAAAATAGCAGCATACCACTTTACAACTCTTACTCCTAATTTAGGTGTTGTTAAAACAAAAGATGGAAGAGTTTTTGTTGCAGCGGATCTTCCAGGTTTAATAAAAGGTGCTTCGTTAGGTGAAGGTCTTGGTGATAAGTTTTTAAAACATGCTCAAAGAACGCGTGTTATTGCCCACATTCTTGATATGTCAGGTATGGAAGGCAGAGATCCTTTAGAAGACTATGAAACAATTAATAAAGAATTAAAGGATTTTGATGAAAAATTAGCTAGTAAACCACAAATTGTGATAGCAAACAAAATGGATTTAGAAGGCTCAGAAGAAAACTTAAAAAGATTTAAAGAGAAATATAATGTTCCTGTGTATGAAACTAGTGCTATATCAAGCAAGGGTCTTGATGATGCATTAATCGCAATTGCGGATGAACTAGACAAAATAGAAGAAGAACCTTTATTTGAAGAAGAAGCTTTTGAATCACACGTATTATATAAATTTAAAAAAGAACAACCATTTACAATTACTCGTGAAAACGATATATACGTTGTAAAGGGAGAAAGAGTAGAAAAACTATTTAAGATGACTAAGTTTACCGATGAAGGTGCCGTTCGTTTTGCAAGAAAATTACGTGCAATGGGCATTGATGAAAAGCTTTTAGAAATGGGAGCTAAATACGGTGATATGGTTCAAATAATGGATTTAATATTTGAATTTAAAGAATAAGTTTACGTTTATTCTTCTTTTTTTATATTTTTTTCACGACAAAGCATTTCAAATTCTATTTCTGTT
>CAJTXC010000104.1 GCA_910580135.1 uncultured Bacilli bacterium | reverse complement strand
TGCATGTCTTAGGCATGCCGCCAGCGTTCATCCTGAGCCAGGATCAAACTCTCAAAAATATATTCATTTTTTTATGTTTGTTTTTCCTAGCTACTCAAATAATCTTGACGTTTTGCTCAGTTTTCAAAGATCATTTTCCTTTGCTTTACAAAGGATTTTCTAGCGCTTTTTTGTCAAGCGCAATAAGAATATACCATATATAAATAACCAATGTCAACACTTTTTTTTAATTTTTTTCATTTTTTTTTATTTTTTTTCAAAAATTGTATTTTTTGCTTATTTTTTCTAGTAAAAAAGCTATTTTCTATTGGTCATTTCTTTATAATATATGTTCTTTTTTAACTTTTATTACTATTTAATAACATAAATTTTTCATAATATTTTTTTGCTGTTTCTATGTCAAAGGCACCATCTTTTTTTATGTAAAGTTTTATTAGCTTTTTTAACTCTTCCTTTACAATCGTATCTATCTCTTTTGGGTAATTCATTTTCTTCTTATGATATTCATATTCAGCTTCATCTAAAATCTTATATGTGCCATCTGGAAATCCCCTTAAATCCAAATCATAATCGATGTATTTAATAACCCTTCCTTCTATAATAGTAGGACTTGCTATATTACAATAATAATATATATCATTCTTTTTAAATTGAACAATAACATTGTACCATCTATTCTTATAGTAAAAAATTATAGCTGGTTCTTTCGTGTACCAAACCCTACCATCTTCTTCTATTACTTTTACTTTGTTGTTTCCTACAACTATATAGTCTTTTTTAACATCAAGCAAAACAGAATATTCATAGCTATTATAGATATGTCCATCATGCTTATAACAATGAATTGCGTAATTATCTCCAATTCTCATATTTTTACTTTTCATATTACTCTCCCGTTATTTCAATATTATACTTTTTTTATTTAAAAGACAAGTTAATTATATATAAAAATAGTAATGAACTTAGCTTTAATAATTCTAACTTCATTACTATTCTATTATTTATTTGAAACAACATCCAAAGCTTTTTGTAACTGATTATCATTTTCTTCTATTGGATCTTTTTCATATTTACTAGATAAGTCTTCTTTAATCGTAGGTTCAACACCAACATCATTAATCCAATTTCCCTTAGGTGATAACCACTTTTGAATCGTGTATTTTATCATTCCACCACTCGTAGTTAAATCTTTAGTAGTTTGAACAGTTCCTTTTCCATACGTATAAGTACCAATAACTTCAGCGCCATAAGATTCTTTTAAACTAACGGCTAGTATTTCAGAAGCAGATGCACTCGATTTATTAACTAATACAGCAATAGGATAATTTCTTGATTCATTTGTTAAAGCACTATACTTATAAGTAGTTTTTTTATCTGCTATTTGATAAGTTATAGTTCCTTTTGGTAAAAACATATCAAGCATGCTAGTTACCGAATGCAAATAACCACCAGTATTACCTCTAACATCTATAACTAATCCAGAAATATTTTCTTTTTCTAAATCTTCAATATGTGTTCTAAACTGATCATATGTGTTATTCGCAAATGTATTTATTAAAACATAACCTATTTTCTTTCCGTTTTTATTATATATCTTTGATTCTACTGATTCTATTATTACAACTCTTTTTTCAACTTCGAATTCTAAAGTTTCACCATTTCTATTTATTTTTATATTAGCAGTCTTTTTATTAACATCTTTAATAAGTGCTACGACCTCAGTTGTACTCATACCTTTTGTACTTTTATTATTTACTTCTAATATTATATCATTGAACTTCAATCCAGCTTCTGCTGCAGGAGAATTTTTGAATACCGAAAATACTATTACATTGCCGTTCGAATCAAGCGATATTTCAGCTCCTATTCCTTCATAAGAACCATTCATTTGCTCATTAAAACTATCGGTTTCACTTTTATTGAAATAACTTGTATGCGGGTCATTAAGAGAACCTAACATTCCATTTATTGCACCCTCAATTAAAGTTTTGTTATTAATATCTATATAATAAGAACTATTAATTAAGTTATAAACTTCTTCAAACTCTTCTAAAGATGAATCATTACTTGATAATTTGTTTTTATTATAATTTTTATTACTAGATACATCATGCATCACTACAACGGTTAAAAATACTGAAACTATCATTATTAAAACTGCAAATAAGATTAGTTCATATACTTTAAAATCTGTTTTCTTATTTAAAAACCCATTTATGGAACTATCATTTTTCTTTTTAGAAAAGTCCGTATCTACATCTAATTCTACTTTGATATAGTTATCGTCTTTTGAAGACTTGTTATCTAGTTCTAATTCCGATTCGATAACTACGTTTTGTTTAGATTCTTTTTCTTTTTTGTTGTTCTTTTTTATTTTTAAATCTTTTTTTTCACTATTATTATCTAAATGTTTCATTTTAACCTCCGCATAATAAAAGTATAGCACAATTAAAAGGAAAAAAGTAACAAAAGTTACTTTAGTGCATTTATGATTTGTTCCTCATCGGTAATATAAGATCTAATTGACCCAGAAGATATGGTTAAAAGGGCAGTATCTTTAACTTGTAATTCCTTACTATTAGTTGCGTTATTGTTATCACTTTCTCCAATAATGTATTTGTTTATGGTTTCATTTAAGTTTACTTTATATAATTTTTCGCTTACATTATTATAATTTTTGATAGCTGCTTTTAAATTATCGCTTGCTGAATCTTCCTTAAATAATATAACCATGTAAGTATCTTCACTTTGATTAAATACTTTTCCAGCAATTATCATGTTATCATATGCACTTTGTGGATCAGTATTTGCACCAGTTTCTTTTACGTCGTTTTTATTTTCTTTATCTTTTTTATTACCTATTTCACCGGTTAAAAATATTGCCGTTGTAAGATAAACTATTACACTTATTAAAATTACACAAATTGCTATTACTATCCCATTTTTTATTTCATTTTTCATTTTTATCACCTTTTTAATTTTATCATAAAAGGGCGATAATTAAAACACTATTTGCTTATAGGCATTGCCGATATTGATTTAGCAACATTTACTAATTCTGACCCTGATATGTCACTTGAAACTAAATAGTATTCAACTCCATCACTAACGAAGCTTACTGATTGTTCTCCAATTATTGCAACAGTATCTCTAAATATATCTAAATCTCCACTAGTAGGTATTACGGCAAGTTCATCTTCTTTTGATACAGCTTGTTCAACAAGCATAAAGGAACTATCTCCTGCAAATGTTAATATTATTCTTGAACCTTCATCTAATTCCACGGTTTTTTCAGCTTCCAGATATGTTCCAGATGGTAAATACATTGGATAAATTGCATCTTCTAATTCCTTTGATTCTTTTTGTGTTTGTTCATTTTCTTCTTCGGTTTCATTTGAATCATTCCAAGCTTCCATATTTTCTTCTAATACGAAATAATTTTCTTTGAATTTTGCCTTCATGTCAGTTTCTTTAAACACTACTTTTATTTGAGCATTTTCTTCATCATCATAAACGGTTACTTTTTTAATGTTTAAATTTTTATCAACAATAACTTCTTGATGAGTTAAATTAACATTATTTTTATAGTTTACTGTACTTGTAAATACATAATTACTTCCCTTTTTAGTCATTTTTAGCTTAGCGTCATTTTTCATATCATTTATAACTGATTGCAATAAATAACTTTGAGAATTATTATATGGCCACTTGCTTTGGAATTTAAAACTTTTGTTTAAAGTAGGAGTTAAGACATAAACACCATCATCATTTTTTAAAATAATTTGTTCATGAT
>CAJTXC010000103.1 GCA_910580135.1 uncultured Bacilli bacterium | reverse complement strand
AAGACAGTTATAAACGATTACAAGATAATTTTCATAGTTATATGACAAAATCGGGTTTTAATTTGGAAAGAGGTTTGAACGGTAATACTCATCTTGAAACTGATAAATTGAAAAGATTAACTAACTATGAAGTCCAAAAATATGAAATGAACTCAATTAATTTAGAACAAGAAAGAGAATTAATTGGTACAAAAGAACTAAATCAAGAATACAAAAGAATAGTGAGTAAATTTAATACATTAGCAAAACAATATACTAGAATAAAAGCTTTAACAGATAACACTAATCAAAAATATGAAGATATGGAAATAGCATATCGTAATATAAAAATTGAAAATACTAAATTAAAACAAGAAAACAAAAATCTGAAAAATTACATAAACAAAAGTATTGAATGGGTATCTATTGTATTAAACTGGTCTTTTGAAAGAGTAAATAAATTGATAAATGATTATATTGAAAGGAATGAAGAAAATGAACGAAATTATAAATATAGAACGCACAGAAGATAAAATATTAACTATTGAAGATAAAATTATTATGGAAGTAATAAAAGATATGATTAACCCTTTTGAAAATTTAACTGTTAAAGAAGTAGCAAAAGATTTAAAAATGGGCGAAAATTTAGCAAATCAAGTTTTTAAAAGAAGAGACTTCCCTTCTGTAAATATTGGAAAAACAAAAACTGTAATGAAGTTAGCCTATTATATTTGGAAAATGAAACACAGAGAAAGTGAGGATAAAATAGATGAATAAAACAAGTAATAGTCAAGCTTATATAACTTTTAGAAATGATAGAAAAACTTGGTGTGTTAGATATAATGAATTTGATATAAAAAGCAATAAAAATATTATAAAAAGTAAAACATTTAAAACACGTGAAGAAGCTGAAAAATATCTAACTTCAATTATGTATCAAAAAGAAAATCCCATTTATATAGAAAATAACGGAATTCCATTGTGTGAATTAATGAAAGCAAATTTGAATTTAAAATTTGACACAAACCAAGTTTCTGAAGTTACTTATAATAGAACAATGCAAACAATAAAAAAAATTGAGAAATTTCCTTTAGGAAATGAAAAAATTGATGAAATAACTTCTGATGAACTTCAAGAATTTATGAATTATCATAAATATTTAAGTAATTCTACAATAGATAAGCTTTATCATCAATTAGGAAGCACATTTAAAAGTGCTATTAATAAAGGATACTTAACTAGAAATCCAATGATAAATGTTATAAAGCCAAAAAGCAATAAAGAAGATAAAGAAGTTCGTGCTTTGACTTGTGAAGAACAACAAGCTATTACAGATTATTTATTAACAAAAGAAATTTCAAATTGTAAATACAAGAATGTATATTTAATTCAAATGTTTATGGGATTAAGAGTTGGTGAAGCTTTGGCACTTTCTACTTGTGATATAGACTTACAGAATAAAAGATTAAATATAAAGAAAACCTTAACTAAAGATTTAGAAGGTCATACAATAATGGGAAAAAGTACAAAAACATATTTTGGAAAAAGAACGTTGCCAATACCAGATTATTTGTTATCTTCTATTATGGAACAAATGATAATTGCAGAAAATCAAATAAATAATGATGAAAATTTGTTATTTAAACCTGATGATAAAAAATATACTGATAGAGAAAATGTAAATAATGAACTTAAAAGACTTTTAAAAAGACACTTTGGAATAGAAGATATAACAACTCATAGTTTAAGACATACGTATGGTACAAGATGTATTGAAAGTGGTATGGCTCCAGTAGTTGTTCAAAAATTAATGGGACATAAAGATGTTACAATAACACTTAATACATATACTTCTGTATTTGATAAATTTAAAGAAAAAGAAATAGACAAAGTTAATAAATATTATTTAGAAGAAAATATGTTAAAAGCAGTTAAATTATTACAAGAAGAAAATGAAAATATGGATATTAAAGAAGATTTAATTCATTAAAATAAAATTTGGGAATATAAAATAGGACAGGTGCAAATACAGCTCCTGTCTTATTTCTTGTAATTTTACATTCCCGAAAGTGTCATTGGGAATGCAAATTACATACCCAAAAATGATTTTTTTGTATTTTGGGAATGTTTTTGGGAATATAAATTGTGAAAGTTTGAGAAATTTTGAGAGAGTTTTAAAAATATTTCAAACTATAATTAGCTCTAGGCAAGCCTTTCATAGACTTTATAAATTTTTATAAAAAAATAAAACCTCTAGTTTTACTAGAGGTTTTGGTGCGCCCTCAAGGATTCGAACCTTGGACCCACCGGTTATGAGCCGGTTGCTCTGACCAACTGAGCTAAGGGCGCATATGGTCTACTGCTTAACGCAAGATTAATTATAAACGAAGCTTGTTGATATGTCAAGACAATTTTAAAATTTTTTGCATATTTTTTGTTAAAATTTTAGAAACGAAAATATTGCAATATTATGTAAATCGTGATAGAATATTTGAGTAACTTAAATTTTTTATTGCACACCTTAAGGAGGTAGACTATGAAGTTTTGGCTGCTCGTGGTTATCTGTATCTTCTGTGGTTTCATGACTGATGTAATCAACCACATGATAAAAGACAAAAACGCAGTAATTCGGTTCTTAGGTTATGCAATTGCCGTGGTCGGAGCACTTTTCGTACTATGGCTGGTACTATTCTGTTTCTTTGGAATAGATTTATTGGAGTTTGTCCCGTAAGGGACAAGCTCCTTTTTTTATTCTATTTAAGATAAAATTTTTTTTGTTGACAAAATATATTATAAAAAGTATAGTAAACTTAGATAAATAGAATTAAGGTGATTATATGTTGAAAAAATTTTTTATAATATTTGTAGTAATATTTATTTTATTAACAATTGTAGTATCAATAATGGCTTTAAAATATAAGGCATTTACATACTCAATTATACAAGAAGTAAAACTAGAAGAAAAATTCTATACAGCAGAAGACTTTGGAATTGAAACAATAAAATCAAATACAGACTTTGATAATGATGGAATAGATGATTATACTGATATTCTTCAAGGGGCAAGAATCGAAGCTGAAAATAAACCAAATTACAGAAGTGCATATTATTCTGGTGGTTATCCGCCAGATGATGAAGGGGTATGTACAGATGTTATTTGGAGAGCTTTAAAAAATGCAGGATATATTTTAAAAGATATGGTAGATGAAGATATAAAAAATAATGTTTCTTTATATCCAAGAGTTGATGGAAAGCCAGATCCAAATATAGATTTTAGAAGAGTTCCAAATCTAATTGTATATTTTAAAAGAAATCATATATCACTTACAATAGATTTAACTCAAATTGCTGAGTGGCAACCAGGAGATATTGTTGTTTTTTCAAATGATCATGTTGGTATAATTTCAGATAAAAGGAATGAAAGAGGAGTTCCATATATAATTCATAATGCAGCGCAACCAAGGAGAGAAGAAGATGGATTAGAATTTTATAATGAAAACTGGAAGGAAATTTCATATCATTTTAGATTAAAAGATTTGAATTCATAGTAAAGGAGAGTAAAAATGACAATATTAACTTATATATCAATTGCTATTGCAATAGGAATAACAGTATTTATAGTAGGAATAATAAAACATAATAAGATTATGAAGAAGCTAGGAATATTAACATTCGCTTTAATTTTAGTATTTTGTGGATATATTTTTTATAAAGAAAATGGAGGATGTATTTCTGAAAGAAAAGTTATTGTTCCACAAAATGATTTACTACCAATAGCAGATAGAATTATTTATAAAGATGGTGAATCTAATTATTATATAATCACACCAAAAGATAAAGAATTTAA
>CAJTXC010000102.1 GCA_910580135.1 uncultured Bacilli bacterium | reverse complement strand
TGTTATTAAGGAACATAATGTTCTCACCAACGGCAATATTAAGAGCCTTTGAAACAGGAGCAGTAACTACAAACTTACCGGGAGTAGAATTAGCAATAAGCTGAGGTTCTGCATTAACAGTTGAAGATTTCTGACCTGCCTGAACTGCCTGAACACCGAAGTTAAATTTACCAAAAGTTTTCATTTTACTTTAAGTTTTAATTGTTAAAAAAATGATGTTAATTAATACAGTTTGTGTAACTATTTTTAGGATGTGCCTTGTTCGTTTAATTATTACTATAAAAGAGTTGAACAACTTCTCTTTTACAAATTAGAGGATTTTAATCAGATACTTCTACAAAATCTACATCAGAAATTGGAGCATTTTCAACAATCTTAAGTTCAGTAGTTTCCATACATCCCATAAGAATATCATTTGCAATATCACGAGCACCAAATATAAATGCACGATGACCAATCATTATACGAGCATACTTTACATAAATATCTTTCTTAAAGAGTTCAGCTGTATTAGCTTCAGAAAATGAGTAATGACTAGTAGCAGTAACAACACGTTCTTTACCATTAATCATATAATATCTTGTAAACTCATATTCTGTAACATAATCAACTGGTTGAGCAGGAATACGAATAATAGGAAATTTACCTTCATTTGCGATTTTAAGTGCGTGTTGTCTATTAACAGCTTTAACACATTTATCACTAATCTCAAATTCATTGTATATATTTCCTTTTAAATCAGTGTACCATTGCACAGGATAAATACCAACAACATCATCTGTTGTAGCCTCAATAGCTTCTTTAGCAGTACGACATTTAACACAATATTGAGGAATTTGTGTTTCAAGATAAATCGTATTACCGTCAGTATATTGATACTGAGGAACATAATCTTTAGTGCATTTCCAAACTATTCCTGCCCTCGATAATAACGACTTAATGATATGAACATCTATACCAGTTTTACCATTAATAACGTGAATATGTTCAATACACGTTGTAAAAGGTAGTTGCAAATCTTGAGCACGAGCTAAAATGGCAAGACCATCAGCAATACTCTTAATACCACCTTTTTCACTTCCCATAAATCGTTTGAGAAATATTTCAGCACTTGCAACTTGTTTTTCATCAAACAGATTTACAGCAGTAAGACCGTTATATGGTTCATTATGTCTTGTAGCCAATGCACGACTACTACCACCATCATTAGGTTCTTCTTGCTTGTCCATTATGTCAAGGTTCTATGTTTGTTTAACGATACAAATATAAGAAAAGTTTTTCAATCATCAACTATAAAGTCAGAATTATTTTCATTAGCAAAAGAATTTTTAACACTATGGTTGTCCGATAATGATTTTCTCTCTATCATCTTTTGTTCACTTGTATTCCGGCAATATAAAGAGTATAAATCTATGCGTTTAGACCTAAAATATATCTTAGATAATCTATACATATAAGATTTAATATCTTCACACATTGGAGAAGTGATAATCACAACATCAACATCTATTGCTAAATCTTTATCTGGAGAATTATTAGTAGAAAGAACATGAATAAAATCATTATTAAACTTTTCTACATTAAGCGTTTTCTGAGCTTTAGCACCCATCATTTTACGCTCACCTTTTCTTGCTCCACTTTTATAATATACAGGTTGTCCTGTAAAAGTAACAGCAGGAATATTATCAACTTTATCATGATAATTTCCACAAATATCAGTTTCAGAAAAAGTATTAAGAAATTCTGTAACAATACTTGCGAACTCACCACGTTTATTGATAATAAGGATTTTCTTATCTTTATTAGCTCGAACTATATCAAGAATAACATCAAGTTTACCATTGTAATCAGAAAGAAGTTTACTCCTTTCTCTAATAATCTCATATGTTTTTGAAGCTCTATCTTTGAGGTTATTAGGATTATAAAGTCTATCAATTTCAATGTTGAACTCAACATTCATATCAAGATGTTCATTCCAACCATTTTCTTGTGCAATTTGATAACAAATCTGAGTAGCAGAAATATTAAGTTGTTGATTTCCTACATTAGCTTGTTGCATAATATCAAAATTTCCAAATATATTTAGACTTATAGAAATATACTCATCATAATATTTTAGAAGTTCAGCAACATTATCTTCAGCAGGAATGTCAATTCCTATTTGTGTGTCTTCTACGGGGGTGCTCAATCTAATCGCTTCAACTTCAGCTTGTTGAAAATCTGAAAGAAGTGGAGCAACTTGATATATTTTGGAAATATCTTCATAATTAGAAAGAAATTTGTTCATAACAATAAGTCTGAACTTACATCTACTAACATAATCTAACACTTCCTCACAAGCACTATCAGGTCTATACCAAATACACAATAAAGGATAAGTAGAAATATTACAAGTTTTGATATAACTATCAGTAAAAACTTTAATCTTACCAGAACTTATAAGTTTCTTAAATTCTTCATTGTTTTCTTCTGAATTTTCTTGTTGAGTTAAAAACTCAGTTATAGTTTGTCTTTCACTAAAAGATTTTGCTATTATAACTGTATTAAGTGTAGGAGAACGAGCATACATTCGCTGAAGTACTCCTAATACTATAAGTTTATCATTAAGAGGATGAGGTACAACAGCAGTGCCTATACCTTTTTCATCTCTCCAATGATTTATAGCATTTTCAAATATTTCACCGGGATTAATCATTTATTAATTATTTTGGAAATCTTCATCATCAAATAAAGAACTATATTGATGTGAATTCTTTTTAATAGCAGCTTTACCACTTAGAATACGTCTATCTCTATCACCTTTCTGAGTAGGAGAAATTCCTAACATAATGGGATCAATAATCTTATAACATTCATTATAGTAATAACCATAATTAATATTACGTTCTTCTATTGGTAAATCATCAAGAGAATTAAGAATACAAACAGTATTACCACCAGCAAGTTTACTTCTTGCACCAGTAGTTTTATTCTCTTTTTGTATAATTACACCTTTAGTAGACACATAAAATCTTACATGACGTTGACTGTGAACGTGAGTTATAACTCCTTTTTCACAAACATCATATACTACTTCAAATTGTCTACCTACATTTTGAGTTTTACAAAAATCAAGAATATCTTTATGATTACGAAGTGTAGTCATTACAGGAACATTATTTACAAGATATTCAAACACTGCAATAGCAACAACAGGAGCATCATAACCTTTTTTTAATTCTTTAAGATATTGTTTAGGGTCAAGAGCACCTTTGTATTCTACTGTACCATCAGTTTGAATATCGAAATAATTATTAACATCACGACTAGCAATCATTTGATATTCTTCATAATCAGCACCCATTTTATTAGTTTCATTCCAACGGTCTGTAATTTCTTTATATACGTCAAATTTATCACGTGGAAGTTTAATCACAATACCATCAGTATTAGCACTGATAACATGAATACCATTTAATTCTAATTCTTCTATAAGAGTCATTGTCATTAATTGACCATTAATAGTAACTTGCATCTGTGCAAATCTATCATAAAGAAAGAATAGCTCAGAACCAAGTTTACCATAAATAGAGTTAATGACAATCTTTAAAGCTTCAGCACCTATTTTATTAGGTACTCCTTCCATAACATGACCTTCTGAATCAGGAGTATGTTTACATTTTACACGCGTTTGTTTAAGATAATCAACCATTTTAACAAATGTAGCTCTATCTAGATGTTTTGGAGCTATATTATAACTAATCATTATACTTGGATAATAACTAGTATAATCATGATGAAGATAAACAAACTTATCATCAGAACGACATATTCTTGGTGGGTCTTGACTA
>CAJTXC010000101.1 GCA_910580135.1 uncultured Bacilli bacterium | reverse complement strand
AGTTTCATCATAATATAGATGATAAAGCAAGACTTGTTATGCCTTCAAAATTCCGTGAGGAATTAGGTGATACTTTTGTTATTACAAGAGGCCTTGAAGGGTGCTTATTTGTTTATTCGAAAAATGAATGGGAATCACTTGTGAATAAATTAAAAACACTTCCGTTTACCAAAAAAGATGCAAGAGCTTTTTTAAGATTTTTCTTATCAGGTGCACAAGAGTGTAACTTGGATAAGCAAGGAAGAATAGCTGTTCCATCACCACTTGTTAACTATGCTGACTTAAAAAAAGAATGCGTTGTTATTGGCGTGAATGACAGACTTGAAATATGGTCAGAAGATGCGTTTGATTCATACTTTAATGAAAACGAAGATAATATATCAGATTTGGCAGAAGACCTATTTGATGGTATGGAGGTTTAGATGAAACATATAAGCGTTTTATTAGAACCTACCATTGAATCGTTAGACATTAAAGAAGATGGCGTTTACGTAGACTGTACTTTAGGGTATGCAGGTCATTCTAGTGCAATCTTAAAAAGATTAAAAAAAGGGAAATTATATGCTTTTGACCAAGATGAAATTGCAAGAAAGCATAGTGAAAACGTACTAAGCAAAATTGGCAACAACTTTGAAATAATTCCTACTAATTTCGTGAATTTAAAAGAGGAATTAGAAAGAAGAGGCGTTTCCAAGATTGATGGCATTATGTTTGATTTAGGAGTTTCTTCTCCTCAACTAGATGATGCTAGTAGGGGGTTTAGTTTTCACAAATGTGCACCACTTGATATGCGTATGGATATGGGTGCTAAGTTATCTGCTTATGAAGTTGTTAATGATTATTCATTTGAAGATTTAAGCAGAATCATTAAATGTTATGGAGAAGAAAAGTATGCTAAGCAAATAGCTAGAAAAATAGAAGAGGTAAGAAAAGTAAAACCTATTAAAACTACCTTAGAATTAGCGGATATTATATCTGATGCTGTTCCAGCTAAATATAAAAGGCTTACGCATCCTGCAAGAAGAACTTTCCAAGCAATAAGAATAGAAGTTAACAAAGAATTAAGTATATTACCAAAGGCTTTTAATGATGCGATAGATATGTTAGACGTTAATGGACGTATCGCGGTAATTACTTTCCATTCTTTAGAAGATAAAATATGTAAAGAAATTTTTGCTAAAAGAGCAAAAGAAAATGAATTAGTAAAAGGTCTTCCAGTTGTACCAGATGAGTATAAACCAGAACTTAAACTATTAAAAAAGATAAAACCAAGTAAAGAAGAACTTGAATTAAATAAAAGATCAAGAAGTGCAACTTTAAGGGTTGCTATAAAACAAAAATAAAAGAAAGAGTGATAATTATGGCTAGACAAAAAAGAAGGAAAACAAAATTTGAAAAGATGATGATAAGTCTTACTATTACTACGGTTGCCTTTGTATTTGTAAGTGTGTTCTTCTTTAAAGCTCAATTATCATCGGTTAATATTGAAGTTGAAAAACTAAAGAATAGTGTTACCAAACAAGAAAAGATAAATGAAAGTTTAACGATGAAAGTAAACGAACTTATTTCTTTAGAAAACATGCAACTTGTTGCAGCAAGTAACGGATTGGAGTATAATAATAATAACATTATTGTAATTCAAAAATAAGGGTGATTTAAGTATGAAAAGAGAGATGTTAAATAAAAACAAGAATTTAACTACTAAAGTTTTTACTTTAATATTCTTTCTTTTTCTTTTTGCACTCATTTTAAGATTAGGTTTCTTATGTTTAGCAGGAAAAGTTGATGGAATAGACTTGAAAGCTTTTGCGGAAAAAAGAAACACAAAAAAAGAAACTTTATATGCCTTAAGAGGTAACATTTATGATGTAAATGGAGAGGTTTTGGCACAAACGATAAATTCTTATACAATTATTGCGTATTTAGATTCATCAAGAAGTGAAGGTTATAGTACGCCGCAGCACGTGGTTGATAAAGAAGATACTGCGGAGAAACTTTCAACAGTACTTGATATGAGCAAAGAAAAGATCTTAGAAAGACTAAATAAAAAAGCTTACCAAGTTGAGTTCGGCTCAAAAGGTAGAGGTCTTACTGAACTTCAAAAAGAAGCAATAGAAAACCTAAATTTGTTTGGAATTGATTTTGTGACAACTCACAAAAGATATTATCCAAATAATAATTTCTTATCTTATGTTATAGGTTATACCACTTCGGATGAAGATGGAAATATGACTGGTGAGATGGGAATTGAAAAATATTATAATAAAAACATGACAGGTATTAATGGTTTTGTTGAATATCAAAAAGACTTAAATGGTTATAAATTTCCTAATTCTAATGAAATAAGAAAAGAAAAAATAGACGGTAATGATGTTTATTTAACAATTGATACAAACGTTCAAATGTCTCTTGAAACGGTTGTAAGTAAAGCTCAAGATGAATCAAGCGCTAACTGGATAGTAGCGGTTGTTGCAGATGCAAAGACAGGTAAAATACTTGGAAGTGCAACATCTCCATCGTTTAATCCCAATACTAAAGAAATAAAAAATTATTTGAATCCATTAGTATCATATACTTATGAACCAGGGTCAGTTATGAAAACGTATAGTTATATGGCGGCTTTTGAAAGTAATCCTTCTTGGAATCCATATGATACTACTTGTTATACAGCACCTTACACCATAGGTGAAGATGTAGTTAGTGACTGGAATAAAACAGGATGGGGAGAAATATCATATTCAAAAGGTTATACGTTATCATCTAATACATGTGTTGCGAACATGATAAAAAACTATTTATCAAAACAAAAATTAATGGATTATTATAAAAAATTAGGTTTTGGTTCTTTAACTGACATTGATTTACCTAATGAGTATGCTGGTAAGGTTAACTTTAAATACGATGTAGAGGTAGTTAATGCTGGTTTTGGACAAGGTATAACAACAACACCAATTCAGCAAGTAAGAGCATTAACAGCAATTTCTAATAACGGGGTTATCTTAAACCCTTACATAGTTTCAAAGACGGTTAATTCATCAACTAATGAAATAACTTATGAAGCAAAAGTAAAAGAAGGAGAAAGAGTTGCGACCGCCGAAACAATAACCAAAATAAAAGATTTAATGTATGCTGTGGTTAATGGTGAAGCATCAGATACAACTGGTAGTAGCTACAAAATGGATGGCTATGATCTTATTGGTAAAACAGGTACTGCACAAATAGCAAATCCAAGAACAGGAAGATATTATGAAGGAAAATATGATTACATAACTTCTTTTGCAGGAATGTATCCTAAAGATGATCCTGAAGTTATAATATATGTAGCTTTCCAAAGAAGCTATAATTCCCACGTTCTACCAGAAACAGTAAAAACAATTGTTAAAGATACTGCTAAATATTTAGGAATATTTGATGAAGCACCAGAACTTAATAAAGAAGTAGAAAAATATAAGGTAACTAATTTTAAAAACCAGCTAACGGAAACCGCAAGACAATCTCTATCGGAAAAAGGAGTTAATCACGTTGTCTTTGGAAATGGTACAAAGGTAATAGACCAATACCCGAATAAAAATACAACGATTAGTACCAAAGATAAGGTATTCATATTTACTAATGATGAAGTTATAACGATGCCTGATTTAACTAATTACTCGGTTAAAGATGCCGTTACCGTATTGACGAAGTTAGGTATCAAATACCAGGTAAACGTAACTGGTTATGTATCACAACAAAGTGTTGGGGCAGGTACAATAATAACTGATGACATGGAAGTAGTGTTAAACTAAGATTAGATTTTTCCGTAAATTTTTAGATTAAATTCAGTTATATAAGAAAATATTATAAAATCAGAGTT
>CAJTXC010000100.1 GCA_910580135.1 uncultured Bacilli bacterium | reverse complement strand
GATCACCTAAAGATTCTATAAGTAAAGATATAAAACTATTTGTTTTTCCTTTTTTTATTTCATTAGAACCATATTTTTTTCTGCTTTCTAATACTTCTTTATCATTTAGTCCGTTTTTATAATTTGTATTCATGATTCCTCCTTAGTAAATGTTACTAAGGCATAATCATAATTATTATTTAATTCGTACGACAAAAATATTAACATAAAAAAAGTACTTATTTAAAAGTACTTTTTTATGTTAACAAATAAATCTGAACTAAGTAGCAAAAAACTACTTAGTTCCATTTGTATCATTTGCTTTTAATATTCCGTGACTTTCACGAACTTTATTTTCAATTTCTTCTGCAATTTCTGGATTATCCCTTAAGAATCCTTTTGCATTTTCCTTACCTTGACCTATCTTTTCACCATTATATGCATACCATGCACCACTCTTATCGACTATTCCTATTTCTGCTGCTAAATCAAGTATTTCTGCTTCTCTTGAAACACCTTTACCATACATTATTTCAACTGATGCAGTTTTAAATGGAGGTGCAACTTTATTTTTAACTACTTTAACGTTTGTTTTATTACCAATAACGTTATCTCCGTTTTTAATTTGTTCACCACGTCTTACATCAAGTCTAATTGTTGAATAGAATTTAAGAGCACGACCACCTGTTGTAGTTTCTGGATTACCAAATAAAACTCCTACTTTTTCTCTTAATTGGTTAATAAATATTGCTATTGTATTTGTTTTATTAATAGTTCCTGATAATTTTCTTAAGGCCTGACTCATTAATCTTGCTTGAAGACCTACGTGAGAATCTCCCATTTCACCTTCTATTTCAGCTTGTGGAACTAGTGCTGCAACAGAGTCTATTACAACTATGTTTATAGCTTCACTCTTAACTAATGCATCACAAATTTCTAATGCTTGTTCACCAGTATCTGGTTGAGATAATAATAAATCATTAATGTTAACACCTAAGTTTCTAGCATAAACGGGATCTAATGCATGTTCTGCATCTATAAAAGCTGCTTTACCTCCAGCTTTTTGTACTTCTGCAATAGCATGAAGAGCAAAAGTTGTTTTACCTGAAGATTCAGGACCATATATTTCTATTATTCTTCCCTTTGGAAGTCCTCCAACCCCAAGTGCTATATCAAGTGTTAAAGAACCAGTTGAAACAACATCTATTTCATTATGTGTTTCTTCTCCTAATTTCATTATCGATCCTTTACCAAATTGTTTTTCTATGTCAGCAAGAACCTGTTCTAAAGTCTTGTCATTTTCAGCTTTCTTTGCCATTTTATATCCTCCAATCATTGATTACAATAACATTATAATCCACAAAAAAAGAAAAATCAAGTACTTTTTCAAACAAACGTTCGAATATTTGTGATATGATTTTTCTACTGAAATTATTTTTTTGTTATACAAAAAACTTATTTTTGTTCATTGAACTCTTCAAATTCTATTTTTTCTTCTTTTGAAAAAATTATATTTTTATTTAAAGTATAATATTCTATACCTGAAATAATAGCAAAAACTGTTGCTAAAACAAGTAAGAAATTAGCTACATCTAAATTAAATAATTCAAACGGCAAATTATAACATAAAGTAAGAACTATACCTAACATTAAAAATGTTGTTTTAACTTTACCAGTTTTAATAGCTGCAACTACTTTTCCTTTACTTCCCGCAATCATCTTTATGGTATCTACTACAGTATCTCTAAATACTATGATAACGGTTATTACTGGTGATACCATACCTTGAGCAGATAAAATTATTAAAGTTGAGTTAACTAGCATCTTATCAGCTATAGCATCAGTCATTTTCCCAAAATCAGTTACCATGTTATGGCTCCTTGCAATGTGGCCATCAAGCGCATCAGTAATGGATGCAATAGCAAAAATACCTGCTGCAATAAAATATTTAATATCAACTGATATAGTACCAATTAACACCTTAGGAAATTCTACGTTTACCATGTAAAAAGGAAATAATAAAATTACAATTAGTACAACTGTTAAAAAAATTCTTAACATCGTTAATTTGTTAGCTAAATTCATAATCCACCTCTTAATTCTCTAAATAAGTTATAACTTTACCATCATCCTCTGTTTCAGGATTAATATACTCAGTTACAACTATATAACCAATTAAAAATATAAGCAACAATATAATAAGCGTTACTATGATAGGAATTACTTTTGATTTTGGTTTATCTTCCATTGTGTAAGGAGACACAACCTTTTGTTCTACTTGTTTTTCCTTTTCTTTTTCCTTGCTAGCTTTTTCTATCTCAGCGATCGGAATCTTTGATGTTTCTTCAAAAAAGTATTCATTAAAATCATCCATTATTTTTTCTTCGTCTAATCCTAAATACTTAGCATAACCTCTAATAAATGATTTTAAATAAAAAACATCTTTAAATACTTTTAAATTACCTTCTTCTATGTTTTCTATCTGAGATGCACGTAAGTTAAGATCTTCAGCTGCCTCTTCAATTGAAACACCATGTTCTTCTCTTGCAGCCCTTAACTCTTCACCTATCTCCTTCAAGATAACTCACTCCTTTAATTAAATAAATAATAGTTTTAATAAGCCACGTTCTGTACCAATTACTTGGTCGTAAACATTTATCTATGCACGTATGCATCCTTTACTCCGTTCGTTTCCTTCGTAAAGATTCCCCTACCAATTTTGGGTTTCTCACTCATGGGGTTTACCAACGTTCCACCCTTTTAGTTTCCTAAAAGTATCGTCACTATGGCACTTTATGCCTAATAAAACCATATCAAAGACTTAGGTTTTTTCAGCGCCGTTAGGATTACTCCTACCAAAGGTTATTTTTTCCCTTTGCATGAACACTACGGTCATCACAGAATCCGTGTGAGCGTGGACTTTCCTCTACTTAAAATAAGCAGCGTTTACGTAAAAACAATTATTAATCTTTATCATATATATATTTTTCCAGTTGTGATAAACGTCTTAATATATCTACATTCGTAATTTCTTTTTCGCTTTTTTTAACAATATCAATGTTTGCTTTTAAGTTTCTAAGTTCATGTTTTAAATCTAAATTTTCCCTAGCAAGTTCTTTGTTTTCGTTTTTAAGTTCTTTTATAATATTAACAAACTCAACATAGTCTTTAATTATTTGATCAAGAAATTTATCTACTTCTTGTAGTCTATAACCCCTTGTATCTATTTTAAAGTCTTTATCAAAGATATCTTGCGGCGACAAAACTATTCTTCCGTTAAACATATTTACCACCTCTGTAATTAACATTATCGCAAGTTTTTTAGTGTTTGTCAATTTACAAGTAGCTTACATATACTTTTTTACTTTTCATTTCTTATTTTTCCATAATATTTTATTAAGTCGTAAGATGATACCGAAAAGCTAAAAGTTATAAACCCAATAAAAAAACTTTCAAAATTAACACCAAAAAACACGAAATTAATAATGACGCTCACTGGTAATAATATCCAAATAATATATTTACCAGGAATATTAAACGTCATCTTTATCGTGTTTCCTAAAATGTTTAAAACAATCCATACACATACTATGTGTGGTAATAAATTATACATCTCTTTTATTTCTTCCAAACTTAATCACCTAGTTAATTGTATGTGAAATAATAAGATTTTCTTCCGTTTTTGTAACTTCCTCTATTAAATCATCAATTAAAACAAACATCAAACAAAAGTCTTTCATAACCATCCTCCAAACAGATAATAACACACCAAAATAACTATTTAATATTTTCGACAATTCTTTTCAATTTTATATAAAAATAATAATTATTTGTAGTATAATTATTAAAGGTGATTAGATGATTAGACAGCATACTTTCTCTAAGTTTAATAAAACTAAGACTAACAATATTAAAACTAGTTTTGCAAATCGTGGAATGGGTCTTGAAAACGACATAAATTTAGCTAATGAATATTATAGAATAAATGATATAGCCTATATATATAAAAAACCTA
>CAJTXC010000099.1 GCA_910580135.1 uncultured Bacilli bacterium | reverse complement strand
CCTTTTTTATATAAATTTTATTTATTAAAAAGACTTGACAACGGTTAGCAAGTCTTCTTTCATTAGTTATAACTGATATTCTATAAGCATTATCTAATAATAAAAGTTTAAGCCTATCTAAATCACTTTCATATAATTCTTTAAATCTTTTAGAAGCAAAATGAATGTTAAAACTTCTATCACCATTCATTACCCTTTTTAAAAGTTCTACTCTTTGTTTTGGTTTAACGCTTAGTAAGAAAGAATCTATATAATCTGCTTCCCTTGAAAAATGTCTTTTTTTGGCTTCTTCGTCTATTCTTTTAAATTTCTCTATAATTTTATTGCTCATTTCTTTATAAGAAACTACTTGGTCAATATATTTGGCCTCTCCTCTAGTAGCATAATCATATATATCTTTTATATAATTAGTGTTGTTAAAAACATTTTTAGATATAGTAGCTCTATAACCTCTAGTTATAAAGCTTAGAGCATCTTCTATTTGTTCAGGAGCTTTATATTCATCTTTCACTAAAAGTTCAATTCGGTTTAACGCACTTTTATAAAAATCTTCTTTAGTAAATCCAAGAAGTTCATAATCTTTTTGTTTTGATAAGTAAGAAGCATCCAAAGCTGTTTTTAATTCTAATAGTTTTTCATCTTGCATTTAATATCACCTCTAAATTAATAATAACATATATTTATAATTTTATTTTTATAAACAAATAAAAAAGGTAAAGCATTTGTCTACTTTACTCTTTTTAACTTTTTAAATAACTTATCTCCAAATATTTCTTTAAAGATACCGTTTTTTATTGTTAGTCCAAAATATATTAATGCTCCAACTATTCCGTAAACTGCAATTAAAATAATTGATTTTAATTTAGTAGTAATATTAAGTGGAATAAATAATTTCATAAGGATAAGCACTACTATCATTATTATAAGTGGATAAACGAATTTAAACATTTTCTTAAAGTATTCTTTAAAGTCTAATCCAACAGTTTTGTTAATTACTACTAAGTTAGTTATAACGGAAGTAGAAAGTCCAATTAAGGTTGCGAGTGTACTTCCCCAGAAAGGATATAAACCTAAGGCGTTAAACACGTGCATCATTGGTATTTGAAGCACCAATTTAACTAATATTCCAATAATAATGCTTACAAATACGTTCTTAAATTTATTTAATGATTGTGCAATTGATATAGACGTCGTAAACATACATCTAAATAGTGCTATAAATATTGTGAAGCAAAATACTTTTGGTCCCCACGTACTTGCTCCATAAAAAGCGTTAAATACTGGTCCAGCCAAAATAGATAAGCCCACTGCCATTGGCATGGTTACGTAAAGTAACATTAAAAATGATTGACTAACTTTTTTCTTAACATCTTTTTTATCCCCTTTAACAAAGCTAGCGGTAATGTTTGGAACTAAACTTGTCATAAGACCAGTTGATATTGCAAGAACAACACTATTTAGTTTATTTCCTGTAGTATTTATTACTCCTAATACACTTTCTGCATCTTTAGTTTTAAATCCTAAATCAGTAAGAGTACCAATAATGGTTGTCATATCAATATAATCATATACTGATAAAGCAAGTCCAAATGATATAAAAGGAACAGAATAAATAAGTAATTTTTTTATTATGGTTTTGTTACTAATCTTTTTTTCTTCTTTTCTTATTTCTTCATCTTTAGTTACCTTTATAATATCTTTTTTATTCTTCTTAATTTTTATAAGTAAGTAACTAAGGGCAACTATTGCTCCTACTGTCGCTCCAAAAACAGCAACTCCAATTGCGTTTGTAACGCCTACGTTAAACACTCTCATACATAAATAACTACCGATTAAAATAACCGCTATTCTAACTACTTGTTCTATTACCTGGCTAACAGAAGATGGCGTCATAAACTTATGTCCTTGTAAGTAGCCTTTTGTAACACTAAGAATCGGAACAATTAATATTGCAGTTGATATTACTCTTATTACAAAAGTAATACTTTCTTTAGAGTTTCCACCAGTATTATTTCCCATTATTTGATGTGCTATAAAAGGAGCCCCTACAAACATTACTATAAATAAGATTATTCCCATAACCATTAATAATCTTTTACCAAGTTTATATGCTCTTTCTTTAGTATTATAATATCCAAGTGTATTATACTCACTAATTAACTTACTCATAGCAGGTGGAATACCAACTGTTGATAATGATAAAAATAAATTATAAATGGTATATGCATAACCATATAAAGCGATATTAGCTTCCCCTATTATTGCATAAAAAGGTATTACGTATATAATCCCTAAAAACTTGGTTATAACAATACCTATGGTTGCAATTAATGCACCATTTATAAAACTGTTTTTCTTCATTTACTATCATCCTTTATCTATGTATATAATCATTGCTGAAAAACAATATAATTGCTCTTCTCCGCAAGCCGTTATTGATACTTGATACTTTATATCTACAACTTCTTTATTTGATATAAAGCCATTAACACATTCTTCTAAATCTTTTTCATGATCACAATCAAATACTTTAACTTTCATATTATCACCCATGTTAATAATACAAAAATATTTGTAAGTTAATTGTCTATATTTATCATTATATCAAATTATTTGTATTTTTTAAATTTCATTAAACTTTTATGTAAACAAAAAGATTACTGAAGAACAGTAACCTATTTTTTATATGAACTATCTTTATATGAATCATCTATGCCAAATATATTCATACGAGATTTTTTATTTAACCTATATAATGCTGCAGAAAAAATCTTTTCAAATAGGCTATTTCCAAAATAATTTAGTGCATCTTTCTGAATTTGTATAAAATCAAAAATTTCTGGGTCATACTCTTGAAAAACTTTTCTTATCTCTTCTTCTACTAACTCATAATTACCAAGTTTAGCAGAATCATCCATTTCATATCCATTGTATGAATACCTATTATCATTAATAGAGTATCCATCTTCAAACTTTACTTCCTCTACTAGTCTTCTAATTTTATAATAAATATTATCTAAATCACATATTACGTTTAATGTAATATCTTTTTTCTTATGAAATAAATTACTCTCTTTGGTATTCCCTTCTTTTTTTACTGAAAAGTTAATATATTCCCCAGAAATAGCATCTGTAAGATTAACCATATTGTTATACGTAGCAAATTTAGATCTTACTACTTCAGTTTTCCCATTAAAAATGTAATATTTACCTTCAAAAAACAAATTTTCTGTTTCTTTGCTACGGATAAATTCAATATGCCCTTTAAGACTTTTATTATTTTTATCCGTTATAAAAAAATAAGCCTTCCTAAATTTTTTATTATTTTTAATTTTAGTTCTAAAAACACCCTTTAAAAGCTTATCATTATTTTTTACCTGAATTAATATACTATCCTCATTTTTAATAACACTACCAACAATATTTTCATTAATATCTAAAACATCTATTCCTTTATTAAAAAATAAATCTTCAATTAAATCATATTTATCCTTAAATGGTAAATATAAATCAAAAAAACCTAGAAATCTAATAATATCTTTAATTAATTCTTTTTTTTCTTTTTGCATAATATCCCCTTAAATTTGTTTTATATTGTAACAAAAGATAGTAAAAAAATCAATAAATTATTTCATTATTTCTTTTGTGTATCCCTTTAGCATACTTTTTACCTTTTCATGTTCTTCTAAAGAGAATCTGTTATAAAAACTATATATGTAATCCACATAGCTAGAATCTGCTACAAAAAAATCTTCTTTATTTTTAATTCCAGTTACATCATATACGTTATCTTTAATCAAAGCAGCACAATGATCCCTATTATTTTGAGCAACAAGTATGGCATCTGGATAAAATTCCTTTAATATCAAAAAATACTCAAAACAATATTTATTAGTGAAATATTCAAATATGTCATCCTCAAAATAATTAGATAAACACTTATTTATATTAATAATACTTAAAACAACAGACAAAAAATCACCATAATATTTTATGATGATTTTTTTATATTCTTTCTTTTTTTATTACAGAAAATTATTTTTATTAATCAAAGTTATCTAAAAAGTCATCAATGGTCATAAACTTATCATCAATTTCTTTTATCGATACTTCTTTTTTTTCTTTAGTTTCTTCCTTAGTAACT
>CAJTXC010000098.1 GCA_910580135.1 uncultured Bacilli bacterium | reverse complement strand
TAGCTAATGTATATTTAGTACCATAAAATTCTATTTCTCTAGAGAAAGCATCTTTATTTGTTCTAGTAATAACAACTTGCATCATTTCAGCAAGAAGTTTTTGTAACTCTGGAGTCTTAAACTTAATATGCGGAAATATAATTTTCTTAAAACTAAGTTTAGTCCTTTCAGTTCTTTCTTTAATAAACTGTTTAGGACTTAATCCACTCATATTAGAATAAAACTTTACAGTTAATTTATCTGCAATATTTGCACGAGCACTAGAAAGTACGTTTACACCAAAAGCATTTGTAATAGAATATCGAAGTTTAACTTCATCAGGCTTTTGTCTTACCATTTCACAACAAAGAAAAACATCATTCTTATTATAATAGAGCATAGGCTCTACATATTTAGGAAGAACATATCTTTCAAAGTCATTAGTAATAAGTTTATTTAACTCTGATAAAGTTAAACCTCTATATCTATCTTGTTTGCACCAATAAAGATTGTATTCTTCTTCATCTATAGGTGGCAAAGTAAAATCAAGAAGTTCATGCCATTTAAGATTAATAGAAGTTTGCTTAAGAGATTTACCAAATTTCTCTCTTGCACCAGTTTCTTTATTAGTTAACACAGTAGCTGCATGAAGACCATATACTTGTTGTAAATCAACAGTAGCATAAGGCAACCTATAATTCCTAATAAGTTCTAATTCTTTATCATTCCAAAAAGCATCTTTATCAGACTGAAGTTTAATAATTTTCTTACTAATATTATAAAGAAACTCTATAAGATACTTAGTAGAATCAAAACGATTAAAATACATAAGAAAAGCTTTAATCATCAAATCATCATATCCTTGATTATTAAAACCATATAAATCAGTTCTTATAGGAATTTGAGTTACATTACCATCTGCTGTAGTAATAGTATCATAATGAGCTTCCATAGAATTTATATATCCAGCAAGCTCAACAAGTTGACTATCATCTGTATCTGAAATATAAAATATATCAGATTTTACTATATCAAGTCTACGTTTAATCTCAGCAACTGTTAAACATTCAGTAAGTGCTTTAGGCTTTCCTTTTTTATCGACACAATCTCTAAAAGTATTAAGATAATCTTTCAAATCTACAAAAGTAACACTAAAAAGATTTGGAAAGATTTCTATATCTACACTTTTAGATTTAATCATATTGCTACAACTTTATCATAAACAGATATTTGAGATTTACACCAATTATACCACTTGATAAGATAAGTTTCAAACATAAAAAATTTCTCATTATCTTTATATTTAATAAGAGGAGAATAATTTATATTATAAAACCTATTATTAGGTGATACCATTAGTGTATCAAGAAGTTCAGTTATATCACAATTAAGAAACCTTCTACCAGCATCTCCAAGAAGTAATATTCTTTTAAATTGATATTTAATCATATCATTACGAAAATGCGTTAAACATCTATTATAAGAATTATCATCAAGTTCACAAGAGATACTTTCATTACAACGAATTAAAGGAACAATATAAATATCATCGAGATTATCTTGCTCCCCCGTAGAAAGGTGTAAAACCTCCTTAATTATCTTAACTTGTTCACTAAATCCCATACTACCTTTCTTATAAGCAGAATAATCTACATTAGGTACCACAATACAATTACCAAAGTAAGGATTGCCAACCCCATGTAGATTATAATGCTTATTATTGAAGAGTCTTATAGGACAATCTTCACAAACATCCATTTAATAATTAAGTCTATGTTTAAGAACAGAAGGACGTTTACTACCAACGTGTTTACCAAAACCACGTCTATGTTTAGCCCAAGCTACCATATTACGGATAAATGTATTATATTTTTCTTCTACAATAGATATTTTATTATTAGGATGAATTGCTACTCCTTTAGGTTTATTACTCATAATTTTATTATTTTAAAGTTCATATTCTTCTACTCGATAATACTTAAGTTTTCCATGAAAACCTCTAGCTTGAAGTTCTTCACGAAGTTCTCTTGAAGTAAAATCTTTAAATTTATCACTAACTCCTTTCTTTTCTCTTTCACAACTTATACAAATATTTCTACGACCATTTGCATATTTACGAAAGTTATCTAAAGGAAGTTCTTTACCACAACATTTACATTTTTTTTGTTGTTAGTAGTAACCACTACAGCAAGTGGTTCTTCATTATTTGCCATATTTAAGATATAATTTATTTTTACAACGACTACAAGCAACATAAAGTCGCCTATTTATTTCTTCTGCGTCTGTATAAGGATTACCATATTTGTCATATACAATATCATTAACGTCTACAAAAGAAGTATCAAAAGTAGAACCTTGAGATTTATGAGCAGTTAGACTAAAACCATAATCTAAATCTCTTCCAAACTCAATTTTCCTTGTAGTAGGATTAATTATATTAGTAAGAAGTAAACAACTTTCTTTAAAACTAAAATAATCTCTCCAACGTTGAGCACGAACACGAACACTTGCAGTCTTAGCAGCTTGTATTAACTCACGAGATATTTTAACATACATTTGGATAGTAAAATTATCCTTGTGGTCAATAACAAACAAAGGAGTTGTAACATTACCACCATGAATTGCAATAAATCGTACCATAAAACCTTTAAGATTATATTTAGGATGTGTATAATTAACAACATCTTTCAAAACATATTCTTCAGAATTTTTTATAATACAATCATTAAATTGATTTACAAGAGTAACATAGCTAATAATCAAATCATTTTTTGTAATAACTGATTTCTCAGCATCTGCTATAATTGTGTTTCTAATAAATTTATTCCAAGCTGAAACAGTATTATTAGTGTATGCAATTACTTTTGCGTAATCAATATTTCGTGTAAGTTCTTCATCACTAAAGTTAATCTGAACTAAATGTTCAAATTCTTGAGGAGCACAAACTTGATAACCCTTAGTATTAGCTTCATCAAATTTACTACGAACTTTACATATATGTTCAAGAAATGTAAAACTTTTATGTTCTACATCATATCGCAATAAATCTAATAAATAACTTACAGGATTATCATCACCTTGTCTAACAACTTGAGTAAGTTTGCTAGTTTTTACACCTCTAAAAGCAGAACTATATTTTTCACCAACAGGTGCAAGCTGAGTACTATCTCCAATATAAATAATCTTACATTTATTAGTCTTACAAGTTTTTTCAAGAAACATTACAAGACCACGATTAATCATAGAAGATTCATCAACTATATACAACTGATAGCTTCCAATCTTAATTCTACCTTTAGGGTCAAAAGGTGGATTATCAATATCAAATTTTTCAACATCAAAATTAAGTCTTAAACCTAAATCAGATTGAAGAGTATTAACTTTAACATTAGGAATTTGAATACTTTCATTCAATACTCGGCACGCTTTATGCGTAGGAGCAGCAAGACCTATTGTAGAATAACTTAAACCACAATTTTTAATAAGTGCTTTAACTAAATAAGTCTTACCAGTACCAGCAGCACCAACAAGTGCTCTTTTACAATCATTAACATCATATGGATTGTTAATAAATTCTATAAGAGTGTTATATGCTTTACGCTGGTCATCAGTAAATCCGCTAATATTAACAGCATCTTTACCGTTTGCTTGACTTATAGAAGTTATATTCATTTATTAAAAAGAGGTTTAGTATTATCTACTTTAACATCACAAATACGAGATTCAGATAGATAATGATAAGCTACTAAATCTTCATATTCAAAATACATTTTACCATCTTTACAAATTATATGTCCTGCAAGTAAAAGATTTTCATGAACAACATTATATTGTGTAGGAAGACCTGGAGCTAAATTAGCAGTCATTATATCCCTAATCATACAAACATAATGTCCATATTTATCTTTTTCTTTTAAAAAGACATAAATTTTACCTTTTAAATCTAAACTTTTTTCAGTAAATGGTAAAATAAGCTGTTCATTACTTAATTCATCTCCTTCTTTAAGACGAATATGTTGTTTATTTATATTTATTACAGCTTTAAATTCACCATCTATTTCTTTAACAACAGCATAACATTTACGAGAAATATTACTACCTGTTGGTTTAGATTCACGTTTAGGTTTAGAAGCAAGATTAATGGTAAATACTGGATTAAACACTTTTACCATTATCTTTTC
>CAJTXC010000097.1 GCA_910580135.1 uncultured Bacilli bacterium | reverse complement strand
GACTACTAAAGCAAAGATTAGCAAATCTTTCTTTTTCATATTATCGCCTCCCTTCGTCTTGAAGCTTGGCAAATCACCCAACTTATTAAATGTTCCAACTGCATAATAACACAGGAAAAAAATTAATGCAAATGGTATAAAATAACGATTTTGCAGGCTAAAATTTACAAAAAACGTTTTTTGTCCACAGCAAAAATTATCTTTTAAACTAAAACTAATATTTAAAAACACTAAAAAATTATATTAAAAAAAATTTAAAATTTCTCTTATAAATTACAAAAATGTAATGATAATGAAATATATAAAATGCGACAATAATTATACTTTATAATAAAATGACTTATGAAAGGGTCGGTATTTATTACTAAGTGGTATTAATGAGTTACATAACATCAATTAAATCAGCTATATTAATTTTTCCTTTAATCGCACTTTTATTTACGCTACCATTTATTATTTATCAGTATCATAAATATGGTTCGGTTAATAAATTAAGAGGATTAATCGTTTATTCATTCATCTTATACATGATTACTATATATTTTTTAGTAATACTTCCTCTTCCAAAAGAATCAGACGTACTACCAAAAGAAGGAATGATAAGACTAATTCCTTTTAGTTTTGTAAATGACTTTTTAAGTGAAACATCACTTGTAATAAATAATCCTAGAACTTATTTTAAAGCGTTAACAGAACCATGTTTTTATACCGTTATATTTAATTTATTCATGACTATTCCGTTTGGTATGTACTTAAGATATTACTTCAAATGTAACTTAAAAAAGACTATTATATTAAGCTTCCTTCTTAGCTTATTTTTTGAAGTGACACAGCTTACAGGTTTATACTTTATTTATAAATATCCATATAGAGTATTTGACGTAGATGATCTTTTAATAAATACTTTAGGTGGTGTAATTGGTTATTTTATAATGGGTTTATTTAAACGAATACTACCATCAAGAGATAAAATAGATGAAGAATCATACAGTAAAGGTAAAACGGTTTCTGGCCTTAGAAGGGGTCTTGCGTCATTAATTGATATGTTTATTTTAGTGGCCGTTTTAGCAATTTTCAAAAACACATATTTAAAAATTTTTATATTTATTACATACTATTTACTTATTCCTTATGTTACAAATGGAAAAACTTTAGGTAGTAGTTTTTTAAACGTTAAATATAATGCACCAAATAATCTAACGCTAAGAATATTTATTAAAAATTCGTTTGTCTATTTATATTACTTTGGCTTGCCATTACTATTATTGTTTATAAAAAATGAATTAAACATTATATCAAGTTTAGTTTTCGTGTTATTCTTTATGATAATTTTTATAGTTTATCTAAATAACGTATTTACTATGTTAAAAAAGGGAAAAGTATACTATGATGACATATTTAAATTAACTTATGAAAGCACCATTAAAGGAGGACATGATGGATAATAGAAAGATTTTACCAAAGGTTGTAGTACTTGCTTTATTTATAATTCTATGCGGCGTTATATTTAGGTTTGTAGTAGTTGATACTAAAAGTTACTATGCTATGGTAAGTAATAACGCCATAGGAAACAATAAAAAGTATGAATATAAACTTGATTCTTATGATAAAGACGGCAATAAAAAGAAACTTAAGTTTAAAACTAAAAGCATTTTGAAAAAAGGAGTGTATTTAAAATTAAAGGTGTCAAAAATTCGTGGTGTTGTTAAAGGCGAGGAAATAAGTTATAAAACTTTACCTAAAAAGGTAAAGGAAAAATATTAAGGAACTTAAATGTTCTTTTTTTATACTCTTGACAAGTGTTATATACTGTTATATACTATATGTAACAGTTAAGGAGAAAGTATGAAAATAATTATTAGTAACAGTAGTAGTGTTCCAATATACGAACAAATAAAAAAAACAATAATAAACCAAATCTTAACTAACGAATTAAAAGAAGATGAGATGCTTCCTTCGATTAGAACTTTAGCACAAGACATTAGAATTAGCGTTATGACCATAAAAAAAGCTTATGATGAGTTGGAAAAAGAAGGATACATTATAACAAAACATGGAAAAGGAAGTTTCGTGGCACCTAAAAATACCGAACTTGTTTTGGAAAATGCTAAAAAGGATATTGAAAAGTACATGAACAAGATAATTGATATATCAAATAGGTTTGATATTGAAAAAGAAGAGGTGCTAAATTTATTTAAATTCTTATATGAAGGGACGGATGAATGATGAAAAATGCTATTGAAGTAAATAACTTGGTTAAAAAATATGATGATAAGTTTAAGTTAGGAGAGTTAACTTTAAAAATTCCAAGTGGTCAAATAGTTGGACTAATAGGAGAAAATGGAGCGGGTAAGACAACTTTAATTAAGCTTGTTTTAAACGTTATAAATAAAGATTCTGGTGATATAAAAATATTTGAAAAAGATTATAAAGCATACGAAACTGAAATAAAACAAGATGTTGGAGTGGTTTTAGATGATATGTTTTTTCCAGAGTTATTAACCGCAAAAGACGTAAGTTTGGTAATGAAAGATATTTATAAAAACTGGGACGATAACTTATATTATAATTATTTAAAAGATTTTAACATACCTATAGATAAGCAAATAAAAAAACTATCAAAAGGAATGAGAAAGAAATTAGAAATAGTAACGGCAATATCACATAAGCCTAAATTACTTATCTTAGATGAACCAACTAGCGGTTTAGATCCCGTTGTTAGAAACGAAATATTAGATATGTTCTTAAAGTTTATAAAGGATGATAATCACACTATTTTGTTATCTACTCACATAACAACTGATCTAGAGCACATCGCGGACCATATTATCTTTATTGATAAAGGTCTTAAAATATTAGATAGCTCACGTGATGAAATAATCGATAATTATGGCATACTAAAGTGTGATATAGATTACTTTAATAAAATAGATAAAGAAGATATCTTAAAGTATAAGAAAAATAAATATGATTATCAAATATTAGTTAGTGACATTAAAAAAATGAAGAAAAAATACAAAACATGTGTGTTTGATAAAATAACTTTAGAAGATTTAATGTTATTAATGATAAAGGGGGAAAAATAATATGTTAGGTTTAATAAAAAAAGACTTTTTAATGATTAAAGCAAATTTAAAAACATTCTTAATTATTTTTATAGCATTTATTATAATGAGTTATAATGGAAGTTATGAGATGACATTTGTTTTGCCGTTTTTGTGCATCATGCTTTTTATATCAACTTTTAGTTACGATGATTTTAATAACTGGAACGCTTATGCTATATCGTTTCCTTGCTCAAGAAAAACAATCGTTAAAAGTAAGTATATGGCATCAATTATAATTACTATAATATCATCGATAATTGGGGTCTTAGTAGCTGCTGTGATAGCGGGCCTAAAGGGAAGTATAGATGTATCTGAAACGCTAGATTCTTTATTTTCGTGCATCCTTGCGATATCAATTATTATATCGGTAATGTATCCTATGATTTTTAAATATGGTTCTGAAAAGGGAAGAATATTTTTATTCTTATTAGTTGCGATAATTGCGGTGTTAGGAAACGTTTTTTATAAATATATAGATTTTTCCTCATTAGAAAGATATTTATCATTTTTTGAAAAAAACTATTACGTTGTTATTCCAATGTTTTCGGCATTAATCATTTGCGTTTCATATTTAATATCCAAACGTATTTATTTGAAAAAGGAATTCTAAGACAAACTAAAACATTGGTTTGTCTTTTGTTATAATAAAATATGTAATGTAAAAAAATTTTGATAGATTAAAATGTTAGTTTATAAGATAATTTTAGTTAGGAAAGGAGAAAATATGAAAATAGGAAATGCAATTACTAAAATCAGAAAAGAAAAGAATTTAAGTCAGGAAGCTTTTGCAGAGTTGATTAACGTTACGAGACAAACCATTTCCAATTGGGAAAATGAACGGAGTTATCCGGATTTAGCAGTTATCGTTGATATAAGTGATAAACTAGATATTTCTTTAGACCAAATTTTAAAGGAGGATAAAAGAATTGTGAATGAAATTGATAAAAAAGTAAAGATGGGTAAGAAAATGAAAGTTATTTTAATAGGAATAATATTATTTATAGTTGTTAGTATGTTATTTTTAGGAATTATGAAATATCAAAAATATCAAAAAGC
>CAJTXC010000096.1 GCA_910580135.1 uncultured Bacilli bacterium | reverse complement strand
ATGATGATTATTTTATGAGAGATGTAACAAGTATGTTTGCAAGAGGATTTTTAATGCCGAGATCTACTTTTGAAAAGGTTTTAGTTAAATATTCAGACAATGGTACTGTTAATGCGACTGAAGTTGCAAAGCAATATAAAATTAGTGTATATGATGTGTTAAGAAGAGGGGAAGAATTACATAATTGGAGTTAGGTAAATAAGATAGGAGTTTTGAATATAATGAATGAAAGAGAATATAATGCTATAAGTTCTGCTAGAGATGCCAGAAAAGAACTTGTAAAAGATAAAATCATAGGACAAGAACAAAGGTTACTATGCATAGATGACTTAGTGCGAATTATTGAATATTTTGGTGGTAAATTAAAATGTTCTTTAGATGAAGAAGGTTATGTAATTAAACCTAGTGATAAGGAATTTGAAATCTTTTGTAAAACAGTTAAGACGCTTGATTTTAAACTTTGTTGTGATCCGTTTTTTGTAATGAATGGTTTTGGAAAACTAATTACTGATTTTGATAATATTAAAGTAGGAGATAAAATACCGTTATCAGATTATGATAATTATGATATTACGTTATCTCAAATTTTTGCAAGGGAATTTATTATGCCTGAAGAAATACTCTCAAAAAGCATTTCTGAACATGCAATTTATAAAGATGGTGGTCGTAAATATGATTTAGTCTCAGTAGGTAAAGACTTTGGAACCGATGAAAAGCAAGTAATTATGAAATTAAAATATAATGGATATTCTGTATCTTAAATTTTAAGAAGCATTAATTATGCTTCTTTTTTACATCTTAAAAATATAAACTTGACTATAAACTTTTTAACGTATAAAATAGAATTGTATAAGTAAAATGTTATACAAGAAAAAATATAATGGAGGTAAATATGGGAAATGCACTTATTTCTGTTTTACTTCTAATAGTTGGATTATTTGTTGGTGCGATAATCGCATTTATCATAACAGCAGTAAAGAAAAAAAGTGAAGAGCATAAGGCTTCAAACATAATTGAAAAAGCTAAAAAGGAAGCTGAAAAAGCTAAAAGAGATGCTTTGTTAGAAGCTAAAGAAGATGCTTATAAATTAAAATTAGAAACGGATAAAGAAATCAAAGAAAAAAAGCAAGAAATAAAGGAAAACGAAGAACGTTTATTACAACGTGAAAATAGTATTGATAGACGTGATGGATTACTTCAAAACCGTGAACAAATGCTTGATGAAAAAGAAAATTCTATTATCCAAAAACAAAAAGATATTCAAAAATTAGAAGAAAAAGCTGAAAATATAATAAAAGAACAAATTGATAAATTAGAAAAAATATCTGGTTTTTCTAAAAAGAAAGCCAAGGAAGAAATAATGAAACAAGTAGAAATTTCAATGAGTGCTGAAATTTCTGCGTACATAAAAGAAAAGGAAGCAGAAGCTAAGTTAGAAGTAGATAAAAAAGCTAAAAACTTACTTGTTACTTCAATGCAAAAATATGCTTCAGATGTTACTAACGAACAAACAGTTTCAGTTGTAACATTACCTAACGATGATATGAAAGGTAGAATAATTGGAAGAGAAGGAAGAAACATAAGAACGATAGAAGCCGTAACTGGTGTTGATTTAATAATTGATGATACTCCAGAAGCAATCGTTTTATCAAGTTTTGACCCTCTAAGAAGAGAAATAGCTAGACAAACTATCGAAACATTAATTAAGGATGGAAGAATTCATCCAGCCAGAATAGAAGAGTTATATGATAAAGTATGCAAAGACTTAAACGTTAAGATAAGAGAATATGGTGAAGAAGCTATGTTCGATTTAGGAATAACTAAATTAGATCCAGAACTTGTAACAATTGTTGGTAAATTAAACTTTAGAACAAGTTATGGTCAAAACGCTTTACAACATTCTATGGAAGTTGCTCATTTAGCAGGAATTATGGCTGCTGAATTAGGTGAAAACGTAGCACTTGCTAAACGTGCTGGATTACTTCATGATATTGGTAAAGCAATAGACTTTGAAGTAGAAGGAAGCCATGTTGAAATTGGAGCTGATTTAGCTAGGAAATATGGTGAAGATGAAGTTGTTATAAATGCTATTGAATCTCATCATGGGGATAAAGATGCAAATAACGTAATATCTATTTTAGTAGCAGTAGCAGATAGCTTATCAGCAGCAAGACCAGGAGCAAGAAATGATTCATTAGAAAACTACGTTAAACGTTTAGAACAATTAGAATCAATTGCAACTGATTTTGATGGAGTTGAAAAAGCTTATGCAATGCAAGCAGGTAGAGAATTAAGAGTAATTGTTGAACCTGAAAAAGTAGATGATATTGGAAGTTATAAAACAGCTCGCGACATTAAAGATAGAATAGAAAAAGAAATGCAATATCCAGGTACTGTAAAAGTAACAGTTATAAGAGAAACAAGAGCAACAGAAGAAGCAAAGTAAAATTGCTTCTTTTTTTATACCTAGAAACATAATATTTAATAGGAGGCTTCCTATGAAAAACATACTTGCTTATTATTATAGTCTACATCCAAATGAAATATCACATAAAGATAATAAATATTTTTTTGAATATATGGGTAATAATTATGTTTTTCAAGTATATGATAGACCCCTTTCTGATATAGATTCACTATATAAAATAAATAAAAAAATGATAGAAAAAGATATACTAGTTCACGAGATGATTGTAAATAATGAAAATAAAATATTAACGTACGTAAATAATGTTCCATATATTTTAATGGAAATATATATAAATAAAGATGCACGAATATCTTTGCCTGAAATTTGCCATATTAATAATAGTTCTATAAGTATAGAATGTGATCAAATAATAGCAAGACACGATTGGACCTCTTTATGGGAAGCTAAAAATGATTATTTTGAAGCACAAATTAACGAAATAGGAAAAAAATATCCTAATCTTTGTAATTATGCTAATTATTATATTGGTCTTGCTGAAAATGCAATAACATACGTTAGAAATGCCTCTCATATAGAAAATGACACGCAACTTTGCATATGTCACAAAAGAATAAAAACAGATGATGATTTATTTTCTTTATATAATCCAATTAATATGATATGTGATTATAGAATGAGAGATATTTGTGAATATATAAAAACATCATTTTTTAATGATGTAGATGTATATACTTTAGTTACTGAATATTTTAGAAATAATTATTTAACTTATAAAGAAGCGTTATTGTTTTACGGTAGACTTTTATATCCATCATATTTTTTTGATTTACATGATGATATTGTTAATAATAATTTAGAAGAATCTATTATAGAAAAGATAATTATTAAGGCTGATGATTATGAAAAGTTTTTGTTTGATGTACATGTGTTTTTAAGCCAAATGTATAACAGATATATTCCTAGTGTTGATTGGATAATAAAAAGAAGCTTTGTTTAAGCTTCTACATCATTAATTACCTTTATAACTTCAGGTACTTCTGAAACTAGTATTTCTTCTACGGTATTACTAATAGTCATATCAGCGAACATACATCCAGCACATGCGCCTTGTAATCTGACATAGCAAATACCATCTTCAAATTTTACAAATTCAACGTCACCACCATCTTGATTTAAATATGGTCTAATTTTATTTAGTACTTCCTTTATTTTTTCTTCCGTTTTATTCATTTTTAATCACCAATTAAATTATACAGCACTATAAAATTAAAGTAAAGCAAGTAGTTTGTCATGAGTTAATAGTTGTGCTATAATACGAGGTAGAGGTGTAAAAATGAGTATATATAAGGAAGGGGACGTTGTAAAAGCTAAGATAACAGCGATAGAAAAATATGGTGCGTTTGCATCGTTAGATGAAGAATATAGCGGCTTAATTCATATTTCAGAAATAACTTATAAATTCGTAAGAAATATAACCGATTTTGTTGAAATAGGGGATGAAATAAACGTTAAAATACTTAATATTCCACAGGAAAAAAATCAACTAAGACTATCGGCCAAAGACGTAAATAATAATTTATATAAAAATAAAAAGAGTAAAATTAAAGAAACTGTATTTGGTTTTTATCTACTTAAAACAGCATTACCAAATTGGATAAAAGAAAAAATGGAAGAGATTAACAAAAATTGTTAAAACTTACTTGACAATCATTAAAATTATTGATATATTTATATACGTTCTCACGTATGTGAATTCATGGATGCTTAGCTCAGTTGGTTAGAGCACCTGCCTTACAAGCAGGGGGTCATAGG
>CAJTXC010000095.1 GCA_910580135.1 uncultured Bacilli bacterium | reverse complement strand
CAGATAAAATAAAGTGTAACTTAGATAAAACATATGTTAGTTTATTATATGGTATAACAGGATCTGGAAAAACAGAAGTTTATATAGACGTTGTAAAAGAAGTAATAAAAAAAGGTAAAAGTGCAATCATTTTAGTACCAGAAATAAGTTTAACACCACAAATTACAGCAAGATTTAAAGGTGTTTTTGAAGAAAACATTGCAATCCTTCATTCTTCTTTATCAAATGGTGAAAGACATGATGAGTGGAGAAGAATAAACCGAGGTGATGTTAAAGTTGTAATAGGAGCTAGATCAGCTATTTTCGCACCTCTTAAAAATATCGGAATAATAATAATAGATGAAGAACATTCAGAAAGTTATAAACAAGAAAATAATCCAAGATATAACACGCTTGATATTGCTATGGAAAGATCTAAAACACATAATTGTCCAGTAATACTTGGAAGTGCAACACCTTCTATAGAAAGTTATGCCAGAGCTAAAAAAGGTTATTATAAATATTTAGAACTTGATAAAAGAGTGAATGAAAGACCACTTCCTAAAGTAGAAATAATAGATATGAAAAAAGAAATTAGAAAAGGAAACAATCTTTTTTCAGAAGCATTAATAAATAAAATTAATGATAGACTAGAAAAAAAAGAACAAGTAATGCTTCTATTAAATAGAAGAGGTTATTCTAATTATTTAACTTGTCAGTCATGTGGTTTTGTATTCAAATGTCCTAACTGTGATATAACCCTTACTTATCATAAAACATCTGGTATGATGAGATGTCATTATTGTGGTTATGCTGATTCAAAAAAAAGTATTTGTTTAGAATGTCACGAAGATGCAATTAGAGAAATAGGCTCAGGGACACAGAAAATAGAAGAAGAGATAAAAGGTTTATTTCCTACGTCAAACGTCCTTAGAATGGACGCTGATACAACGAGCAAGAAGGGCTCTCACTTTAAGATAATTGATGATTTTAACGAAGGAAAGTATGATATTTTAGTAGGGACCCAAATGATAGCGAAAGGTCTTAACTTTCCAAATGTTACCTTAGTTGGAGTTATAAACGCAGACCAGCAGCTTAACATACCCAATTTTAGAAGTAGTGAAGAAACGTTTAGTTTGCTTGATCAAGTAATTGGAAGAGCAGGTCGTCATGAAAAAGAAGGAGAGGCAATAATACAAACTTTTAACCCAGAACACTATAGTATTGTTTGCGCTAGTAATCATGATTACAAAGGATTTTTTGCAAGGGAAATGTTTATTAGAAAAAAACTTAATTACCCGCCATATTGTTTTGTAACACTTATAAAAATATCTTCAAAAGACTTTGATTATGGTATTAATGAAGCAAAGAAGGTTAGTATCTTCTTAAGAAATAACTTAAGTAGTACAACAAGTATTTTAGGACCTTCCATGGCAAGCGTTTTAAAAATAAATAATAACTATAATTTCCAAGTTATATTAAAATATAAAAAAGATGAAAAATTATACACAGCATTAAATAATTTAATTAAAATATATGAAGGAAATAGTAAATTAAAAATAGAGTTGGATTTTAATCCGATCAATTTGTAGGAGGATTTTATGTATAAAAATATTAACATAATAAACTTTTATTTATTTGCAAATAAGTTAAAAGAAAAGGTAAGACAAGGTTGGATAGAAATGTCTATTTCTAAAGAAAGATTAGAGTCGGTTGCAGAACATATTTATGGATGTTTAATTTTAGCAATTGCAATTGATAGTGAGTATAAACTTGATTTAGATATGTACAAAGTATTAAAGATGTTAACGCTCCATGAAATAGAGGAAATATTAATGGGAGATTTAACTATTAGATCAATAACTCCAATAGATAATAAAATTGAATTTGGTAAAAAATGCGTGCATGAAGTAGTAAAAGATTTAATCGATGCTAAGGAAATAGAAAAATTACTTGATGAGTTTAATGCTAAAGAAACAAAGGAAGGGGTCTTTTGTTATCACATTGATAAAATAGAATGTGACTTCCAAGCTAAAATTTATGATTTACAAGGTTCTTTTAGTTATGAAAAAGCAAGGGAAGATTTACCTTTTTATGGTTCTAGAGCTGATGAAATAGACAAAAAATCAAAAACTGCCAGTGATTTTTGGATTGAGTATGATAGACCAAAATATGATAACGACGAAATTTTTAAGAAACTAATAGAAGATATAAAAAACATAGATGAATTAAAATAATGAAAATTTTAATAAGCTCAAAAAAGCGTAGAAGATTAGGATGAATTAGTCCTAATTTTTCTTTATAAAATATAAAAAAACACCTTGTAACATATAATATTTATGTGTTATAATAAGCATGGCTTTTCGAGTAAGGAAAGAAATACGCACAAACTTGGATTTACATCCCCGTGTGTCCGAAGAGGATGAGTATGTAAAGATGAAGGGTTTGGAGGTTAAAACAAAGGAGGAAAAGAAAATGCCAGTTGTATCAATGAGTTACTTGCTAGAAGCAGGTGTACACTTTGGACATCAAACAAAAAGATGGAATCCAAAGATGAAAGAATACATCTTTACTTCAAGAGATGATATTTATATTATCGATTTACAAAAGACAGTAAAGAAAATTGAAGAAGCATATGATGCTTTAAAAGAAATTGCCGCTAATGGTGGAAAGGTTATCTTCGTAGGAACTAAGAAACAAGCAGGGGAAGCTACTGTAGAAGAAGCTACAAGATCTGAAAGTTACTATGTTTCAAAACGTTGGTTAGGAGGAACTCTTACTAACTTTAGAACAATCAGAAGAAGAATTAACCGTTTAGATCAAATCGAAAAAATGGAAAAAGATGGTACTTTTGATAAGTTACCTAAAAAAGAAGTAGTTAAGATTCGTAAAGAATATGAAAAATTAAACTCATATTTCTGCGGACTTAGAGAAATGAAAAAATTACCACAAGCTATGATTATTGTTGATCCTAAAAAGGAAATCAACGCAATAAATGAAGCTCATAAATTAAATATTCCAGTATTTGGTATCGTAGATACTAACTGTGATCCAGATTTAGTAGATTACGTTATTCCTGGTAATGATGATGCTATTCGTGCTGTTAAAATCGTACTTGGTGTTTTAAATAATGCTATTTGTGAAGCTACAGGTAAACCAGTAGAAGAATATGTTACTGAAGAAGACAAAACTAAAGCTGCAACAAAAGAAGTAAAAAAAGTCGTAGAAAAGAAAGTTAAAGAAGTTGCTCCAGTAGTAGAAGAAAAAGTCATTGAGGCTAAAGAAACAGTTAAGAAAGTTGCTGCTAAAGCAAAAGAAGAAGTAACTGATTTAGCAAAGAAAACTGTTGCAGAATTAAAAGCAATGGCTAAGGAAGCTAAAATTGAAGGGTACTCAAAATTAAAGAAAGACGAACTTGTAAAAGCTTTAACAAAATAATAGAAATAAAGATGATTTTATAATCATCTTTAATCATAAAAAGGAGATTGAAAATATGAATGCTAGTTTAATTAAAGAATTAAGAGATATTTCTGGAGCCGGAATGATGGATTGCAAAAAGGCTTTAGAAGCAAGCGATAATGACATTAAAAAAGCAACTGAATGGTTAAGAGAAAAGGGTATTGCAAAAGCTGCTAAAAAAGCAGGAAGAATTGCTGCAGAAGGATTATCTACTGTTAAAACAGAAGGAAACAAAGCAGTAATATTAGAAATTAACTGCGAAACTGATTTCGTTGCTAAAAACGAAAAATTCCAAAAGTTTATGAATGATGTTGCTGAAACAATTTTAGCAAGCAACGCTAAAACAAATGAAGAAGCTTTAGCTTTAACTTGTGCTGAAGGTACATTAAATGATTATGTTACTTCAATGACAGCAACAATTGGTGAAAAAATTTCACTTAGAAGATTTACATTAATTGAAAAAGCTGATGATGAAAACTTTGGTGCATACATTCACATGGGTGGAAAAATATCTGTTTTAACATTAGTTAAAGGTGCTTCTGTTGATGTTGCAAAAGATGTTTCTATGCATGCAGCTGCAATGCGTCCAGAATATGTTACTAAAGAACAAGTTCCAGCTGACCAATTAGAAAACGAAAAGAAAGTATTAACTGAACAAGCTATTGCAGAAGGTAAGCCAGCGAACATTGCCGAAAAAATGGTTATGGGAAGAATAAACAAATACTACAAGGAAATTTGCTTAGAAGAGCAAGACTTTGTTAAAGACAACAGTGTTACTGTTAGCAAGTACGTTAGCAATAACGGTGGTAAATTAGTTGATTCTATAAGATATGAAGTTGGTGAAGGTATTGAAAAACCTCAAGAAAACTTTGCTGAAGAAGTAGCTGCTCAAATAAATGGTGAATAATCATGAAAAAGTTAGTGGCAT
>CAJTXC010000094.1 GCA_910580135.1 uncultured Bacilli bacterium | reverse complement strand
GTTATTGTTTAACGGATTATATAAATTCTTACCATTTTTTAATTTTTATGGAAATGCTAAAGGGTTAAAATCAATAAATATAATATTTTGGCAATTAATTTTATATGTTTTAATATTATTTATTATAATATCAATAATAAAAAGAATATATGTTAAAACAGGGATAGAAGAGAAAATAAAAGACAGTATGGTTGAATCTAATATAATAACTAGATTATTAGGCCTTATTGTATCACCTTTATTAATGGTAACTTTAATGTTTAACGTTATTTTAGTTTTTCTTGCACCAAACTTTAATTTAGAAATATTAAATAATTCTAAAGGAGCAAGTATGATAATGGAAAAAATGCCAATATTATCTAGTCAAAATAATAAAACATATGTTAATGAAAAGTATATAATAAAAAGAATTAATAAATCTGATAATAAAGATAGTAACTATAAAAAAGTAAATAATGATATTATAAATAACATGGTAAGTACAGATTTAATATCCAAGGATAAAATTAATGTATTAAATAAAAAGAATAAACTTGTTGGAAAAAGAAAGACTGTTATGGATAAAATAATAGATGAAACGGATGTAACTAATCCAACTAGTAGAAATTAAATAATTTTGAAAGGAAGACCAATATGATAAAACACGTAAATAAAGAAGAATTTAATAAGGAAATAACTAACGGTAAAGTATTAGTAGATTTTTTTGCTACATGGTGTGGGCCATGTAAGATGCTTTCATTAGTTATGGAAAAGTTTGATAGCAAGGGTGTAATACCAATTGTTAAAGTTGATATTGATGAAGATAGTATGCTTGCTAATGAATATAAAATAACTTCGGTACCTACTTTAATTATTTTTGAAAATGGCAAAGAAGTAAAAAGAAGATCTGGTTTTATGAGTGAAGAAGAATTACAAAAGTGGGTGAGTGAATAATGAAGAAAAATAAAGGTTTTACTTTAATAGAACTTCTAGCAGTAATAGTAATACTTGGAATAATGCTTGCAATAAGTGTTGTTGCAGTAAATAAAATAAGAAAAAATCAAGAAGTTGAAAACAAAAGAAACGTAATAAGTAGCATACTAACTGGTGCTAAAAGATATTTTGCTGACGAACCTTCAAAATCTGAGGTGAGAGTTAAATATTTAGTTGAAAAAGATTATGCCGATTTTGATATTAGCGAATATGATGAATTTGATAACGACAGTATTAAAGTATTTTATAATAATGAATGCCCAAATGATTCTAATAAATTAAAAAGGGCGTTCTATGTTAGCGTTAACGGAAAAACATATAATGATTGTGGCTGTGCTATACAAACTGGAGGAGTTACAGGAAAAAAACTTTGTAGTGGACAAAATGGTACTGACGAAGCTAATATAAATTAAAAAGAATCTTTAAATCGATTCTTTTTTTATTATAAAATTATCTATTTCTTTTGGATATTTATCTTCTTCATAAATGAACTCATAAATTATATTTTCATCAAATTCTTTATATGTTATTTTATAATCTTTTAATATGTAATTTATGTTGTTTACGTCTTTATAATCAAATTCGATTCTTATTTTATATTCTTTTATTATAGGAATTATATTTTCGTCAAGTAATGCTTCACTAACAGAGTTAGTATATGCACGTACAAGTCCTCCAGCACCTAATTTTACTCCTCCAAAATATCTTATAACAACTGCTAAAACATTATTTAAATTTTTACTTTCTAAAACGTTTAATATTGGCATTCCTGCGGTATGACTTGGTTCTCCGTCATCGTTAAATCTTTTTATGTTACCAACTATGTATGCGAAGCAGTAATGGGTTGCATCTTTGTATTCTTTTTTTAAATTATTTAAAATTTCATTAATATTGTTTTCATTATCAATTTTATATATGTAAGTTATAAACCTTGATTTATTTACAATTATTTCTTTTTTAACGTTTTCTTTAATAGTAAACATGTTAAATCACCAAAAACATTATAAATGATTATTTCATTTTAATCAAATTTATTATATAATATTAATAAGAAGAAAATGGTGATAATGTGATTAATATAAAAACTGACTCTAGAAAAGTAAAACCAGGAGATGTATTTGTAGCACTTCGTGGTATTGTAGGTGATGGACATGATTTCATTCCAAAGGCAATAGAAAATGGTGCATCAAAGATAATTGCTGAAGAAGGAGAATATAGTGTTCCTTATGAAATAGTAAGTGATTCTAGAGCATACTTAAATAATTATTTGAAACAAAATTATAATAAGTATTTAGAAGAAATGCATTTAATTGGAATAACTGGTACTAATGGTAAGTCTACTGCTGCTTATCTTATTTATGATGCCTTAAATAAACTTGATAAAAGGTGTTGTTATATAGGTACGATTGGTTATTTTAGAGAAGAAAAAATATTTGATATGCCAAATACTACTCCTGAAGTAACAGAAATATATGATATGTTGATTAGTGCTTATGATGCAGGTTATAGATACGCCGTAATAGAAGCTTCTAGTGAAGGTCTTTTACATAGAAGATTAGAAAACGTTCCTTTTGAGTATGCAATTTTTACTAATCTAACCCAGGATCATTTAAACATACATGGTACCATGGCAAACTATGCTATGTGTAAACAAAAACTATTTAATCAAATAAGACCAGGGGGTAAAGCCATAATAAACTATGATGATCCAAATAAAAGTATATTCTCGCTAAGTTATAATGATAATATAACTTATGGATTTACTGGTGGTGATTACCACGTAAGTGATTATCAAATGAGTATAATGGGTACTAGTTTTACATTTATAAGTGATGGAGTAAAACAAAATATAAAGGCCCCATTAATAGGAAAATATAACATATATAACATACTTGTAACTATTATTACTTTATATGAGCTAGGTTTTACATACTCTGAAATTTATGATGTTTTATTACATGTTAATTCTCCAGCAGGTAGAATGGACATGGTTGAATATAAAAATAATAGAATTATAATTGATTATGCTCATACTCCAGATGCTATATTAAACGTTATAAGTACTGTAAAAGAAGTATGTGATGGACATATTTATACCGTTTTTGGGTGCACTGGTGACCGTGATAGAACAAAAAGACCAATTATGACTAAGATTGTTACAGACTTATCAGACAAGGCTATTATTACTTGTGATGATGTGCATAATGAAGATCCTAATCAAATAGTAGACGATATGTTAAAAGATTTACCAAATAGTAATTATGAAGTTGAGCTGGATAGAAAAAAAGCAATTAGAAAAGGTATTGATATGCTAAATACTAATGATGTTTTATTAGTTTTGGGAAAAGGTCATGAAGAAGTTATGATTGTTAAGAATAATGAAAGAATACCTTTTAATGATAAAAAAACAGTTTTAGAATATTTAGAAAGTAATAAAGTAATTAGAATTGAAAAGATAGACGACTAATAAGGTTGTTCTATCTTTTTGTGCATAAAAGGAGGGATATATATGAATGCAAAGTACAAAAGAATACTAATTAAACTAAGTGGTGAGGCACTTGCAGGAAGCAAAAAAACAGGTGTATGTTATGATACGGTACTTGATATTTGTAAAAAGATAAAAGAAGTTCATGACATGGGAGTAGAAATAGGAATAGTAGTAGGTGGTGGAAATTTTTGGAGAGGAAGACAAAACGAAGAGTTTGATAGAGCTACCGCTGATTATATTGGTATGCTTGCAACTACGATGAATGCTTTAACTATAAATGATGCCTTTAGACAATTAGGTGCTGAATCAAGGGTACAAACAGCAATTGAAATGAGACAAGTTACAGAGTTTTATATTAAAGGAAGAGCCCATAAACACCTTGATAAAAATAGAATAGTAATATTTGGTTGTGGAACAGGATCCCCTTTTTTCTCAACTGATACGGCTTCAGCTTTAAAGGCAGCAGAGATTCATGCAGATGCTCTTATTAAAGCAACTAACGTTGACGGAGTTTATGATAAAGATCCTAATAAATATGATGACGCTAAAAAGTACGATGAAATATCCTATTTAGACGTATTAAATAAAAAGCTTAAAGTAATGGATTCTACATCAACAACTTTATGCATGGACAATAATATTCCGATAGTCGTAGTTAATATAAGTAATAAAACTGATTTAAAAAATGCTGTTATGGGTAAAAAAGTAGGAACTATTATAAAAAATTAGATTTGATGAAACAATAAAAAGTTACAAAAAAGTAACTTTTTTTATATTTTTAGGGGAAAATTAAAAGTTATGGCTAAAGATTAAGGTGAAGGGTAAGAAAAAAGGTAACTTACCTTTTAAATAAAAAAAGAAAGGAGGTGTAATAAAAAATGCTAGAAGAAAAAGTAAAACTAATACCCATGACATATGATAAGATGTTTAAAAGTGTATTAACAAGTAAGGAAGCAAGAGGCTATTTAG
>CAJTXC010000093.1 GCA_910580135.1 uncultured Bacilli bacterium | reverse complement strand
TAATGGAGAAACAGCAGATGATATAGCTAAAAGAAAAAAACTAAGATATAGAGAAGATATATTAGATAATATGGGAAGTGATGAGTTAGCAGCTAATTTATTTAGAATATCTTTAGCTAATCAAAAATTAAATAACGATAAAATAAAAGGTGAAAAGAACTCTAGTGATGCTCACTTTGAGGTTGGTAAAGCAGTTAGAGATACAATTGATAAAGTTGGTGGAACTTTACCAGAAAATTTGCCTACCCCAGAAAAATCAATAAAAGAATTATCAAAAGACGAAAAAATTAAATATATAGAAAAGCAAAGATAAATTTTATTCATCTCTGCTTTTAATATTTTTACAATACCATAATACATCTTTTTTTTGATTATCATTTAGTTTATTAAATATTTGGACTAATTCATCACTTGAATTAGTTCTTTTTAAATTTAAAGGTGTACTATTATCTGTTCTATCCAGTAAATAATCGACAGATGTATCTAAAAAATCCGCTAATTTGATAAGAGTATCTGCACTAGGTAATGCTTTACCACTTTCGTATGCACTAATTGTTTCTTGTGATACCTCTGCCGCAATTGATAATCTTATTTGAGTAATTTTCTTTTTCTGACGTAATTCTTTTAAATTTTTCATAATACTACTTCTTTCTATATTTCTAGATTAATTTTATAAAAAGTATTTGTATTTTATAGATATATGATTTATAATAAATATAAATACAGATTATATTTATTGTGCGCAGTATCTTAATAATTATTCTGTAAATCTAATGAAAGGAGTGGTATAGTATGAAAAAAGTAGTATTAATATTCATTGCAATTGTTTCATGCTTTTGCATCGCTGGTTGTACTTCTACAGCAACAACTAGTTCGTCATCAGATAATACAAATCCTGTTGAAAATAAAAAAACAGAGTATAGCTTAAATCAAGATATCTATATTAAAAATGATGCTGGTGAATATAAAATAAAAATAACTGGTATTCGTGAAACTTCTGATAGAAATCAATTTTCTGATACCGAAACTAAAAGGGTAATAATAATTTCTTATGAGTATGAGAATATATCTTTAGAAGATGATTTATATATTTCTAGCATGGATTATAAAGTGTACGATAAGCAAGGTAAAGTACTAGAAGAATATCCAGCTGATTATAAATATCCTGATAGCATAGGAACTGGACGTAGTGCAACTGCAGAAATGGCATATGCATTAAATAGTGATGATAATTATGTTGAAATTGAATTTTATGATAATATGTTTAATTCAAAATCAGATTGCTTAATAAAAGTAGAATGGTAGGAGAGATTATATGTTTAAAAATAGAAGTAAAGTATTATTTGTTTGCGCTTTATTAGCGACAATTTATGTAATTTATTTATTATGTTATTTTTCAGGAACAATTTCTAATGGTAGTACAGATGCTGAAACAGCAGGAAGTGTGATTGCAACAGCACTTGTTACACCACACATGATAATGACTGCTTTAGGAGCATTATTTAGCTGGTTAGGGTTCTTTTTAAGAAAATCATGGGCTGCTTTGGTAGGAGCAATTTTATATTGTGTAGGATTAGTTTTATTCTTCGTATATTTTATGTTTTCAACACCTTTAATTATATTAGGTTTTATAGGTTATTCAAAACAAAAGAAAATTAATAAAGAAGCAAATAAATAATTTATCTTTTAAAAATGGTTATAATTTACATAACCATTTTTTTGTTTGTATGATAGAATATATAACAACAAATGCAAATATATAGTACATTTGTTCATGTTTTGATTGAAATAATTTATATTTATGGTAGAATGAATATTAGTAAAGGTGTGATGTATTATGGACAAAATAATAGTTAAAGGTGCTAGAGAAAATAATTTAAAGAACGTAGATATAGAAATACCAAAGGATAAATTAACCGTTATGACCGGAGTATCAGGAAGTGGTAAGTCAAGTTTGGCTTTTGATACTATATACGCAGAAGGACAAAGAAGATATGTTGAAAGTTTATCTGCGTATGCAAGACAATTTTTAGGTGGGACATCAAAACCAGACGTGGACTCGATAGAAGGTCTTTCCCCATCTATCTCAATAGATCAAAAAACAACCAATAATAATCCAAGGTCAACGGTTGGAACGGTAACAGAAATATATGATTACTTTAGACTTTTATTTGCAAGAATTGGTGTACCATATTGTCCTAATCATAATATTCCAATATCAAGTCAATCTATCGAAGAAATGACTACTCAGATAATGAATGAAGACGATGGTACAAAACTTATTGTTATGTCACCTGTAGCATATGGTGAAAAAGGTACTTTTAAGGATTTGCTTGATCACTTAAGAAAAGATGGTTATGTTAGAGTTAAAATAGATGATGAAACAAGGGATTTAAGTGAAGACATTGTTTTAGATAAAAACAAAAAACATAATATATTAGTTGTTATTGATAGAATAGTTAAAAAAGATGAATCAAGAGGTAGAATATATGAAGCGATAGAACTAGCTTGCAAGCTATCTAAAGGAAAAGCTGTTGTAGAAATACCAGGAAGAGAAGAAATAGTAATGAGCGAATCGTTTGCGTGTCCTCATTGTGATTTTTCTTTAGAAGAACTAGAACCTAGAATGTTTAGTTTTAACGCTCCTTATGGATCATGCCCTGACTGTAAGGGCCTAGGTTTCAAACAAAAAATAAGTGAGCAATTAATAATTCCAGATAAAGAAAAAACTCTTGCAAGGGGAGGTATTGAGCCACTTGCAGGGATGGATGATCAAAATATTTATATTAAAAAATTAGAAATCGTCTGTGATAAGTTTAATATTGATATGAATAAAAAAATGAAAGATTTCACTAAAAAAGAATTAGATATTATTCTTCGCGGTACGAAAGAGCCCATCGAGTTTAAGTTTAAAACTAGAAGTGGTAACGAAATGAATAATTTTGAAGCTTATGAAGGAATATTAAATAACTTAGAAAGAAGATATTTTGAAACCAATAGTGAATTTATTAGAGAGTGGCTTGGAAAATACATGGTAGAACTTACTTGTCCTACTTGTAATGGTAAGAGACTTAAACAAAGTGTTTTATCAGTTTTAATAAATAAGAAAAACATAATTGATTTAACTGATATGAACATTGATAAGTTATATGAATTCTTCGATAAACTAAAACTAAGTAAAGAAAAAGAAGAAATAGCAAGACTTCTTATAAAAGAGATAAAATCTAGATTAGAATTTTTACATAACGTTGGATTAGGATATCTTACTTTATCTCGTAGTGCGGGAACTTTATCAGGCGGAGAAGCACAAAGAATAAGACTTGCAACCCAAATAGGATCACAGTTAACAGGCGTATTATACGTACTTGACGAACCTAGTATTGGACTTCACCAAAGAGATAACCAAAGACTTATTGATTCTTTACTAAAAATGAGAGATTTAGGTAATACTTTAGTTGTTGTAGAACATGATACTGACACTATGCTTCAAGCTGACTATTTAGTAGACGTAGGTCCTGGTGCAGGTGACCATGGTGGAGAGGTTGTAGCATGTGGAACGCCCGAGGAAGTTATGCAAAATACTAATAGTTTAACAGGGGATTACTTAAGCGGTAGAAAAGAAATAGAAGTTCCTAAAAAACGTAGAAAAGGAAATGGTAACTTTATTGAAATAAAAGGTGCAAAAGAAAATAACCTTAAAAATATTAACGTTAAGTTTCCTTTAGGAAAGCTAGTTTTAGTAACTGGTGTATCTGGTTCTGGTAAAAGTAGTTTGATAAACCAAATATTATATAAAGCTCTTGCTTTAAACGTATATGGCTCTAAAGTTATCCCAGGAAAGCACAGAAGTATAAAAGGATTAGAAAACGTAGATAAAGTAATAGATATAACACAAGATCCGATAGGTAGAACACCACGTAGTAATCCTGCTACTTATGTTGGCGTATTTGACGACATAAGAGACGTTTTTGCAAATACTAAGGAAGCTAAGATAAGAGGTTATGAAAAAGGAAGATTTTCATTTAACGTAAAAGGCGGAAGATGTGAAGCTTGCTGGGGAGACGGAGTTAAGAAAATTTCGATGAACTTCTTACCAGATGTATATGTCCCATGTGAAGTCTGCGGTGGTACAAGATTTAACAAAGAAACTTTAGAAGTTAAGTATAAAGATAAAACTATTTATGATGTTTTACAAATGCGTGTAGAAGAAGCTTTAGAATTCTTTGAAAACCATCCTAAGATAAAAAGAAAGTTACAAGTATTAATGGATGTTGGTTTGGGTTATATAAAACTAGGACAAAGTGCACCAACGTTGTCAGGCGGAGAAGCATCACGTGTTAAACTCGCTAAAGAATTACAAAAGAAACCTACAAGTAAGAGTGTGTTCATACTAGATGAACCAACGACGGGACTTCATAGTCATGATATTAAAAGATTACTTGTAATACTAAACAGAATAGTTGATAACGGAGATACAG
>CAJTXC010000092.1 GCA_910580135.1 uncultured Bacilli bacterium | reverse complement strand
TGTTCAGTCGCGTAATGCTGACGTAGTAGCTTATGCAGAGGAACTTGGTATTGACCTTTCTACTCGTGAAGGTGAAGATGCTCTTGTTGCAGCTCTTACTCAGTGGTTTATTGCTAAGGGTGTTCTTCAGTACACTTCTAAGGGTGAACCTGTAATGGCTACAGAGCGTTTTACTAAGGAAGATAAAGCTAAGTATCTTGCTGAACACGCAATGGAGATTGTAGAAGCTAATCGTGATGCTCTTGTTGAGCAGTTCGGTGAAATGTCTGACGAAGAGCTTGCAGAGCGTCTTACTGTTGATATGGTAGAGTCGCCTAAGTTCCATGCTGCTAGTGGTTCTAAGACTGCTACTACTGCTTCTACTACTGGTGTAGGTTGTCAGCTTATCTTTACTGATTCTTCTATCTGGTCTACTCTTAAGAAAGACCTTGGTGATGATGCTGCTAAGAAGAATCGTGTTTATGATGTTCTCGTAGACGAAGCTCAGACTGCTGACTTTAACAACGGTAAGGAAAATGTTCAGATTACTATTCTTCCTATTCAGTTTAAAGAAGATGTAGACCCGATTGTTCGTACTAAGAAAGCCGAGTAAAATTTGCTTGTTCATTGTTAAATTAATCGTCGTGATGATGAGTAGTCTGAAAACGACTATTCATCATCACTTCTTTTTAGTATTAATCTTATAAAACTTAATTAAATTATGTCAGCTGACAAAGAAAAAGTTGCAGAAGGAAGTGCACAGCCTACTGTAAAGAAAGTTCGCCGTGGTGTTAGTAATCAGACTAAAGCTGTTTCTCAGCTTCGTTTTCATGAGAAAGATGCTTCTACTCAGTATGGTCTATTTGTTGGTCATCTTGATAGTGTAAGTGTTGATTGGTCTGTTAATGCTGAAGGTAAACAGTTTACAGGTGAGAAAGTTCCTCGTGTAACACTTCATTTTGCAAGTAATCATCCGAGCGCATCTGAACAGCGTCATGTTTATTACACTCTTAATTGTGTAGAATCTAATGTCAATACTATTCCTGAAGGTAGTGAAGAATGGAAAGTTAATAACATCTTTAATTGGATGAAACATATTCTTGATGTTTACTACCTTAAAGGTCGTGAAATGACAGAAGATGAAGAACTTGCTCTTGCTCTTCCTTTTGCCGATTATGACGATGAAGGTAACTATGTAGTTGTTGAAACTGCTGATGTTATTGCAGGTTATGCTTATATCTTTAATAATTTTGCTGCCATGATGAATGGTCAGTTTAATCTTAAAGATGGTGAAACTCCTAAGCCTTGTTATAAGACTGCTGATGGTAAGTTTATTCCTGCTTGGCTTAAACTTCTTCGTCATAAGAAAGTTAAGAGTGAGTGGAAGAATGTTGCTCAGAATGGAGAACTCGGATTTGATAGTTTTATCGGAAATGGTATAGTTGAGCTTATTCGTAAAGATATGCCGCCTGCTGTTCTCCGTGTAGATTTTGCTAAAGAATCTATTACTCCTAAAGAAACCAAGAAAGCTCCTTCAATTGGTGCCGCTGGTAGTGGTATGGCAGCAATGGGTGGCGTAATGGCAGGTGGTGCTCCTATGGGAATGGGCGCTCCTGTTAACGGTGCTTTTGCTGAAGCTGCTGACGATATGCCCTTCTAAAGTAGAGCACTCGGTCTTAATAGTTTGATAGTTCATGATGAAGGGAATGGTGTCAGAAATGATACTATTCCCTTTTTTTTTTAACATAGGAGAATGATTCGTAACGTCAATACTGCAAAACTTACTAAAACATATATTGAAAGTAAGATTTCTCAGGAACTTATTGTTAGTAAGTATCTTGATATTCCAATGGAAGTTGTAAAAGATTGTATTAAAAATAATACTCTTATTACTTCTGTATTTCGAGATACTGATAACAATGGAAGTATGGGTATTCAATATAATGTTAAAGGTCGTCTTAAAGTTCGTGATTTTGGTGGCTTTGGCTTTTTCGGTGATGTTTATGATGTTGTTGGTTATGTATTATCTCTTATATATAAAAGAAAAATTGAGCCTAATAGTAAGCAAGATTTTTATTTTATTCTCAAACATATAGCAAATACTTTTAGTGATATTATTGATGGAAAAGAAATTGACGATAATGTTACTGAAGAAATAAAAGATGCTATATCTATAGGTAAAAAACGTAGACCTATAATTGAACTTGTTCCTCGTAGTTGGAATAAGTCTGATAAAGAGTATTGGAATAGTCTTGGAGTATCTCTTGGCTATCTTAATACTCATTTTGTAATTCCTGTAGAACAATATTATATTGATAGAGGAGTTGATACAGAACCAAAATATTATTATAAACAAAAAGACCCGTGTTATGCCTATATGTTAGGTCAAAATCGTGCTGGAATACATTTTATTAAATTATATTTTCCTAAACGCAATCGAGCTACTGAATTAAAGTTTATAACTAATTGTAATGTTCTTGAAGGATTACTTAATCTTGAACTTAATAATTATGATTATATTCTTATTACAAAAAGTAGTAAAGATAGACTTAGTATAGGTAGTCATTTAGATACGCTACCTTTCTACGGGGGAGCGCAAGCTAAACTAAATATTGGTATTGTTAATCTTCCATGTGAAGGTTATCATCTCACTGAAAAAGAATATTCGTGGCTTACAAATAAACTTGCTCCTAATGGTAAAATCATTAGTCTTTTAGACTTTGATTATACTGGTAGAATGGGGGCTAGGTATATGTATGATAATTATAATATACCTTATCTTTTTATAACTCGTGGAGAATTTGGACTTCCTAATTATGGTAGTAAAGATTTTGCTGAGTTACATGATAAGTATACAATTAAAGAAATTAATCAATTTATAAATGAAACTATAACTTATGTTAAACTCAGATTCGGTGTCATATCAGATACCACTTCCGATTTATCCGGACTTCCATATTTTGAGTAAGAATGTATCAAGTCTTGGAACTAAACTTACTGTTATGATTCCAATTGATGAAGATGAAGAAAAACTTATTGATAATATTGATAAGTCTACTTTAGCTTTTCATAGAGGTAACAGAAGTTTCTCTGTATCAATGAGAGATATTTATTGTTATGGAGAAGTAGATTTTGAAGATGAAGATATTCTTAATCAAATTAGTGAATTTAAATTTTTAGATTACCTTGGTGCAGTTGGAGTTCATATTTATTCAAGATATGATTATAAAACTCATAGTTGCAGTTCTCCTAAACGCCATTGTTTATGGACTGAAACTTGGAATCCAGCTGAACTTGCAAAGATGGCTCATGGTTATCTTGGTAAACCTAAACGTATATTACTTTTTAATCAAACTATTAAAAAATGATTACATTATATAAAAGAAATGCTCAAGGTAAACCTTTATTTTGGAGTATTGGTAGAAATATAATGTCTTATGTTCAATCTCCTATAGTTGTTAAATATGGTCTTGTAGGAAAAGAAGGTAGGACTGAATATATTACTACTCATCGTAAGATAGATGATGAGATTGAATCTCAGATTAAAGCTAAACGTAAAGAAGGATATAAAGAACTTAAAGATTTATATGATAATGCTCCTGTTGAACTTCAAAATAATATAAAATCTCAAAATTATTTATATGAATATCTTAATACTTATCTTCCTAAGTTTAATACTCATAATGATGGTGCGTTTATACCTATGTTATGTAAAACTCTTGAAGATAACAAACCTTTTGAGAAAGGAAGTTATTTTGGGCAATGGAAGATTAATGGAGAGCGATGTATTATCACTGCTACACTTGAACAAGGTTTGTTTGAATTAGTTAAACTTCATTATCGTAGTCGAGAAGGAGTTGATTGGACAGATAAACTTAGTTATCTTGATGATATTCTTCTTCCTTGTATTCCTCAAGACATTATTGATATGATGATTGAAGAAGGTGTAGGACTTGATGGAGAGCTATATCTTCCTGGTTATGGTATAAATGAGATTAATTCTTTTATTAAGAATACTGAACTTCCTCAACATTATAAACTTCAATTTTGGCTTTATGATATTTGTATTGAGAATATGTCTGCTCTTAAAAGACAAGAAATTCTTTACAGATATTTTAATAGATATTTTGCAATTAAAACAATAAAGTCAAAAGAAGACCATCTTAATAATACTAATAGACTTATACTTCTTGCTAATGATGTAGTATTAGATATTAATGAAGCTATACTTCGTAGAGATACTTATATTAGTCTTGGATTCGAAGGTCTTGTTATTCGTAGAAAAGATGCAGAATATCAATTTGGTGGTAGGCGTAATAATAGTATGCTTAAATTTAAAAAGAAACTTGATGGTCTATTTACTATTCTTGATATTGTTCCAGAAGGTAGAAAACGTGCCAATCTTGGTAAGTTTGTTCTAAAGAATGATATTAACGAAGAAACTTTTGAATGTACTTATAATGCTCCTCATTATGTTCAAGAAGAAATTCTTATTAATAAAGAAAAA
>CAJTXC010000091.1 GCA_910580135.1 uncultured Bacilli bacterium | reverse complement strand
AGAGCTTGAAGAGATGGCATCTCGTATGAGAGGTGACTTTATCGATTTAGGTAAAGGCGGAGAGTTTGGTATGATAAACCCTCTAGAAGTTATAATAGAAGCTGATGAAGAAGAATTAAAAGATGGTTTAGGGTACACGGTATTAACTAAAACATTACAGTTCTTAAAGGCTTTTATGAAGTATTATGATCCAACTATTGGAGAAGATGTACTTACTATGTTTAGTGAAATGGCGCAACTTACTTATCAACGTTTTGGTATTTCATTTGAAACAGATTTCTCTCATCTTTCTTCAACTCAATATCCAACGTTTTCTGACCTATATGAAACTCTTCAAAGAAGGTTAGAAGCTTATGGTGATCAAATAACTCATGAAAGAGATATATTAGAAAGATTAGAGCTTAAAATTAGACCTTTAGTTAAAGAACTAAGATTTTACTTTGATGGTCATACAACTATTCATCCACAGTCTAAGTTTATTGTGTTTAACATAAGAGATTTAATGAACGCGGATGAAAACATAAGAAACGCTTTATTCTTTAACGTTTTAAAGTACGCATGGAGTCATTGTTTGGATAGGTCTATTAATACCATAATGATGGTGGATGAAGCTCACATGTTACTTTCAAGTAAGAATAACATTGGAGCAGATTTCTTAGCAAACATTCAAAGACGAGCAAGAAAGTATAACAGTGGAACATTATTTATTACACAACAACCAAGTGATTTTGCTGATCCAGCAGTAATAACTCAGGGTAAGGCAATATTTGATAATGCATCTTATTATCTTGTAATGGGACTTAAGAAACAAGCGGTTGAGGATTTAAGTATGTTAATTGACTTAAATGATCAGGAAAAAGAAAGTATTAAAAAATATAATCAAGGTGAAGCTTTATTTGTATGCGGAAGTAGAAGAATGAGAGTTGATGTTGTTGTAACTGAAGCAGAACTAGATTCATTTGGATCTGGTGGTGGACTATAAAAAATTAGAAAGAAATTTCTAGTTTTTTTATTTTGGTCTAAATTTTTAGGGGGATTTTAAAAGTTATGGAGAATGATAAAACTGAGAGGAGGTAGAAATCATGAATTATTATTAATATAATTTGTTGAAAAGCATTATAAACTATGTTATAGTTTAGTTAACAAAGTGAGGTGATTATGTTATGAAATTAAGTAAAAAAGGTATATTAAAAATTAAAAAGTTAATTAAGGAAGCAAAGGATAAGAAGCTAATTAAACCTCATATTGAAGCATTTAATGACTTTCCAGTAAGTGAAGAAGAACATAAGGGTAAAAAGAGGTACTATAAAAATTAATTAGAGAGGATTAAAATGGGTAAATATAATATTGGCGATATAGTTTATGTGAGTAAATATCATTATGATGATGGTAAAAAAGGTTATAATCATTTATTTGTTATCATTGATAGTGAAACTTATGTAACTGCTGAGTATTTTGGTTTTATAGTTTCATCGAATTTAAGTAAATCAAACACAAATTCAAAGTATAGATTTAATGAAACTATTAATAAAAATAATATTAATAATTTAAACTCTAATAGTATTGTCAAATGTGATCAATTATATAACATTAATGAAAAAATACATTCAATTTAAAATAGGACATGTTGATGTAGAGGATTTTATGAAATTCTTAAATTCGTATGAAAAGTATTTGGAATCTGTAAAAGAAAAGGTTTATGAATGAGTAAGTTAGAAAGAAATTTCTGATTTTTTTAATTTTTCAGGGGTATTTTAAAAGTTATGTCTAATAATTAAATTGAAAGGAGAAAAAAGTATATGTATCCTATAAAGGAAACAATTAATATTAAGGACATGATTTATGAAATAAGAGGTAAAAGGGTGATGTTAGATAATGAAATATCTGTAACCAAGTGTCATGATGGAAATGGAGGAGATTAAAAATGAATGAATTGGAAAAATACACTGAAAAAACATTTGATGATATAATGCATGTTGAAAATGGAGTAGAGTTTTGGTATGCAAGAGAGTTAATGCCTGTATTACAATATTCAAATTGGCAAAATTTTGAAAAAATAATCAATAAGTCAATTATAGCCTGTGAAAATAGTAATTTTAATGCTAACTACCATTTTATTGATGTCAGTAAAATGGTAGCAATTGGTTCAGGAGCATATAGAAAGCAGAAAGATTATAAGTTATCTAGATATGCTTGCTATTTAATTGCTCAAAATGGAGATAGTAGAAAGTCGGTTATTGCTCTTGCCCAAACATATTTTGCTATTCAAACAAGAAGACAAGAATTATCTGAAATAGAATACAATAACTTATCAGAAACAGAAAAGAGATTTTATCAACGAAATTTGACTAAAAAGGGCAATCATTCACTTAATCAAATCGCTAAAAACGTGGGTGTTAAAAATTTTGATAAATTTCATAATGAAGGTTATAAAGGTTTATATAATGGAGAAACAGCAAATGATATTGCCAAAAGAAAATGTTTAAGATATAGGGAAGATATTTTGGATAATATGGGAAGTGAGGAATTAGCAGCCAATCTTTTTCGTATTACTCAGACTGAATCAAAATTAAAAAGAGAAAATATTCAAGGCGAGAATAATGCTAATAAAACTCATTATAATATTGGGAAAAATATTAGAGAAGTAATTGCTAAAAATGGTGGAGTTATGCCAGAAAATTTACCTACACCTGAGAAAAGTTTAAAACAAATAGAAAAAGAAAGAAAAAGTAGTTTAATTAAAAAATAAAAATATATTTAGTAACATAAATTTATATCAACTAAGTAATATTAAATTTTATATAAGGTTACTTATTTTGATATTTAGATTGGTAATACGCTTCTATGTTGTTATAAACAACTTAGGTGGCTAAAAAGCTAATAACTTTATTAAATATTTAATAAATATAGGAGTTATATAAATATGTTATTTAGTAGCTACAAGAGTTTTAGCTAAACTTTATAATTATAAATCTGGTGCAAAAGCACTTAATCAGGCTGTAAAAAGAAATATAGAAAGGTTCCCTGATAATTTTTATTTTCAATTAAAAGAAAATGAATATAATAATTTGCGGTTTCAAACTGAAACCACAAACATGAAAAGAACTTTACCTTATGTATTTACCGAGCAGGGAGTTGCAACACTGTTATTAACTTAAGAAAAAAGGATGTAATGTAGGAATTAAAATGATAAAATAAAGGTAGGCGGTTTTGGAGAAAAGAAGGAGTAAAAAGTTGAATTATAGTAAATCTAATATAGAAATGAGTAGAAAATTAATAAAAAGTGAAGAAATAATAGAAAGGTCTAGAAAAAATAAAAAAGATTTTACAAGGAATAGAAAAGTAACGCTTGATATTTTATCTAAGAAAAATATAAATGTAACAGTACTACTAATAATGGATAAAAACAAAAGTAAATTAACAAAGACAGATATAGATAAGTTTAATAGTGAGTATCCATCCTTAGAAATAAAGTATACAAATATCTTTCATGATAGGTTTATTATACTAGATAAAAAGGAATTATATCATCTAGGAGCATCCTTAAAAGACTTAGGAAAGAAAGTATTTGGTATTACTAAAATAGATGATATTAATTATTTAAATTTACTATTAGATATGATCTAATTATCTTATGATTCTTTTAATTTTATGCTTCATGTGATATAATGTCGATATATAGATATTAGACTAGTATATGGTGGTGATGGTATGAATCCTAAGAATAATAAAGAAGATATAGAAGAATTAGATTTTGATAATGTTGAGTTAGAAATAAAATTAGATGATAAAAATTTAAAGCTTGATTTAGAATTAGATGACGATGCAAATCAGGGTTCTGTTGCTAGTGATTTAAATAGTTCTTCTAATTCTACTGGAAGTGAATCACAACCAAATGTAGCACCATCACAAGGTGCAACAGAAAGTGAAGATTTACCTGCTAACACGGGTGATAGTGTACCATCAACAAATGATGAGCAGCCTTCTTCATCACCAGATAATAATTCTAATGATGAAAATAATTTACCAGAAACAAGTGACGAGTCTTTACCTGATGAAGATAATCAGGGAGTAGGAGATAATACTTCTAAAGAAGAAGATGGTAAAGAAGAAAAAAAAGATCCAGATACTAAAAAAGAAAATGACGATAAAAAAGATGAAAAATCAGATGATAATAAAGATATGAAATCTGATGATAAAAATGAAAAAGATAATAAAAATAATAAAGAAGACAATAAGGAAGATTCTAAAAATAATCCAAACGAAAAGGATAATAAGAATCCGAAAGATGATAAAAATTCAAATGATAAGGATAAAGATAATAATAGCGCGCCAAATAAAGATAATAATGAACCTAAAAGTGGTTTAGATAAAAAAAGAGATGACTTAAAAAATCAAAGAGATAATAAACCTAAACCTGGTAAAGATTCTAAACCAGGTTTAAAAGATAAAGGAAAAAATTTTGGTAAAAATTTAGGCAATAATTTAAAGAATGGCGCTAAAAATAAGGCCAAGGATGCTCTTAATAATAGTGGTGTAGGACAAGCTGTTAATAAGGTTGCTGATACCGTGGATAAAGCAAAAAAAGCCGCAAAAGTTGC
>CAJTXC010000090.1 GCA_910580135.1 uncultured Bacilli bacterium | reverse complement strand
CATTACTTTATATGACTAAAACGGAAATAGAAGAGTATTGTGAGAAAGAAAAAATCCCTTTTGCTGTGGATAAGTCTAATGAGAGTAATTTATACACAAGAAATAGATATAGAAACGGTGTTCTAAAACTTCTTAAAGATGAAAATAAAAATATACACGAAAAGTTTTTAAGTTTTTCAAGTGAATTACAAGAATATGATAATTATATAAAAAAGGTAGCAAATAAAGAATATCTAAACGTGGTTAATGATAATGTTATACTTGTTAATAAAATAGTAGGCTTAGATAATTTAATTCAAAAGAAAATTATAGAAAAATATTTGTTAGAAGAATATCAGGATGACATAAAAAATATAGATGAAAAACATGTTAATCTAATATTAGATATGATAAATTCTAGTAAATCTAATATGAAATTAGATATGCCTCTTAAAAAAAATATAGTAAAGTCTTATAATAAGATATATTTCGATAAAACGTGCGAGTATAATAGCTATTGCTATGTTTTTGACGACTTTTTAGAGTTACCATATGGTTATGCTAAAAAGATTGATAAATTAGAAGATACATCTAATTATACTATTGCTTTTGATAGTAAAGATATTACTCTTCCATTATATTTTAGAAGTAAAATAGATGGAGATAAGATGGAAGTTTTAAATTTAAATGGTTCTAAAAAAATAAAAGATATTTTCATTGATGAAAAAATAGATGTAACAAAAAGAGAAAGTTATCCTATTTTGGTTGACAGTAATGGGCATATATTATGGGTTCCAGGAGTTAAAAAATCTAAATACGATAAGTCAAAGACAGGAAAGTATGATATAATATTAAGGTATTACAAGGAGGAAAAATAAATGCAAAATAATCAGAATATGAAAAAGGGAATGTTTCCTTATGCAATGTTATTGGTTATAGGATTTGCAATATTGCTTTTCTATAATATGTCTAATAATTTGAATAAGGAATTAACATATAACGAGTTTAATAAAGCGTTATCTAAAAATAACGTAGAAAAAGTAGTAATTACTCCTAGTACAGCAGCTTATACTTACCAGTTATCTGGTACGTTAAGAGATGCTAAAAAGGGAGAAACATTTACCGTTAAAACTCCACTATCTGATACTGTTATTAATAAAATAGTTAAAGCTAGTGAAGAAAAAGATTTTAAGATAGTATCTAAATCTGATCCTACAGCAAGTGCTTGGTATGTATTCTTAATGAACATACTACCATACATAATATTAATTGGTATAGCATTCTGGTTCTTTACTAAACAACTAGGTGGTCAGAAAGGTTCTATGGACTTTGGAAGAAGTAGAGCAAAACTTAATCCTGATAAGGGTAAAGTAACATTTAAAGATGTAGCAGGTCTTCCAGAAGAAAAAGAAGAATTACAAGAGTTAATAGATTTCTTAAAGAGTCCTAAGAAATTTACTAAATTAGGCGCAAGAATACCTAAGGGAGTACTTTTAGTAGGTCCTCCAGGAACTGGTAAAACCTTACTTGCAAAAGCAGTTGCAGGAGAAGCTAATGCACCATTTTACTTTATATCAGGTTCTGACTTCGTAGAATTATACGTTGGTATAGGGGCAAGCCGTGTTAGAGACATGTTTAAACAAGCGAAACAAAATGCTCCTTGTCTAATCTTTATTGATGAAATAGATGCAGTAGGACGTCAAAGAGGTACTGGTATTGGTGGTGGACATGATGAAAGAGAACAAACACTTAACCAATTATTAACTGAAATGGATGGTTTTGGTGCTAACGAAGGTATTATTATTATCGCAGCAACAAACAGACCAGACGTACTTGATCCTGCACTTTTAAGACCAGGAAGATTTGATAGACAAGTTACTGTTGCACTTCCAGAATTAAAAGCAAGAGAAGAAATATTAAAAGTACATGCTAGAAATAAAATTTTATCTAAAAACGTGCACTTAGATAGTATTGCTAAGAGAACCGTAGGATTTTCTGGTGCAGATTTAGAAAACTTACTTAACGAAGCAGCACTTCTTGCGGTAAGAAGAGATAAAGCATTTATTACTATGTCTGAAATAGATGAAGCAATAGATAGAGTAATTATGGGACCTGCTAAGGTAACTAAGAAATATACTAAAGAAGAGAAGAAACTAGTAGCATACCACGAAGCAGGACACGCTGTTTTAGGTATTAAACTTGACAATGCAAACGATGTACAAAAAGTTACAATCATTCCAAGAGGAGAAGCTGGTGGTTATAACCTAATGCTTCCAAAAGAAGAAAAATATACAGCTACTAAAACCGAATTATTAGAGCAAATAATGGGATTACTTGGTGGTCGTGTTGCAGAAGAAATAGTATTTGGTGAAATAACAACAGGAGCTCACAACGATTTTTCTAAAGCAACTAAGATAGCAAGAAGTATGGTAACTGAATATGGAATGTCAACACTCGGACCAGTTCAATTAGAAACTCCAGAAGGAAGTTCATTCTTAGGTAGAGATTATAATAAAAATAGAAACTTCTCTGACCAAGTAGCATTAGAAATAGATAATGAAGTAAGAAACATTATTAACGATTGTTATGCTAAAGCGAAAAAGCTTATTGAGAAGAATAGAGATTTACTTGATTTAATCGCTTCAAGTTTAATTGAACATGAAACATTAACTAAGGAACAAATTGATTATTTAGCAGAAAATGGTAAGATGCCTGTTGATGATATGTTAGATGATGTTAACTTATCTAAGTTAAAGGAAATGGCTAAGGAAAAAGGCATCAAAGGTTATAGTTCAATGAATAAAGAAGAATTAAAAAAAGCTTTATCAGGTGAAGTAAAAGAAGATACAAAAGAAAACGACTAGAAATAGTTGTTTTTTTTAAATGATTAGTATTTTTTAAGACATGATATAGTTAAATTTTATAAATTATAGTATAATTTTATAAAAGGTGATATTATGATTGATAGATCTGATAGTCTAATAATAGTGATAGACAATGCGAAAAAGAAAATGTTATCTTTAAAATTTAAAATTAAAGATGGAAAGTTATATGCATTTAATTTCTTTCTTCCAGCAGAAAATAGAAAAATTATAGAAGTTTCTAAAATTAATGGTGTTTCTGTAGCGACCTTTTTGGAGAAAATAGAAGTAAATGATTTACTCAACATTGATAAAATGTTGAATTTAGGAATTGATACTACCAATCATTTTATATGTACTCTTATGGATGAAGAAAAGAATATCGATTTTGATATTTTGAGTGTAGATTCTAAAGATGATATTTTTTATAAAAAACATGAAATAAATAATATAGTATCTAATATTTCAGATGAAAAGATAGATAAAACCGTAAAGACAGATAATACTATGTTAGAATATGCAAGTACAAATGTTAAGTATTTATTAAATACAATAAAAAACATGAGTATATCGAAAAAAGATAAATCTATGTTGAATTCCATATTACAAAAATTTGTTTTAGTGGATAATAATTATATAAATGTTGGTAATAATTTAGATATGATATTTTTATCTACACAGTTACTGATGTTAGATGATAATTTAGATTTTATTCCTAAATATGTAGAAGATATTATGAAAAGAGTCATGATTTTTGATTATGGTGATGATTTAATCGAAGAGTCAAATTCAGCTATTCTAACTGAAGGTAAAATAGATTACCAAAAAATTATTAAAATGATAAGAAATTGCGTAGCCCATTCAAATTATAAAGTTTTGGAAAATGGTAAAATTGAATTTTATAACAGAGGTAAAAATAAAATGAATTTTACTATTAATAAAAATGATTTAAGTTCATTATTTGACATGTTATATAATTATTATTTTTTAAAAGGTAAATTTCCTGTAATTTTGTATGATAATATTTATGATATATTTCCATTTACAAAAAAGGAATTATTTAGCTACTTGCTTAGCATTGAAGTGCTTGGAACTAATTTATTAAAATTAAAAAAATTTGAATCTCCTGAAGAACAAATAATAATGGATGAAAATTTAGGATATGATATATATGATTTTAATATGGATAAAAACTACTCAAAAAAATATGATAAAGAAAGACTAAAAGGCAGATATGAAAGATATTTAAAAAAACATTTATGTTCTAACTCACTTTTATATTCTAAAAAATTATCAGAGGAAGATATAATATATATAATAAGTAATGTTAATGAAATGGGAATTGATTATTTTTACAAATTGAGTAAACCAACACAAATAAATATAATTCATCAATTAATTTGTAAACTATATAATAAAGATTATTATTTTCATAATTTTATTCAAAATGTTGTTAATTATAGTAATTTTGATAATGTGGAGTTGATGAAAAACTCATATGATTATATTAAATATAAAACTAAAATGGAACTTTTAATAATTTCATTAATAAATAATTTATTATTATTTTGTTATAATCAAAATAAATCTTCAATAAAAACGGATGGATTAAGATTTCCAGAAACTGTTTATAGAGATTATCTGAAATCTAAAATAGATTTATTTTATGATGCATCTGAAGAATTAAGTGCTCTCCAATTTATTTATACTTCATTATTGAAAGTTTCTTCAACTCACTTAGTTGATTATAATGATTTAAGAAATGT
>CAJTXC010000089.1 GCA_910580135.1 uncultured Bacilli bacterium | reverse complement strand
TCTGATTTTGATATGGTTATAACGGGACGGATACCAAAATACCGTGATTCGTGATAATAATAATTTACAGAGCCAAAAGACTTTAATTTAGTAATAAAGTATATTTTCGAGTCCTCCTGGGCCGTAGAAAGCCAAAACCAAGTAGAAGTTAACCACTCTGGAGCAGCACTACAATTAGAAGAACAGCCTAAAATGATTGCCTCGTTCATGGTTAATAACCTTGCATTCGTACTCATATAACCATTATTTAACAAATATTTTTGATAATTTTGTACATATTGATATAAATTCGAGTTACTATCATATACTTCTGCCGGATAAGATTTTCCATAATCTAGATCAGGCCTTGATGAGGAATAACTCCAGTATTTAGTTGTAGAAAAAGCTACTGTTCCAACATAATAGGGATAATTAATAGCACCAGTTGCATTTTCATTTTGAATTCCATAACCTTCAGTTGTCTCTTCTATTAAACCATTAAATTCAGAAGTATACATATTACCAACTAACAAATTATACTTAGCAAGCGCAGTTACCGTATCACCGTTATCACTTATTACGTAAAAGTGTTCTTCACCAAGAGATATCTCTTCTCCGACTTCATAAGTTTTACTCACTGGAGTTGTCGTTGTAGGTATATCACCTTCTTCTTTATCATCACTTTGTACATAATCTATTGTCAAACTTAAATCTATCGTAGTAGTTTCTTTTGGCAAGTCTTCTGCTGTTAGATCTTCTTTAAAACCTATTACTATTTTTACTACTTCTCTTTGGTTAGGTTCTAATATATCACTTTCTGATACGCTTCTTCCATCTGAGTATGTTGCATAGAATTCTAAATACTTAGATTGTTCTTCGGTTAACTCAGTCATCTGTATTTTTTCTACTTTAGCGGTTATACTTCCATCATTTACTATTTCTACCGTATATTCCACTTTATCTTTTGGTTTTACAAGGGATACGTTCATGTTATTTACTGTTATACCACCATCCGTTATTTGTGGTTTTGATACCTCCGTTGCATCTCCTGTAATATTTGCATTACTTAAGTTTTCAAAGTGAACATCCCATTGGGACGATCCCATGCTTGCTCTACCATTTATTGTCAATGTTTGTGATAATGCTGCAAATGCTATTGTTAGTCCTAATACTGCTACTATCAACGCTACTAAACTAAGTACTTTTATTCTTCTTTCTTTTTCCATTATTATCAACTCCATTATCTTATTTTTCTATGCTGATAATATCATAATCCCCACCCCCCGTCAAGGATTTGGAAAGGTTATGGAAATATGGTTGTAAAGTTTAAAATTAAAAAATGCACAACTGTGCATTTTATTTTTTAACTACATAAACAATTCCACCAATAAGTCCGAAGGCAATTATTGATAAAGTCATTATAATAAGTGGATTTTTTTCAGTTTCAATGTTTGAAGTATTTGTTTTAGTATTAGCTTTTTCTTTTGATACAGTTAATGTATATACCTTTTTAGTACCATCTTCTGCAATTACTGTAATTCTTACTTTTGAACCATCTTTTAAGTTTTCGTTACCTTCTATTTCAACAGTAGCATTATCATCACTTGTAACATAAGATAATGATAATTCTTTAACGTTTTTAGCTATTTTAATTGTATAGTTATACTTATCTTCAATAAGTTCAAAATCTTCCACTTCGTCTATTATTAATTCTTTTAAAGTTGCATCTGCTGTTAAAGCTTCTCTTGTAATATTAATTGTATATGTTCTTTTAGTACCATCTTCTGCTGTTACAGTGATTGTTATTTTGTTATTTTCGCCTGCCACTAATTCATCATTTACATTATTACTTACTATAAACGTTGCTTTAGAATCTTCTAAAGTTGCATCTATACTAATAGTTTTAACAGTTCCAGAAACGTTTGCAGAATACTCGTAAACATCAGACTTGAAAGTTGGCGTTAATTCAACTCTGCCACCATCACTTGTTTTTACATCTAAAGTTTTTAAATTTGTATTGTTAGATTTTTTCGTTTCTTGTTTAGTAGTTGTTGCTACAGGTTCAGTAGGTTTTGTAGTTGTTTTATTTGCGTTAATTGTTATGGAAGATGAAGTAGTCTTATCATTTGAAGCTTTTTCCGTTAATGTAAATCCAATCACTTTATTTTCTGTAAGTGATAAAGACGTTCTTGCAACTAGTGTTAACTTACAATTTGATGTTATAGAAGTTCTGTTCCCACAAGTATTTGAACTAATATCAAAATACCCATCTTCAAAACTAAGTGAATATTCATTACCACTTATAATTTTTTCTATATCAAGCGTAACACTTTTTCCTACACTAACCGAATTTGAACTAAATTTAAGTTCTGCAGCATCAATACTTATTATTCCAATAAAACTAAAAATAAAAATTACTAATAATAAACTAAAAACTTTTTTCATAATACACCTCATCTATTCTAAATACAATTCTAATATAAATAAAAAGATAAGTCAATTATCAACTTATCTTACTTCATAATTATTAATCTTTATTAATAACATTATAAACATCCTCATGAATTTTATCAGGTGTTCTAATGTTCCCATCAATTGCACAATTTATAACATTGTAATTATACAAATCTGCTAATTCTAAATATGCTTTTTCTCCCAAACGCAAATATTTTTCATCAGACTCCACTTCATCAGGAACTTCTCCTCTTTTTTCTTTTAATACACAGGCTTGTTCATATGGCATATATAAAAGAATTGTTTTATCTGGTTTTGTAAGCTCCATTATTTCATACTCTAACTTTTCTATTTTCCTATAAATTTCAAGGCGTTTTTCTTTATCTTCGATTAATCCACCGCGATGAGCCATATTACTTGTAACGTATCTATCTGCAATTACAATATACCCCTCTTCTAAATATTTATTAATTATGGGCAAATTATATCTTCTATCCGCTGCATAATAACATAGTGCTGCAAGTTCATCAATGTTTCCGCCGCCTTCAGGAAAGAAACCATGATTTTCCTTCAACAATTCTTCACACATGTGTGGTTTACCTAAAACACATGCACCAACTATTCTGCCAGTTGGAGTATCATACATTGGAAATGATACACGTACTACTTTCTTTCCTTCTTTTTTTAATCTTTCAACCAATAATTTTGACTGGGTTTCTTTACCAGAGCAATCAGTTCCCTCTATTACTATTAATTTACCACTCATATTAATATCCTCCAACTAAATTATAGCAAATAAAATCTATTAGTCAATCAAAGTAATTTTATGTAATCTAATAACATTTTTTGATTCATTAATCTTTTTAATTAAATCATAATTAATTTTTATTTTTTTCATAACAATCATGGCAAGTTTTTTTTAGTATGTAAAATCACAAAAAAGAAAAGTACTAATTTAGCACCTTTCTTGCATCTTCAATAATTTTGTTCAATCTTTCAACTTCTAATTCCCTATCTTTAAAATTTCCTTCTAAAAAATTATATTTTGATGTTAACTCTTCTATTTTTGACAAAGCCTCTTTAAGTTCTTTTTTTAAATCTTTATTTTCTTCTTGAATATCAGTAAAAAGTTTTCCTTCATCAAATGAATTATTATCAAATAAAGAATTATTATAAGAATTAACAAGGTTATATATTTCTGAAGAAATATCTTCTTCTTGAAAACCAAGTTTATTTATGTTTATAACTTTTTTATTTTCAATCAAAACAGATATCTTATTAAAAAGCTCGTTATTAATATTATTCTCATCCCTGTTACCTGATATTATTTTTAATGAATATAAATACGTACTTAATACATTTGGGATACATTCAAATTCTCTAGAATGTTTTTGTAATAAGCATAATCTCTCATTTCTTGTCTCAGCATTTAACCAAAGCTTTTTAGGCTCAGAATATCCTTGCTTAATACTAGCCCCATGAATAAACGTCAATTCTTGATTTGCAATTATAGGGAAAAATTTATTAACTAAATCTTCATAAGAATCAAAAACCTGGTTACTCATAGGAACATAAATACCACTATCTTCTTTCGCTAAGATAGAAAGATAATATTTATTTTCATTTTTTTGAACTATAATATAATCCATGTTAAATGATTCATTATTAAAACCATAAGTTCTATTACTATCATATTTACAAACAAATTCACAATTATTAATATTTACAAACGAATTGGTTGTAAAAGCATTTATTTTTTTTTCAATATATGGAGATAATAATTTATTCAAATCAATTATTCCATCTTTATACATCTTATATATATTTCCAGTATTACATAAAAATTTCTTTAGCAAATCATATGAATTACTTTCGTTATATAAACCAGTTGATAATAAGTAATCTGTATTAACACCTAAAAGATGTGCCAAATTACTCTTATTAATAGTATAATTAACTACATCACCATTTGATAAAAATAACATTATTTTCCTTTTATCCAATCTTATTCTTTTATAATTAGTTTCGCCAAAAGAATAAAACGCATCTTCATCCTCAAAATATGTATTAATTATTTCCTTAATTCTCTCACTTAATTCTGAAAATTTTGTTTGAGAAATAGTACTTTTTTCTTGCATATTATAACCCCTTTTTTCATTAGAATGTGGATTATTGTAGCATAATCCCCCCCCCGTCAAGTTTTTTTGAAATGTGGAAAAAAAGATAAGTTAACTATTAATTAACTTATCTTTTGTATATATATTATAAAATAGCTCTAGATTGTTTATGTTCTATATTATTAGTAAGGGAATATTCATAATCTTGACTACCAATAATATGTTCTTGTAATAAAGTACAATTACCACCATCATTTAGCGGTGCACTAATCAATTTCTCTTGTTTTAAACCTGGCT
>CAJTXC010000088.1 GCA_910580135.1 uncultured Bacilli bacterium | reverse complement strand
ATACGTTTATGGGAAGCTGATTTATTATATCATTTAGAATTTAACAGGGAAGAAGAATATATAAAGTGTAAGGATTTTCTTATAGAATATAATGATATACAAAAAGAGTTTTTCACCATGATTTCCAAGTCTTTGAATTGTAACGTCAGTTATATATTTGAAGAGTATGATGATTATTCAATGAATACAAACGTTGGAAATAATTATTCTTTAAGTATGTTTGATGAAAAAAAGAAGAACTTTTTCTCTGAAATAAGAGATACTAGATATAAAAAAGGTAATCCAAGAATTAGTGATATTGATAATATAATGGAAACCAAGGAAAAGGAAATAGCTATTAAATAGACTTTAATGCTATTTTTTTATTACATATTTTATTTATTAAATTTCAAATGATGAATTCGTTACTTGTTTTATTCTTTTGTTCTTTATTCATCATCCTAAATATGTTAAAATATAAATATAGTAAAGGAGAATGGTTATGAAAGAATATACTAAGAAGGTTTTATTATTAGTGGTAATATGTGTTGCAACTCTAGCTGTACTTGTAGTAGCTTTAAAACTTCATGAAAATAAAATGAATAATTTGTTATCCGAGTCAGAGATAAAGAATTATTTAACTGAAATTAAATATGAAGAAATAAAATCTCATGTTACGGAAATGCCTGACAGAATTATTTATGTAACAAATAGTAGTGAAGAAGAAAGTAAAACATTTAATAAAATATTTATACCAGTAATAAAAAAATATAATTTAGAAAACGAAGTAATACATATAAATTTAAATGGTACAACAATAGTAGATCCTGTTTATCAATATGCACCAGAACTTATATTTTACCAAGGTGGAGAAATTTCAGATATAATTGATTGTAGTACAATAGAGTCTAGTAAAGATCTAACAAAAGTATTAAAAGAAAGAAGTGTAATAAGTGATTAACGTAGTTTTATACCAGCCGGAAATACCAGGTAATACTGGTAATATAATGCGTACTTGTGCAGCAACTGATACGCACCTTCATTTAATAAAACCGCTTGGTTTTTCGTTAGATGAAAGTTACATAAAAAGAAGTGGTGCTAATTACATAAATGATTGTAATTATACTGTATATGAAAATTGGGATGATTTTAAAAGTAAAAACAATGGAACCTATTATTATTTAACTAGGTATGGAAAGAAACCTCATACTTCGTTTGATTATAGTAATAAGGATGAAAATATTTATCTTGTATTTGGTCGTGAAAGTAGTGGAATACCACTAGAAATATTAAAAGATGATTTAGATCATTGTCTAAGGATACCAATGACTGATAAGGTTAGAGCACTTAACTTATCTAATTGTGCTGCTATAATGGTATATGAAGCTTTAAGACAACAAGATTATAGGGATTTATTAAGGACAGAACCATTTAAAGGTGAAGACTTTATAGAAACGGGAACAGATGCTAGCTAAGGCTAGTATTTTTCTTTTGGATTGATAGAAAATATTGCTTGATAATGGTATAATATTAATAGAAAAGGAGCGCTTTATATGAATACTGAAAAAGAATATGATAGTTCAACAAATGAATATATTGTTATATCAGAACCAGATGAAAAATATACAAAACAATTATACTGGGATATGGCTATTGGTCTTCAAAAAGTAGATAATTTAAATCCCTCTAAATATTTAAAAATACTTTTAAAAAATAATGTTGATGGTAATATGACAATTGATGAAGTAAAGGAAAAGTTAAATGAGTACTATACTGTTATGAAAGATGAAAATAAAATTAACGAGGATGAATTAGAATGTGATTTTGTATCTACTAGGATAGTTGAATTATTAAAAAAACATGATTTTAAGTTATCAGTAAACTATTTTAAATATGTTCATAAATATTTGTTTCAGGATGTTTATGAGTTTGCTGGAAAGTTTAGAAAAGTAGATATTTTGAAAAATGAAAAGATATTAAATAATGATTCGGTATCATATGGAGATTGTAAAAAAATTGAAAAATTATTGGAATATGATATTTCTATAGAAAAAGAAAAAGATTATGAAAATATGAATATAGTAGATGTTATAAAAAATATTACCAACTTTACCTCTAACATATGGCAAGTGCATCCTTTTAGAGAAGGTAATACTAGGACAACGGCAGTTTTTATAGAACTTTACTTAAATAGTCTTGGTTATGATGTAAGTAATGAAATATTTAAGAAAAAGTCCGTATATTTTAGAAACGCATTAGTAAGAAGTAATTATTATAATAATTATTTAGGAATAAAAGAAGATAACATTTATTTAATTAAGTTTTATGAAAATTTATTATTAGGTAAGAATAATAATTTATCTTCTGAAGATTTAATTGTTAAAGAACTATTTTAAAACTAATAAAATACTAATCAAAAGGTCACACAATACTAATGATTAGTATTTTTTTATTGTATAAAGAACAAATGTTTGGTATACTATAAACGTTGATATAGCGCCAGACTCCGCTTGTACGGAATGACCCAAGTATAGTACTATAGATTTAAGAATTGGCAAAATATTTTGTGAAGGAGGTTATTTTTCTAAGGTAACAACACATTACGCCTTAGTTTGCAGTAAAAAAATACAAACAAGGAGATTATAGAAATTGAAAAATGAAATAGTTTTATTTGAAGACGAAAATTTAAAATTAGAAGTAAATATGAAAGATGATACTGTTTGGTTATCTTTAGATCAAATGGTAAAATTGTTTGATAGAGATAAATCTGTAATATCTCGTCATATTAAGAATGCTTTTGCTGAAGAGTTAGATAATTCAACTGTTGCAAATTTTGCAACAGTTCAAAAAGAAGGTAACAGAGAAGTTACACGTAATATAGAATATTATAATTTAGACATGATAATAAGTGTGGGCTATCGCGTTAAATCTAAACGTGGTATAGCATTTAGACGTTGGGCTAACAAAATACTTAAAGATTACTTATTAAAAGGTTATGCGATCAATAGTAAAAGATTAGAGTATCTAGAAAAAACAATTAAATTAATAGATATTGCTAATAGAGCAGATGAAAGATTGGAAGAAACTGATGCAAAACATATATTAAAAGTAATTGGTGATTATTCTAAAGCGCTTAATCTATTAGATGATTATGATCATAAAACTTTAAAATTAAAAAAGGAAAGTATTAGCGATAAAGTAATTACCTATGATGAGTGTAAAAATTTAATTAATACATTAAGATTTAATGAAGAAAGTGATATCTTTGCACTAGAAAGAAATGAAGGATTAAAAAGTATAATAAACACTTTATATCAAACTTATGATGGTAAAGACGTATATCATAGTTTAGAAGAAAAAGCTGCAAATTTTCTTTACTTGACGGTTAAAAACCACGTGTTTATAGATGGTAATAAAAGAATTGCTGCAACATTATTTATATACTTTTTACAATTTTATAACATGCTATATAAAGGTGATAAAAAAATAATTGATAATAATACGCTGGCTTCTTTAACAATATTAATAGCAGAGTCTAATCCAGAAGAAAAGGAGATATTAATTAATTTAGTAACTAATTTTTTGACATAGAAAAAGGAATGTGCATTTTTTACACATTCCTTTAATTATTTACTTCTAGTTTTACCCAGTTAATGTTATCCATCATGATTGATATATAATCTTTTTTATCTTTTCTATCATCAGCACTTAGAGTACTTAATGTATTTAAACTAGTAGTAGTAACTTCATAACTTTCTTTTAAAGATTTTATTGTCTTGTTTTCTTCTTCACCATCTTTTAGAAAAATATAACTTATTTGTTTATTGGCTAAAAGTTTTTTTACATCAGATAATATTTTATCTGTTAGATTTTCATTTTCTTCAAGAGATATAACCGTAAATCCGTATTTCTCCAAATATTTAAAAGTATCATTACTTACTATTAAAGTAGGATTACTTGATAACGAAGCAATTTGTTTTAATTCAGCATCTATTTTTGAAAGTGAAAGTTTTAATTTTTCGTAATTTTCATCTATCTTTTTAATTTCTATTGTTTCGTTTATATATTCTTCTAATCCTTTTTTTATGTTAGATGCCATCATTAAGTAGTTAGCAGGATTAAGCCAAGCTTCTGCAACGTCACTTGAGTAACTCATTCCAAGTGAAGCGTCTATTACTTTTATCTTTTTGTTCTTATTTATAAGGTTAACAGCATAATCTTTTTCTTTTTTTATCGTACCGTTATATACAAATAAATCTCCCTTGCTGTAATCCGATAGTTGCTTATCTGTTAACTTGTAATTTTTATAGTTTATTCCGTCTGGATATATACTATATATTGCAATATTTTCTCCATATAAGTTTTCTAGTATGTATTCTACTGGATAAACACTTGTATATGCTGTCATTGAACTAGTGTTTTCGCTCTTAGAACAACCGCTTAGAATGAATAATGAAAGCATTATTCCCATTACTAATAAAATTTTATTTTTCATTTTTATTCTCCTTTTTTGGTACAGGATCATAACCATAAGTTCCCCATGGATTACATTTTAAAAGTCTTTTGGTACCTAGAAGTACACCTTTAAAAATACCATGTGTTTTTATTGATTGTTTCATGTACTCTGAACAAGTTGGTACATGTCTACAATAATCATGCCATGGGCCAGGAATTTTCTGATATAGGTTTATAATCCCAATTAACATATTTTTTATCATATATTAATTTTATCATTTTTTTTTCAATAATGATAGAGTAAACAATTAAAAAAAATAATTTTAAAGGTTTACGTAAAGCGTAAGTTTTTGTATTATTTTTTGTTTTTTTTATATGGACAACTAATATATGTTTGTGGTATCATAGTGGTAGCCAGTGGAATTTAGTGGTAGATTGTGGGGGGATAAATATGTTCATGGG
>CAJTXC010000087.1 GCA_910580135.1 uncultured Bacilli bacterium | reverse complement strand
TAATAGATAACTATGCTAAAGAATTAGAAAAAAACATACAAATAAAAGATGATATTGAACTTAAAATAGAAACAATAAAAAAAGAGTACTTAAATACATTACTAAAGATTAAATTTGATAGATTGCCACTATTTGAAAGAATAGATAAAATGGCTGAACACTTGTGTGATAAAACAAGTATTAGTTATGGTAAAGGTAAAAGAAGCTTTATAAAACAAATTAAAGAAAGGCTTAATATAAAACCTGACTTTAAAAAAATATATGAAGGTTTATATAAAAGTAAATCATTTGTAGATGCATATGGTAAAGATAAAACAGTAAAACTTAATACAAAAGAAATTAATTATGAAGATGCTTTATGCTTTATATATTTAAAAGGATTATTAAAAGGTTTTCCATATAGTAATTTAATTAAACAAATAGTTGTTGATGAGGCTCAGGACTACAATGAAATGCAATATATAATATTAAGTAAGATATTTAAAAAAGCATCATTTACCATATTAGGAGATGTTAATCAAACTATTAATCCTTACATTAAATATGATACTTTAGAAGTTTTAACAAATATATTAAACGAAAATAGTAAGTACGTTGAACTTAACAAAACTTATCGTTCATCTAGTGAAATAATTGCATATACAAATAAAATACTTGGTTTAAAGTATGTTAGTGCGATAAGAAGAGCAAACAACGTACCCGTTAAATTTAGAAATGATATAAAATACTTAGAAGACGACATATCCGCTTTAAAAGAAAAATATTCATCTCTTGCAATAATTACTAAAAGCAAAGATGAAAGTATAAAATTATATGAAAAATTAAAAGATAAAATAGAAGGTATAAGCCTTATGGAAGATAGTGATAAAGAATTTAATAAAAACTTAGTTATCGTGCCAAGTTATCTTGCCAAAGGTTTAGAATTTGACTCAGTAATTTCCTATACTGATAAAGATAATAAATATACTAAAGATGAAAGATACTTGTTTTATGTAGTTTGTACTAGATGTCAGCATGAATTGATAGTTTATAATGCCCCTTAAAATTTATTTATATAATTATTTTAGACTGTTAACAAATTAAATTTTGTTAATAGTTTTTTCATTTGTGCTATAATTAAATTAATAATAAAGGAGTTGGTAATATGATGTTTATAAGTGTTATAGCGTTAGCTTTGTTCTTGGTGTTTTACCTTACTGGCAAGGATAATAATCAAAACGTTAATATTAATAGGGAAGGTAACGTAATTAATAATTCACAAACAAAAAAGAAAAGTAATTTTACTACTATTTTAAACATTGGTGTGTTTTTAATAATTTTATCTTCGATTATATTTGCAACATCAAATTGGAACGTTTTTAAAGACAATATAAAGGTATTAATACTAGGAGTAGAAACGCTTTTATTCTTGATATTAGGTCTTATTTTAAAATATGTATTTAAGGTAGAGAAAAGTGGTAACGCACTTACGTTTATTTCAAGCATGCTTTTACCTGCAACGTTTTTATGTGCTGGATATTTTAAGCTTTTTGGTAATGATTTTTCCTTGTTTGGAAAGTATAGTGATATTTTCTTAAGCGTAACGTTTTTAGCAGAAGCTCTTGTTTTATATTTAAGAAAAATATTAATTAAAAGCAACAAATATTTTATTTCTTTAGCATGCTTTTTTATAGGTATATTCTTACTTTCTAAAGGTATAATTAATGATTGGTTATTATCGTTTGCTATAACATCCATAATCTTATTAATCGTTAGTTTAATTAGTAAAAATATATTTAAAGAAAAGTTAGAGTTTGATATTTTAAATTATGTATTAATTGGTACATTGTCATTCGTTTATTTATACAGTACTATTTATCAATTATTATCTAACAATACTTTTTTACTTGGTAAGTTTTCATTAATATTAATGCTTGCTTCTTTATCAATTAACTTTATTATTAGTTTGGGTAAGAAAAATGAAGTATTAAGTATTTTATCTATTATATATGAAAGTATATTAGTTATTTGGCTTGTTATGTTCTCTGGTAGTTTAATGACATCGGCATTTAGTCTTGTTATATCGGGCTTTGTTTTATACACAGTATATTATTTATCTAAGAATAAGTATATTTGTACAACATCAATAATAATTAGTTACTTACAAGGGTTGCTTGGAATAATACTTATTTGTTTTGATAAAACTTATACACTTGCAGCGCCAATAATAGCGTTTGCATACATCATATTAACTCTTATTAGCTCACTTAAGAAAGATAATACAATAATTATTAATACTATTTTTGAACCAATATATTTAGTTATGTTTGCGATAGGTATTTTAGCTCAACCAAGTATTATAAAAAACATCAAACCAATAGATATTATAATGGTTATTAACGCTTGTTTAGTAATAGCTTTAATAGTATCAACATTACTTAAAAACAGTATAAAAAATGGTTATTTTATTATTCTTGCAGTAGGATTATTTATTCAAATAATATGTTCATCTTATACTAATGTTGTTTATTCCATTATAACTTTAATAATTAATGGTATTTTAATTGCATATGCATATTTTAGTAAGGATTCATTTTATAAAAAAAGTACATTTTGGATTTCACTTGTGTTTATCATAAACATATTAATTGGACTAGGTAAGTATCATTTAATAACTGCACTATTAGTTTTAGCATCACTTATTATATTTATGTTCATTACTAAAAACGGTAAAAAAAGATTTACTTATGCATCACTACTATTTATTCCAATATTTCAAATTATTAGTATGACAAATATTAGATTATCTTTAAAAGATGATTTGATGATGTTAGTAATATTACCTTTTATAGTATTATTTTCTAGAAAGGTAATAAACAGTAAAGAAGAAACCGGTATGTGTGTATTTGAGTTATTCTTTATAAGTGCTATAGGTCTTGATATTAATAATGATATATTTACATTACTTTATCTAATAGTTATCTATATAATGATGTATTTTATGTCTAAAGGTTATGAAAAATCATCTAAAGTATATTTAAATTATTTACTATTTTTTACACCTGTTATGTTCTTTAAACTAGGATCTGGAAAATATGAAGCACTTTATATGATTTGTACGTTTGCTACCTTAATTATTAATCAAATATTATATAGATTAATATTTGAAAAAAGAAAAACTATATTTGAAATATTTCATTCTGTTATAAGTTTAGGATTAATAGTATCCCTAATGGGAACTTTAAGATTTAGTAATTTAATATCTGCTATATTAAGTATCGTTTTGATTATAGTTTTGTATTTAATATATGAAAACGAAAGAATGAGATATGTTGTTTTATCATTTGTTATATATCCACTTAGTTTATTGATAAACTATATTCCTTATGGTGATGTAAATAATATATTAAATTTATTTATTTGGATGATTCCACTATCTTTATTCTTAAGAAAAGTATTTAAAGTGGATAATGCCGCATCAATTGCAATAGAAAGTGTTACTTTATCACTTATGTTCTTATTATTTATTTTTAAAGTTAATATATACGCCGGAATAACTCTTGGTGTAATAAGTTTAATATCAATCATACTAGGGTTAATATTTAAGTATAAATCGTATAATTATGTTGGTTATGTGGCACTAGCCTTAACGATAATTATTCAAACGATTAGTTTATGGGGAAGTATTCCTTGGTGGGTATACTTACTTGCCACTGGTATAATACTTGTTGTAATAGCAGCAGTAATAGAAAGCAAGAAAAAATAATTTGCTTTCTTTTTTCTTTAATAATAAAATATGTAACTAAAGAAAAGGGTGAATGGTATGAGTTTAGAATCTTCTGAAAGAAAATTTGTCTTTAAATTAGATGAATTTTTACAAGAACAAAATTTAGATAAATTTAATTCAAATAAGAAGAATTTAAAATTTAGAGATGGCAGTTTAATGAATGCTTGGTTTAACAATAATAAAAAAGAAATACTAGAATCAACCGACGAAAAATGTAAAGAAGTACAAGAGCAACATAAAAAGGTATAGAAAATTAATCGAGGAAAAAACTTTTGAAGAAAGATAAAAATCAAAAATAAAAGAATTTTGTGAAGAAGAAAATTTAGAGAAGTTTAAGTGTAAAAATAAAACCTTGAGATTTAAAGATGGTACATATAAAGGATATTGGTTTAATATAAATAAACCATTTATTGTAAATTCAGATGATGAAATTTGTTTAGAAATATTAAGACAATTCTATGAATATAAAAATAAACCTGATATGATTAATTATATTGATGAAAAAATAAACAGTAAAACATTAATAAAAGAATGATTATTTAAGCAATAAAAAGCTTCTTGCTTTTATTTTGTTTATTTAGTAAACTTATATAAGAAAAGGAAGGTGTTAGGATGCTTCAAGTAAATAATCTTAGTTTAACGTTTGGGAAAAGAACTTTATTTAAAGACGTTAATTTAAAATTTACACCAGGAAATTGTTATGGTGTAATAGGTGCAAATGGTGCAGGTAAATCTACGTTTTTAAAGGTTTTATCTGGTGAAATAGATTCTACAACGGGAGACGTTGTTTTAACTGATAATGATAGAATGTCTGTTTTAAAGCAGGATCATAATGCTTATGATGATAAAAACGTTATTGAAACCGTTATCATGGGAAACCAAAGACTATATAACATAATGAAAGAAAAAGAAGAAATATATTCAAAACCTGATTTTAATGATGAAGATGGGCTTAGGGTTGGAGAATTAGAAGCTGAGTTTGCTGAGATGGATGGATGGCAAGCTGAAAGCGATGCTGAAATACTTTTAGCTGGTATTGGTCTTGATAGAGCATATTTTAATGATAAAATGGAAAATCTATCAGGTGAAGATAAAGTTAAGGTACTTCTTGCACAAGCTTTATTTGGAAATCCGGATATTTTAATTCTTGATGAACCAACTAACTATCTTGATATAAATGCAAAAATTTGGCTTGAAAACTTCTTACTTGATTTTAAAAATACAGTAATTGTTGTATCTCATGATAGATATTTTTTAAATAAAGTATGTACACATATTGCAGATGTTGATTTTGGAAAAATAAAAGTATATCCAGGAAACTATGATTTCTGGTATGAATCAAGTCAACTTGCATTAAAAC
>CAJTXC010000086.1 GCA_910580135.1 uncultured Bacilli bacterium | reverse complement strand
ATGTATCTTTTTATTTTATTAAGCAAAAGGAAGAGATAATCTCTTCCTTTTGAAAAACTTCTACCAGGTATATAAATATACCTGCAACAATCTAAAGTAATTTAATTATATCATTTTAGGTGATTAAATCAATACTTTCTCACGATTTTCTTTAGTTTTATTGCGAATAATATTTTGATTTTTTAAACTCCTATTTATTTCCTTAATTTCTTCGAAAGCATAGTACTTTTTTATTATTTTTAAAATAGCATCATTATCTTTTTTTGTGATCGTTGCTATTTTGTTATTGATATAATAAGGTTCTTTTATTCTTTTAGCACTTATATTAATTAAATTTTCTATTTTAACTGTTCCTAACTTACTATCAATTAAATCATAATGGAAGTAATAATTATCATCTCTATGTTTAGATGTAAGTGGTATAGCAGTCCACATTCTTTTATTAGATGAACTTCTCCATAATATTGCGGGTCTAAGTTTTCTAAGTTCATTTCCAATATTATAACCTAAATCGATCCAACATATCGCCCCAACTTTTAGATTAGTAATATTATCATTACTTTTATTTATGAGTTTTAATTTATCCTTACACCATTTGTTATATGATATGCCATCTGAATCATTATTTGTATTATCTTTAACATATTTTAAAAAAATATCTTTAGATTTTAACATTATATTATCAAATTCTTTGCTTGTTATTTTTATAGGTTTACCCTTTATATAAATACACCTTTTTATATTAGAACGATTATAATCAGATATTTCATCTAAAACAATGTATTTATTAATTGATTTTAAATAAATGCTACTTTTCTTTTTTTCATTATAAACAGGTATTCCGACATAATGATTTTGTGAAATATCATAAAGGATTAAAATCCATTGATTATTATTATTTAAATTAAATTCATAAATTTGTTTCCAATTTATCGTAAGCATTAATTATCACCAACTTTAATGATTATTTGTCATGTATTCAAAGCTATTTCTTAAATCACTTATTTTTAATTTATTTCATAACTTTTTTTCTAAAAATTGTTTTTTAATTTATGTTATACTATATACGTATTAAGAAATGTGTCGTATTTTGCTTTGAGATAAAGAATGAGGTGAAAATAAATGAATAATAAATACATAATGATAACCACGACTTTTGATAATGAAGAAGAAGCTAATAAGATAATAAATCTACTATTAGAAAAAAGATTAGTTAGTTGTTGTCAATTATCTAATATAACTAGTTCATATCATTGGAAAGGTAATATAGAACATTCTAAAGAATACTTATTACAAATGAAGTCGAAGAAAAATTTATATAAGAAAATCGAAAAAGAAATATTAAATAATCATAGCTATGAAACTCCTCAAATAATATGTTATGATATAGTTGATGGCTATAAAGGTTATTTAGATTGGATTGGAGAAGAAACTAAATGAAAGAAACTTATGAATTTTTAAAAGAAAAAACAAAAGTAAATTATGTTGCAACTATAGATGGTGATAAGCCAAGTCTTAGACCGTTCGGAGATCCAGTTTTATTTGATAATAAAATATATGTATTAACAAATAAAACAAAAAATGTATTTAAACAAATTGAGAAAAACAACAATGTTTGTATTGTTGCCTATGATGAGGAAAATTGGATTAGAATAAATTGTAAACTAATTGATGATAGTAATAACTTTGAAGCAAAAAGAGCAATAATTGAGGAATTTGATTGGGCTGAAGAAGCCGGATATACTTTGGATAATCCAGACTTTGTTGCATTATATATAGCAGACGCTGATGTGACGATAGCTGATTCTGATGGAAATATAATAAGTACTTATGAATTTTAAGCTAGAATTGGAGTAACATTATGAAAGTATTAATATTTACGCACAAAAGTGATATAGATGGAATGGGTGGAGCAGTACTTGCTAAACTTAGTTTTAAGGATGCTCACTATGTATTATGTGAAACCTTTGAATTACAAAATGAAATTCAAAAATTTTACGACAATGGAAAAATATATGATTATGATTTTGTTTATGTAACTGATTTATGGCTTGAAGAACCTATGCTTTCTAAGGTTGCTAATGATGAAAAATTAAAAGGGAAGTTTTTGTTATTTGATCATCATAAATCAGCATTAAGAGAAAATTTAGATAAATATGATTTTATAAATATAAAGATAGATGATGAAAATGGTAAATGTTGTGGTACTCAGTTATTTTATAATTACTTAAAAGAAAATGGATTAATTAACGAAAGTAATGATATTACGGAATTTGTAGAACTAACTAGAAGATATGATACTTGGGAATGGAAAAATATTTATAATGATGAAAAATCCCACGCGCTTACTTTACTATTTGAAGCAGTAGGTAAAGATGGTTATATAAAATTAATGGTAGATAAACTATGTTTACAGAATAAAGTATTTAGTTTTAATGAATTAGAAGAAATGTTAATTTCTAATAAAAAAGAGCAAGTTGGGTCAAAACTAGAAGAGTATTATAAAAAAATGCTTGTAACAGAAGTATTAGGACATAAGGCAGGTATTATATTTATAGACTATGAATATAGAAATGATTTAGCAGAGTATTTAAAAAATAAAAATGTAGATATAGATTTAGTTATAATGCCAGCACTTGATTATGGTACTATTTCATATAGGGGAGTAAAAGAAGATTTTAAGGTAAGAGAAATAGCTGAATATTTTGGTGGACGAGGACATGATTATGCTGCTTCAAGCCCTATTTTAGATGAAACTAAAGAAAGTATATTAAAATTATTATTAAAAGGGAGGGATTAATATGAAAAATAATTATGTATTATTACATGGTAGCTTCTCAAGCCCATTTTCTAATTGGTTACCATGGTTAAGAAAAGAACTTGAGAATAGACAGTTAACTGTCTATACACCAGATTTACCAAGTGGTGTTGGATTTCAAAAGTATGAAAATTGGGAAAAGATAATGAAAAGCTATGTAGAGTGTGGTCTTATAAACGAAGATACTATTATATTTGCACATTCGATCGCACCTGTATTTATTTGCAAGTTTTTAATAGAAAATAAAATAAAAGTTAAAAGATTAGTATTTGTTTGCGGTTTTAATAATTATTTAGGAATAAATGAAGAGTATGATGCTGTAAACGAAAGTATGTATCTTGAAAATATAGAAAATATTCATGATTATTGTAATAATATCATTTGCTTCTATTCAGATAATGATCCATACGTAAAGTATGAAGTAGAAAAAGATTTTGCAAGCAAGGTAGCAGATAAAGAAATTGTTATACCTGATGGTGGCCATTTAAACTCTGAATCAGGATATGAAAAGTTTGAAGAGTTATTAGAATATATCGATTAAAATTAATTGTTACAAAAGTAAAAAATGTGTTATAATTAACAAGCAATGAGTTGCTAAACAAGCGTAAGTCCAGTTGTTTTAGCAATTCTTTTTTATGGAATAAAGGAGGTAAATTATGAATAAGAAACTTGATTTAGGAAAGGAAAAAATAGGAAAGTTATTACTTACGTTTGCAGTGCCATGTGTCATAAGCATGCTTATAAACTCAGTATATAACATAGTTGACCAAATATTTATAGGCCAAGGTGTTGGATACTTAGGTAATGCTGCAACTAACATAATATTTCCAATTGTTATTATGTGTAACGCGATAGCAGGTTTAATTGGAAATGGATGCGCTGCTAACTTTAGTTTAAGATTAGGAGAAGGAAAAAAGGAAGAGGCTGCTAAATCAGTTGCATCAACTATTACAATAACGATGATATCATCTATTTTGATAAGTATAATTTTATATGCATCATTAAATATTTTAGTAAAAGCTTTTGGATGTACTGATAACGTTTTTCCTTATGCTATAGAATACGGAAAAATAATATTACTTGGCGCACCATTTATGATAATTTATAGTGCTTTATCACAAATAATAAGAGCAGATGGTTCGCCTAAATATTCGATGATACTTCTTGTTGTTGGAGCGATTATTAACATAATATTAGACCCAATATTTATAATGAAATTTAATATGGGTGTTAAAGGTGGTGCTATTGCTACCATTATTGGTCAAATAGTATCATGTATAATGGCATTGTTATACTTAAGAAAATTAAGGTCTATAAAACTAAATAAAAAAGATTTTGTACCTGATAAGTCTATTATAAAAGTATTAGGTTATGGACTATCTAGTTTTATTACGCAAATGACTGTCTTAGCATTATTTGTATTTATGAATAATGTTATGACAAAGTATGGTGCGTCTAGTAAGTTTGGTAGTGATATACCACTTTCAGCTTACGGAATAGTATCTAAGCTAAACAGTTTATTTGTAGCATCAGTTCTTGGAATATCAATAGGTGCACAACCTATAATTGGATTTAACTATGGAGCGGGTAACTATAAGAGAGTTAAAGAAACTTTAAGAAAAGTACTTATGGTAAATTTTATAATTGGTATAGCATTTAATCTTTCATATCAATTATTTCCTAAATTCTTAATTGGTTTATTTGGTAGTAGCGATAATAAGTTATACTTAGAATTTGCAACTGACTGTTTAAAAATCTTCCTAATGTTTTGTGCGTTAAATGCATTTGAGATGACAACTAGTATAACGGTTCAATCTTTGGGTAACGTAAAAAAATCAACGGCAGTATCTTTTATAAGACAAATAATATTATTTATACCAATCGCTCTTATATTAACTAGTAAGATAGGTTTATATGGAGCTTTATATGCTGGACCTATCGCTGATGTGTTATGCTTTATTTGTGTTATCTTTATATTTGGTAGTGAGTATAAAAAACTAGGTAAGATGAGTGGTAGTGTTATAGCAATAGAAAATACTAATACTAAGGTAAGTAGCAAAGATAAAATAATAATTACCATAAATAGGGAGTATGGGTCTGGTGGTAGATACGTAGGTAAGTTATTAGCAGAAAAGTTAAATATTGCGTTTTATGATAAAGAATTAATAAACGAAATATCTAAAGAAACTGGATTATCTAAAAAATATATTGAGGAAAATGAACAGACGAAACACGCTTTAGGTAGTAGCGAGTACAATAACGAGGATGCTTTGTTTGTAGCAGAATCTAAAGCTATTAAGAAGGTAGCTAAGAGTTCTTGTGTAATAGTTGGAAGATGTGCTGATTATGTATTAGGAAGTAAGAAAAATATATATAATATTTTCTTATATAGTTCTTTAGATAACGAAGTTAAAAGAGCGGTTAAGTATTAAGGGTTAGATAAATCTAAAGCAG
>CAJTXC010000085.1 GCA_910580135.1 uncultured Bacilli bacterium | reverse complement strand
AGTACATACATTTTTTTTAATTCGTTATTATTAGGTGCATTGTCTATACCACTACCATTTTGGGGCATTTTTTTTCCAGAAGTATCTATAAGTGGAAGTTCTGTTTTAGAATGATATTGTTCATCTATTTTATCTACGATATTTATATAAGCATAATATTGAACCGTAAGATTCAATTCTGTATCTTTGGTATTCAGTTGATTTACTAGTTCTTCTAAAACATTATAATTAATAATATATTCTGGAATTTTTGAATTTTCTATTGATAATTTTTTACATATTTGAGTTGTTGCTATAATTTTCGTTCTAATTTTAGCATCAGAAAAATCAATATTACCAGATTGTGTTAATTCATATATATCCTCTATTATAGTTAATACTTTTGCCAATTGTAAATTATGCAAGCTTTTTATGTTATCATAATTTACTATATAAGTATAATGTGTCTGATTTAATTCATTACAATTAATTAAATTATTATACACGCTTTCATAATTTGTTGAAATAACTTCATTTTTTAAGTAACTTATCCACTCATTCACATCGTTAGTTGCTTTGCAGTCAGCTAATTTATTAGTTACAGTATCATACTGTGGTAATGCTTTTATTTGCTTTGTATAATCTAAGATTTCATTAAAATGCATATCATACAATTTAGTAAGTTTTTCATAATTAATAACATATGTATTATATGTACTACTCAATTTCTCTGCTGTAAAATTTGAATAACCTTCGTTTATTTGTGATGATATTTCAGTTAAATATTTTATACATTCATCAACTTGATTATTAGCCTTATATTCATTTATCTGTTGTGTTACTAATTCATATTCTGGTAACTTATCTATTATTTCTGCACATTTCAATATTTTAGGTATATTAAGTAATTTATTATAATTTTCATAATTAATAACATATTTATAATAATCACTACTTAAGCTTTGACTAGTAAAAGTTGTATTTGCTGCATTTACTTGAGTAGATATACTTGTTAGGTATAATATGCAATCCTTAACATTATTGCTTGTTTTATAAGTATTTATCTGTTTTGTTACATCATCCCATTTTGGCAAATCTTTTAAAGCTTCAATACAACTAGAAATTTTAGATAGATTATCAGACATATTTTTTAATTCCATCATATTATTATAATTAATAATATATTGATACCAAGTGTTATCTATATTAGGTAGTATATTAGTTACAAATGATTGATAAACTGGTATAACTGTATTAGATAATGATGTTAAATAATTTATACTTTCAGTTACATTTTGTGTATCTTTTAATTCAGCCATTTTATTATTAATTTTGCTTCTAAGAGGTATATCATTTAGTAAATTAAATATATTTCTAAATGTTAAGACACTATGTAACTTAAATAATTCTTCTCTATTATCTATATAAGTATAATAGTTACTATTTATGCTCTTCATTGTATTATCAACAGCTTCAATTTTAGAGCAATTACTATCTAAATAGCTCTTATAATTATTATAATAAGAATCTGATGAATAAGTATTATAATTAGTTGTATAGTTTTTTAGATTATCTAAAACCGTTGGTGTATATGATGGCAAACTATCTATATCATTAATAAGATTATAAATAGCTAATATATCTGTTTGAGGAATATTAGCAGCATAGCAAACATTTTTATGAGTATGTGTTTGCCCACAATATGCAATCTCATTTACAGCTGGTGAAGGCTCACTAGTACTACCTACATTATTTGAACTTGGTTCACTAAGTGGTTTATCAATAAAATCATCATTCAAATTTTCTGAATTTGCAGCTTCATTTGTTGTATCTGCATCTTTCCTTTCTTCATCAGTGTTATTAATTGTATTTTCATTCAAATCTGTGCTAGCAGAAGTTGTGTGTTTTTCTGAAAAGCCTGACACAAAATTTTTTACAGTTTTCTCAATCAAAAAGAAGCATTCTACAGAAATAAAAACTACAAAGATAGTTATAATTATTAATATTAATTTCCATAAATAAATTCCTACTAATTTATTATTTCTCTTTCTCCTCATTTTTTCTCCATTGTTTAAACTTCATTTTTATATAAAATATTTTGAATAATTTTTCAATCTATTTTGTATATATTTAAAAATATACAAATGTATATACAATAATATATCTCTTTTTCGTAAATATGTAAATACAATTAAGCCTCATTTTATATATCATTTTAGTTACATTTTTATCTTTTATTATTAGCAAACTAATTGAAATTTGTATAGTAAGCAAATATCTGCAAATACTATTCTAGAATGGAGGTTTTTATGGACGATTTAAAAATTTTAAATGAAATTCATAAAGGAGTTACAATGGGAATGTCTTCACTTGAAGAAGTAGCTAAAAAAGCAACAGATTCTAATTTTAAAGATGAATTAACTACTCAGTTTACTACCTATCAAACAACTTTAAATAAAGTTAACAATGCTTTTGCCGATATTGGAGAAATTCCTGATGATACTCCTATTAATCAAAAAATTATGGGATGGACTGGAATCCAAATGAACACAATGAAAGATACTTCAAATTCAAAATTATCTGAGCTTTTAATTCAAGGATATGATATGGGAATTATTAAAGGATTTAAACTTCTTAATCAAAGTCCAGAAGCAACTCAAAGTGTAAAAGATGTTTTAAATGGGTTTATTAGACTTCAAGAAAATAATATTAATAGATTAAAAAAATTTCTGTAATACTAAAAAGAGTGACTATCTAATTTAGATAATCACTCTTAAAATTTATAGCTTATTGACTTACATCATTTAATTCTGTTTCATTTTTAACTGGATTTTCAGGTTCCTTATAATCTGGATCTGCTTTTCCACAAATAGTGCACTTTCCGTTATCAAAATTATGCTTATCTATAACTGGAATTTTTACTATTTGAGTTTCTCCACAACTACATTTCATTGTTTTACTTCCTTCATCTTTGCAAGTTGCTTCTTTTCTTTTTGATATATCTTCTTCTGTGTATGAATGTGTATGTGTTACTGTATTTGTATTTGTTTCATTTTTTACTGTATTATTGTTTTTATCTGACAAAGTATTATTTACATTTGTATTTGTGTTTGGTTTTAATTTAGCAATTGGTTCAACCTGTGTATCTCCACAGTTTGAGCATTTTTTAGTTTTTAATCCTTCTTCTTCTACAGTTGCTGGTTTAGTTATTTCCCATTTTCCATATTTATGTCCTAACTTAGGAATTTTTTGAACTTCAGTATCTCCACAAGAACATCTTAATGTTTTGCTTCCTTCTTGCACACATGTTGCTGGTTTTTCACTATTCTTTACAACCTCATTAAAATCATGAGTATGTTTTGGTGCTGCTGTAGTTCCATAACTGAAATATGCAATATTCATATCTACATATCCATTAATACCACTTACACTACCTTTACTTGTATATTGCCACATATTATAGCTTCCACTATAATCTGTCTGACTCGTATAATGTGCAAGCCACATTTTGTATCCTGAAAATGCTGCTCTTGATATTCTTGATGTTAAATCACTTTTATTTGCATACATCATAGGATCATATCCTGCTTGTCTTACAAGATTTAAGAAAGTATGAGCATTTCTAGTTGCTTGTGCGCCATCTACATTGGCACATCTATGTCTTTGGTAATCTTCAAAATCATATACAACTGGATATGTGATTCTATAAGTTTTTATTTTACTTATAACCCATACAGCTTCTTCTACTGCTTCATTTTCATTTATTGCTGCTGAATAAAAATAAATACCTACTTTTATTCCATTAGCAGTTGCTCCTGCAACATTTGTTTTGAAATAGGCATCTTCACAAATTGCTCCTGTTCCATATCCTCTAAATCCACAACGAATCATTGCAAAATCAACACCAGCTGCTCTAACAGCAGCCCAATTTATTCTTCCTTGATGTGCTGATACATCTATACCAAAGGATTTTGTACCTACATTTTCAAACATTGAATTTACTTGACTTTGGTTGACTTCATCTCCACCTTTTTTCTTGTTATTTTCAGGGTCCTCAGCAGAATTTACTGGAGCAACTTTAGATTTTGGAATTGCAACCTTTTTGCCTCCAATTTCAAGTTCTTTTTCTTCATCTTCTTTTGAACTTTCATCTATTGAATTATCCTGTGAAACATGAATAACTTCTTCTTTAACTACAGGAACTATTTCCTCTTCTAAAGCTAATTTCTTGCTATTAGCACTAACAACTTTAGTTTCTTTGCTTTCTAATTTATTACTTGCAAAAATTCCAACTACTGTAACAAGTATTATAGTTATAATTGCAATTATTGTAACTTTTCCTCTTGTAGAAAGTCTTCTAAAAAAATCTCTCATTGTTATCCACCTCTTCTAAAAGATTATACCTTTTTATTTTATAAGGGTCAACACTAAGATAAAAAAACAAAAGTGAAATTTAAGGAATGTCCCTAAATTTCACTTCTTATTTATTTTCTTAATTCGGCTCCGAAGTTTTTCTCTAAGCTTTCTATTACTTTTTCAACAATTGGATTTATTTCTTCATCTGTTAATGTTTTACTATTAGAACCAAATGTTAATGAATAAGCAACACTTTTCTTATTTCCTAAAATTGGATTTATATAAACATCAAATAATTTTGAACTTACAAGTAAACTTCCCGCAGCTTTTTTTATTACTTTTGATATTTCATCTGATGTAATATCTTTATCAAGTATTACTGCAATATCTTTGTTTACTGTTGGATAAATTGAAATATCTTTAAATTTCATTTTTCCAACTTTTTTTGCAAGTAGTTTATCTAAGTTAATTTCTAAAACAAATACTGGTTCTTTTGATATTTCTGGATGAATTCTTCCCACAACACCAACAACTTCACCATTTACATTTATTTCAGCAACTTGACCTGAGTGAAATTCTTTTAAAGTTTCTTTTGGTAATACAAAACTATATCTATTTCCATATCCTAAATAATCTAGTACTTCTTCTGCAACACCTTTAATAATATAGAAATCAACATTTTTCTTATTATCTATTCCTAAATAATATTCTCCAGTCATTAATGCACATAATTTCTTATCTTCGCCATATTGACCTTCTTTTTTCCAGAAGCCTTTTCCAATTTCAAATAAACATACGTCTTTAATGTAACGAGCTTTATTATATTCATAAATTTTATATAATGAAGGAATTAAACTATATCTTAAAGTGTTTCTTTCTTCTGTCATTGGATCTGATAATCTTAATTCTTCAAACTTGTCGTTTGTGTATTGATGTACATTTTTATCATTTATTAATATATAAGAT
>CAJTXC010000084.1 GCA_910580135.1 uncultured Bacilli bacterium | reverse complement strand
GCTTACGCTCATCTTAGTTTACAAATATTCCACCCCAACTATTGACAAAGAACCTTAATTGTTACTTCTTTTTTATTTTTATAATATAAACTGTGCAGTAAAATACTGATAAAAATATTGCAATTATTGTACTAGTCCATTTATAATAATCATAATATCCCATTATACTGTACCAAGTTGTAAATATGATAATTGATATAGTACTAATTATATTCCAACTTTTTTTGTTTTTAGATAAGCCATATCCATTAATAAATAGCAATATTAATGTGGGAAACATTATATATAAATTAATACTTTCATTAATAACTATTAAAAATATAGTTATTAATAAAGCACAGAAAAATGGAATTAATAAAATATACGAAATAAGTTTCATGAAAATTCCTTTCTAATTTTATAAAAAATAAAACACCAGCATTTCTACTGGTGTTTGGTGCGCCCTGACGGTTGGCATTGCTGATATTCCAATATCTTTTTGATATTTGGAGTTGTATATGGGAATGTAAGTTTCCAAACACCACAAAATAATATTATAAGTTTTAATAATATATGCTATAATTAATACATACTAAAATTTTATGCAAGGAGATTATTTATGACACAAATGAATTTAATTTTAATTGCTTTTTTATTAGTTCCTACTATACTTATAATATCAAAAATGAGTAAGGACATAGAAGGTACTCTAGCATTAGATATTGCATATAAGATATGCTTGGGATTTTTAACTTATCCTATATTCTTTTTTTCAATGATATTTGGTGGTATATTAACATTTGATAATATAATAATAGGTTACATTATAGCATTTATAATTTTATTATTAAGTGAATTTCTACTTATAAAACTACATAATACTATGATAAAAGAAAAACTTAAAATAACTAAAACAGCTCATACTATAATATCTCTTATATCATTTGCACTTGGAGTTATACTTATGTTTTTAGCTCTTAATATTTATTGATTTGAAAATATTTAAAATATTATTGACAAATTGTAAGTTATTTAACATTGTTATAAATCTTAAATCCTAATATTTCTATAATAATACCTTCGTTATATTCTTTGCCATTTTCCATTTCTTCTACTGAAGTTAATAAATGAACTTTTGAAACTTTATATAATAATGCCTTATATTCAACTGTTCCACCATCTCTTAAGTGCATTGGTATTGGAACTAATAAAATCAATAAAACTAAAATTGTTATTACTATTATTACTTTCTTTTTCATACTATACCTACTTTCAAAATTGTAATTTGTTTATTTTAAATTATAAATTTCTTTCTGTAAATTTGCTAGGAATTTACCTGCGTGAGCTCCATCCATTTGAGTATGATGATATTGAAATGAAATTGTTAGATAATATTTTAAAAATTTCTTTTTATATTTCCCCCATAGTATAAATGGATTATTGAAAATTCCACTATTCATCCCAACTGCTCCGTCAAGTTCTGTATCTATAATAGCAGATGTACCAATAACCATACTATCAGTCAAATCTCTATCATTACAAGTTTTAGCTACTTCTTGTGTATATTTTAAATAATCTGCATTATACTTATCCAAATCATCTGTATATAATATATCACACGAACTTACTTCTTCATCTTTATTTTTTACAATCGTATTTACTGCAATTGTATCATATTGAATTAACTTATCTCCTACTGGAAGTATATAAAATTCCTTAATAGTTGAAGCTGATTTTCCAATACAATAATCTAATAACATATTAAATTTTAATTTACTTTTCTTGCTTTTATTAACAAGTGGTGTTACATCTAAAGTTTTAAAAAATGTTACCATAGGATTAGGTGCTTTCATCCATAATTCATAAGCCTTTGCTCTTGTAGTTTGTTCTGGTTTTATTTCTCTCATTACTTTTTCCTCCATAACATAACTTGTAATTTGTGTATTACTTACTATATTTTTTCTTCACTACTTTTGCAACAATAAATACGATAATGCTTGGTATTATAAACATACAAAAATTTATAAATATTCTCTTTTTTCATAGCTTTATGCTCCTTTGCAAATTTCTCGTTACATTTCACTTAAATATTTTTCTACTTCTTTTTTTGATAAATGTTTAATTTTAGTATTTGGATATTCTTTATAATCACCCATCATAAAAATTGCTTTATTCTCTTTACATACTTTATCTTTATTCTTTAATAAATACTCTTTAAGGTCTGTATCACTTGTAAATATTTTATATGATTTTCTACCTTTTGAATTTTCTATTTCATAAATACCACAACACTTTTTATTAGTGTAGTTTGCTGTTCTTAGATATAGTTTTGCTATATCTAAACTCTTAAATGGAAAATTCCATCTTTGCAAACCTCTTATTTTATCTTTATCAATGCAAATACACCTACCACAAGTTCCACAAACATATTGTAAATGATTTTCTAAACATTCTCTTGCTTTTAACAAAGGTGTAATTCTATTTTTATCACTATAACATTCTTGGCATACCATAATATACTCTCCACTATAACTTGTAATTTAAATTACTGTCTATTCGGTTTTCTTTTTATAAACAGTAATTTTTTCAAATCTTCTATTATTGAATTATTTGTTATATTAAACATAACCCATTTTCCATCGTGGAATGTTTCAGCATTGTCATAGGTTTCCAATACACTAGATGAAAGTTCATTTCTTATTTCTTCAACTTTAGTCCTTTCATCTTTGCCAAAGATAATCATAAATCCCAATGTATCATCCTTAAAATAAAATGCACATAAAGTTTTTCCACCTTTTCTAAACTTATATTCATAAGTCCATTTTTTGCCACCATTATTCCATATTTGTTCCATATCATAAAGTTTTGTTATTTCATCAACAATATCATTAAAAATATTAACCTTATCAATTCCAACTAATTTTTCAAGTTCTTCTTTTTCTATATTTTCCATAAGTGAATCTCCTCAACAAATTACTATTTATCTAACTAATTTATATCATAAAAATAGATAGTTCGCAATGTGAACTATCTATTACCTAAATAAAAAATCAAGTTTAATATATAAATCCTGTATATTATAAGTAGATACAATATTATCTATTTCATTTTTTATTACTTTTATTTCACTATCTATCTTTTTACTCATTTAATTTTCCCCTTTCACTTTTTATAATAGAAATATAGTAAAAATATTATACTGGTCGTATAGCCAATAGTCAAGTATCAAATACTAATTATATAATCAAGTCGAGGTAATTAGTATGATAAAAGTAAAAATTGAAAGTGGCTATTATCTTTTCAAATTAGAAGATTTAATAGAAAGAAATAATATAAGTATTAATAAACTTATTAGAGATACAAATACAGATTTCAAAGTTATAAAAAGACTGATGACTGGCGAATTAGTTAGAATTGATATATTTGTTCTTGCAAGATTATGTGATTATTTTAATTGTTCTATAAAAGATATAATTGAATATGTACCAAATAAAAAGTAGTATAAATTATAAAAAATAATTATACTACTTTTTATTTACTGTTTAAAATATTTATAAATAATATTAATAAATTTTTAGGTGTTCTAAAATAATAATCATATTCTACATTAAATATCATATAAAAATTATCTTTAAACATTTTATTATTGATATTTTGTATCGCATAGCAAATTCTATGACTTGCAGTATTTACAGAAATGTTTTTTATTGAATTATATTCAAAAAATTCCAATACAATTTTATCAAAATAAATGTCATAATCTTGGTTAAAATATGAATACAAAACTAAATCTTTTAGTAATTTTGTTCCAAAAATATTAATGTTAAAACCTAAATTGATAAGAGAGTTATTAACAAGTTGTTCAAATGATTTATACTTAACATCTTTTGTATAATCATATAAACACTTCATATATAACCCCCTTTCTGATTATAGTATAGCATTTTATGTTTACATAAATCAATTTTAAGAAACTATAAGAAATGTTATAAAAGATATTATATATTTTATAACAAAACTTTCAAATTGTAAGAAAACTTATAATAAAATACATTATTTTTTCAATAAACAATGCTATATACATAATAAAAATGAAAAAAATCATAATTATTGTATTTTTATGACAAAAAAATAGCCATAGGTATCAATGATATTTTATACGGAACCTATGGCTTTTATATTAAACCAAACTATTACGAGTAGTTTAGTTTAAAGCATATTTAGTTATTCCCCTGAAGGGAAAGGGGAAAATTTCCCCTTGTTTTAGTTATGAGATTTAATTAATAAATAGGATATCCTCCCGGAATTCCTAGAGATATTGTTTTAAATTCTATCATTGATTTTTACCCCGTATAAGTATTTCTAATAAGATATTAACAAAATATACTATACGGAAAATCGAATGACCTTTGTATAATATATAAATAATCCAAGCCCTCGTAAAGCTTGGAATTTTGTTTCAAGCTTACTTGAGCAATCGGATTAAAGTATATACTATAAAAGCATAACCGATTATCTACCTTAATAGATAAGTATATTATAACATATTTTACTCATTAATGCAATTTGATTATATCTTTATAAATTGTAAGAAAAGTTGCAAAAGTGCTTTGAAAATGTTATAATTATGTAAACAATTGAAAGGAGATTTCTAATATGTATAATTTAGATGCCTATAAAATTGGAAAAATGATACGTGAAGTAAGAAAATCTAAAGGAGTAAGTATAGAAGAACTTGCAAAAAGAATATGTAAGTCAACAACTACTGTTTATAAGTATGAAAGAGATGAAGTTGTTCCCGATTTAATTACTATCCTTGAAATATGCAATGTTTTAGGAATAGATATTAATGATTTGACTGTAAAAGATAGAATTGAAGTAAATAGAGAAACTTCTGTAAACCCATTTACAACAGATACTCTCTATATGTATTATCTAGGTTTTGGAAGTTTAGCTGAATATAGATTAAAAATAACACCAGAAAATGGCTTTATGAAAGTCGATTTTTTGTTAGCTGATAATCAAGTATATTATACTGGAACTATTGAGTCTAATTCAGATATATCATTTATAAGTTTAAAAAATTATTATGCTGTAAATCAATGTTTTGAAAAACTACAACTTACAATAAATATGAAATTTAGTATAGATGGTATGAATACAGGTGTATTTTTAGCATTAAGAGAAGATGTTAATTTACCAGTTATAAAAAAATTTATACTATCTAAAAGAAAAATAAAAGATGAAGAAAAAAACGAAATTATGAAAAGATTAAATTTAACCGATAATGAAAGAGCTACCTTGTTAAAAAATGGATTTTGGTATCCAGATATTTCAAATAATACAGGTTTTAAA
>CAJTXC010000083.1 GCA_910580135.1 uncultured Bacilli bacterium | reverse complement strand
TTAGCATTAACAGCTTTATTATAATTATTTATTGCTTTTTGTAATTTTGGATTATTTTTTACATTTTTAACATAATATGGATGTCCAAACTGTCCAACTATTACATTAGTGTCAACTATATACTTATTACTTTTTTCAAATAAGTGTCCAGTATCTATAATGTGATTACAAATCATTTGCTAATTCCTTTTTATTGTAATTATTTTTTACCCTATTAAATGTCTGCAATATTAACTCATTACAATTAATTAATGTAGCAGTCCACGTCCTATTTTCTATTTTTAATCCCTCATATAACACATTACAAAAAGCAGTATTAGCTGTTTTAATTCCTTTAAAATCAATAATAACGTTCTTATTATTATGATTTTGAAGAATTTGTTCAATTATTTTTTCTCCTTCTTCTGGAGTATGGGCAAAATCCTTTTTTAAGAAATCTTTTACAACAATTTTATAATTTTCATTAAACATAATTTTTTCCTCTCTATATCTCAAATTTTTCTCTTGTTCTTTGTGGAACAAGCATTTTTGAAATTCTTTCTAAGTCCAATTCTACTAAAATTAAAGTACCATTGAATTTTTCGTTCAAGAATAATATTTTGTCACGGTAGGGATTTAATTCGTAGTATCCATTTCTAGATATTATTTTTATCCTACCATTATATTTTTTTATAAATTGACTTAAATCATTTAATCCCAATCCACCTAGTTTTTCTTTAGTTGTATTACCTTCTTTTGAAGCCCATCTTATAGCCTCTCCATCATTATTATGAAAATAATTTAATTTATTATTAATTATATGATTAGATACATTATATGGTATTGTGACACCAAAATCGACTATAATAAATTTCAATATTTTTCCATTATTATATTTTTGACCATTACACCTAATCTTATGTGTTTTTCCATGAGTTCTTGCATTTACAAATAATTCACTTAAATAAGAAGTAATAATATTAGACACATTTTCATTATTAATCATTTTAGGTAAAAATTCATTTTTCAAATAAATATCAAAACAATTTATATTTCCAGAATCTAATTCTAAACTAAAATCTCTATGTTGAATTGAGGATACATATTTTGGATCAGTAAAATAATTAGACTTTGATAAATGCATAATATAATCAACTTTCCCCAATACATTTATTCCGGTTATTTCAAATCCTTTTTCTCCTAAATCATCTAATAAATAATGGTATAAACAATACAATTCTGAAGCAAAAAACATTGTATTTTTATAATTTAATGTAACCTGTTTAACTTCGTTTTGTTCGATATTTTTAAATAAGGTTATTAACCACATAATATCATCAACTGTTGAATCTAGAGAGGATGGCATATTAATTTCTAAATCAGTCTCAATCATATTAATCCTTTACAAAATGAAATTATTTTAACAAAATTCCACCATTTACATTAACATTTTCACCATTAATATAATCTGCCTTATCACTTAATAAAAATAAAACTAAATTAGCTGTATCTTCAGTCTTTCCAATCCTTTTACTAGGATTTTTTTCAACAGTTGCCTTAATTTCAGCTTCTGTATAACTTTGCATTCCAAGAGGAGTAAGAGTTAAAGAAGGGCTAACTGTATTTACTCTTATATTATATTTTGCAAGTTCTAAAGCACAACATTGAGTAAGCATAATAGTTGCTGCTTCACAAGTACAATAAGCTACTGAATCTTCCATCGGTCTTGTTCCAAGTCTTGAAGCAATATTAATAACTCTAGATGTGTCAGACTTTTTCATTAATGGTATTGCATTTTTTATACATTGCCATCTTGCAACAACATTTACATTTAATTCGTGTCTGTATTCTTCAACTGTTAAGTCTTCAATGGATAGTACCTTATCATAAGCTGCACAATTTACTAAGCCATCCAACTTATCATATTTTTTAGTAATTTCACTAAACATCATATCAACATCATTCTCATTTGATAAATCTGCTTTAATTAGTAAAATATTTTCTTTATAATTTGATAGTTCTTGCATTGTTTCTTCTGCCATTTTTTCATTATGTCCATAAGTAATTATGACTTTTGCATGACTTTCTAGTAATTGTTTAGCAATTTGACGTCCTATTCCAGATGTTGATCCAGTTACAAGTATCACTTTATCTTTGAAATCTATATTCATTAAAAAGCCTCCATTTCTATTTAATTATACAATATTTTAGATATTATTTGAATATATGTAAGTAAATATTTGAAGATATTTGCTTACCACACTTGTACATTGACATAATCAATGTACAAGTGTGTTTACTAAATTGACACCATTTAGTTTTTAAGGACTACGATTTTAAAAATAATCGTAGTCCTTTTCTCCAATATAGTTTGTTAATTCTATCTCTTTTGATGTGTCTTTAACAATATCATTAAAAGTCTTTTTAAAAAATCCTTATCAAACTCCAATTTCTTAACAACATCCATACTCATCACTTCCATTCTCAAATAACAAAAAAACTAGACGGTACTTCTAGTTAATATTTATTACTCTCGAATTAAAAGTTCGAGTTTTCTATTAATCTGGTGCCGCTTGTAGGAATCGGACCTACAGCTAATCATTACGAGTGACTTGTTTTACCATTAAACTAAAGCGGCATATAAAGTTCTATTTAAAGAACCCATTTACTACGTATTTTGTTTCGTTTATTACCATGAAGGCATCTTTATCTATATTATTTATTATGTTTTTTAAGTCATCTAAATGCTTCTTATCTAGTTCTATGAAAAGCATTAGCTTTTTAACGTTATCTTTACCGGTACAATCTATTTGAGATACCGCAAAACCTGCATCTCTTATTTTATCTACATCTTGTAATGAATCGTTTTTGATTACCACTTGTGCAGATATCTTTCCGTTTATTAACTTATTTGATAACGTTGTACCAATAAACGTACCTAGTGCATATCCACCAGCATAAGAGAATGCTATCCACATGCTCTTTATATTGGTATTTAGCGCTTCTTTAACAACTAAGAACCATATTATAACGTCAATAAAACCTAGTATGGTTGCAAGTAGTCTTTTGCTTTTTACGGTTAGTACTGTAACAAATGTTGCAAGTGATACATCTATGACACGTGCAAAAAATATTGTAATACACATAGGAAGTAAACCCATTTTCATCTTCTCCTTATTGCATTTTTATAATAACATAATTATGTTGTGACTTCAATAGAAAAAATATACCTTTAGTGGTATAATGATATACGTGGGAGGCATATTATGAATAAAAAAATAAATATTATAAAAAATGCAAATATTTTATTTATCGTTAATATAATTGTTTTAATTTCCATGGTGTTTTTTAGAACATTATATATAAAACAAGGTTATAATGCTTTATTTGTAAATATAGTTTTTGCAATCAATGTATTACTATTAATAACAGGAATTATATTTAATGTTTTATTTTTAAAATATCCTAAAAAGTATGATAATAAAAAATGTACAAATCTAATTATTACGTCATTTATTATTTATTTATTGTTAAATACGGTATTTATGTTTTTAGCTAATATACCTTTAAATAAAGGGTATAAGAAAATTAACGAGAAGTTATCTTCTTATTGTGATACTTATGGTTGTGACAATTACGAAACGATTAATGACAATCAAAATAGAAAATTCATTATTAAAAAGATGTACTTCGATTATGATAATAGGGAAAATGAGCTTACGATAACAACTACTTATAATACTAAAGAGGTAATTAAAGTTGAAGCAGTTATTTATTCTAGGAATGATATGTATTCTGAAATGCTTATTAAAGATGTATTAAAAGATTATTTTTATAATTTTGATTATGAAATAGATGAAGTTATGATAAAACAAGCTTTCGATAATCGTTTTAGTTCTTCTGTGAAAAAAGATAATGTATCTTACAAAGTAACAGAAGTATATAACGACGATACGTTAGAAAAGTTAAAAACAAATATAGTTTTAGATTTAAAGCAGGAGTAATCTTGTTTTTTTTATATTTTTTTGGTAATATATTAAAGAATAATAAGAGGTGATTATATGGAAAGATTTATTCTATTAATGAATGATAATCCAATGATTTTATATGCTATTATTGCGTTTATTATATGTGTTATTATTGGATTCTTTGGAGATAAGTATTTAACTAAACAAAAAAATATAGAAAAAATGTTGAAGGAAAAAGAGTCTGAAAAAATTAGTGCAGATTCTGAAGCAGAAAAATTAGTAATGCAAGAAAGTACGCCATTAATGACAAGCGAAAGCGTTAATAACTTTTCTCAAAATCAAACACAAACTACTATTGATAATAGCCAAAATCCTTCGGTTGATTTTATGGGCTTTAATGCAGGAACACAAACAAACGAAAATACGTTTAATAATGCTTTTGTTACTCAACCTGAAGTTAACGTACAAAGCCAAAATCAAAATGTATTTAATAACGAGCCTGTGCAAAGTATGAATGCTTTTGATAATGCTAATCAAAATTTTATGCAAAATGATGTTTTATCTAATGGAGTGCAACCAAATAATTTAGAAGTTAATCAAGGGGTGCAACCAAATGGTTTTGATTTTCTGGCTCAAAATGTAGTATCTAACGAGGTGCCTAGTACAAATCCTTTTAGTAATCCAATGAATAATGGTAGTGAAGTTAACAACTCGTTTAATAATACGCCCTTTGAAATGGCTAGGGAAATTTCACCAGAAGTATATCCATCAGAGAATAAGCCTCAAGATATTAACCAATCTACTTTTATGGATCAAAACAACTTAAATAATAACAATAATATGTTTTAAAAAAATTCCTTATTAAATAAGGAGTTTTTCTTATCTGAACAAATTTAATTAAAAAATGATGTTTAAATATGATATAATCTTGATATATATGTAAAAAGAGTAAAAAGGAATTAGGAGGATGTATGACTTTAGATAATATTTTAACTATTATAAAAGATATAATTGATATATGCTTAGTATGGGCTGGACTTTATTTTGTTTTAAAAAGCATTAAAAACAATGTTAAATTTACAATGCTTTTTAAAGGTATAATAATAATTGTTGCAATCAAAGTTATAAGTGATTTATTTGATTTAACAGCAATTGGATTATTATTAGAATATGTTGTTATGTGGGGACCACTTGCAATTGTTATAATATTCCAACCAGAAATAAGATCTGTTTTGGAGCAATTAGGTAGATCGCAATTACTTGGAAGACACAAGGTTTTAACTATATCCGAAAGGGAAAGAATCGTATATGAAATAGGATTAGCCCTAGAATACTTAAAGAAGCATCGTATTGGAGCTTTAATAGTTATTGAAAGAGATAATTCTTTATCAGAATACATTGAAAGATCTAAAAAACTTTATGCTGAAATTTCAAACGAATTATTAGTTGCAATATTCTTCCCAGATAACCCACTTCATGATGGTGGTGTAATAATACAAGGTGATAAGGTAACTAGTGCTGGTGCAGTA
>CAJTXC010000082.1 GCA_910580135.1 uncultured Bacilli bacterium | reverse complement strand
ATCATAACATTTTTTACATGTCAATACATAAAAAACAAGCCAAAAAGACTTGTTATCCAATCAAGAATTCAATTAATACTGGACCTAATATTATAAGTAATATAAGCGGTATGAAAAACAATACTGAAAATATACTTATTTTATTTGGTATTTTATTTATTTGGGCTTTTATGTCCATTATTTGTTTATCCTTTAAAAAATCCAACTGGTTATACATGGTATCAATTATACTATTACCAAAGAGATTAGACTGTTCCATGTTAAGAATTATATTATTAACTGTTAAACTAGGTATTCTAGCACTCATTAAAGATAAACTTTCCGTTAAAGACTTACCAAAATTAACTTGCTTTAAGGTTTCTTTGAACTCGTCTGATATTTCGGAATCTATATATTTACACGCCATTTTAATTGCGTTTTCCAAGTTTCTACCAGATTCTAAGGCAAGTGTTAATACTTCAAAATAGTAATATGCTTCACTATCTAGTTTTTTTTCTCTTTTCCTTAAAGGCTTATCAATCATTGTGTAACCTACTAACCAATACCATATTACGGTTATAATAGGTGCAAGTAATGCTCCATAATCAATGAAAATAAATAAAACAACAAACATTATCATCGATGAATACAGCCTAAAGTTCATAAAATATTCAGTGGTAAATTTTTTAGAAACGCCAAACTGATTTATTTTAGTTTCAACCTTTTTTATATCTTTTTCACGATAAATGCGGTTTATAAATGATTTTTTTTCTTTCATTAGTTAAACCTCACTTTCATAATTTTATTTACTATAAATACATATAGTAAATATACGATTATAATAACAAACAATAAAATATTACCTAGCGTAGTATTAATTAAAGGAAGAAAATAACTTGGATTTAAAAGAGTTATAAATCCAGCAAAAACAAATGGTAGTATAAGAAGTATTTTACTTATCATGTTCGCACTAGAAGTTAAAGATTTCATTTCTTGTTTTAGTTTTCTTTTATTAAATAACATTTTTTCAATTGACGAAAATACCTTAATTATGTTTCCGCCAGTCTTATTTAAAATACTTAAAGAAGATGTTATATAATTTACCTCTTCAGAATCAATTCTTTTCGAAAAACGTTCAAAAACAACATCAAGTGATAATCCATAACTAATTTCTAAATGCATTTTTCTAAATTCTTGTCTTATTGGTCCCTTAAGTTCGGTTGCAACTATTTCTATTGCTTGCATAGTGCTTCTACCTGATCTAAAAGCATTGTTCATGATTATTATTGCGTTTAACAAATCTTGTTCTATTTGTTTTTTCTTTATGTAATCATATACTTTAAAATATATATCAAGTAAGTAAAAACCTAATAGAACCGATACTAAAATATCTAATAAACTTGGATACATTCCTTCTATTATTCTTGCAAAAAATATTATAAATATAAAAAGCAAGCAAATGTATACCTTATTACTAACGTAGTCCATAGCACATACGTCTTTATTATTTTCATAAGTAATATATTTATTATATTTAGAGGCATATTTACTAATAAAAACTGATTTTTTAAGCATTTTAGACATTCTTAAAACCATTTTAGAATATTCATCATGTAATAAGTCAAAAAGTGAAATTTGTTTATCTTTTATTGAATCTATACTATATTTTGATATTCTTTTTTCTAATTTCAAACTATTATTATAAATAATAAGATAAAATATAATAAAAGCTAAAATAACCATTATTATAGTTTGAATAATAAATACATTCATTTTTTCACCTTCTTACTTTTTAAATTTAAATATGTCTTCTAGTCCGTCTACACCCTTACTTTTAATTTTATTATAAACGTTTGGAATACGTTTTTTAAGATCGAAAGCACCGTCTACTTCCCCACTATCAGTTAAACCTGTTTGTTTGAAACTAAATATTTCTTTTAGCTCAATAACATCATCTTTAAATCCATCAACTTCACAAATTGAAGTTACTTTTCTTCTACCATCAGATAGTCTTGATACGTTTATAACAATATCTATTGCGTTTTCTATATACTCACGTATTGCTTTAATAGGAATATCCATACCAGCCATTAAAACCATTGTTTCTAATCTGTTTAAAGCATCAACTGGAGTATTTGCGTGCATCGTAGTAAGTGATCCATCATGACCAGTATTCATAGCTTGAAGCATATCAAAAGCTTCTTTACCACGAACTTCCCCTACGATTATTCTGTCTGGTCTCATACGTAATGAGTTAATAACCAAATCTCTTATTGTAACTTCACCAGTACCTTCATAGTTAACTAACCTTGTTTCAAGTCCAATAACATGGGATTGATGAAGTCTAAGTTCTGCTGCATCCTCAATTGTTATGATACGTTCATCATCGCCAATAAACGAAGATAAAGCGTTTAAAAGTGTTGTTTTACCACTACCAGTACCACCACAAATTATTATGTTTAACTTAGCTTTTACCGCAGCATCTAAAAATCTAGCCATATAAGGAGTCATCGCACCAGTTCTTAAAAAGTCATCAACTGATTCCATATCACGTCTAAACTTTCTTATTGTAACAACGGGTCCTTTAAGTGATAAAGGAGGTATTACGGCGTTAAGTCTTGAACCATCTTCTAGTCTTGCATCAACCATTGGGTTTGCCGTATCAATTGTTCTTCCTAGTGGTTGTACTATTTTTTGAATCGTTCTTATAATATGTTCATCATTAATGAACGATACTGAATCGTCTTTACTTATTTGACCATCTATTTCTACGTATACTTCGTTTTTCCCGTTAACCATTATTTCTGTTATGTTAGGATCTTCAAGTAATTCTGTTATTGGCCCATGACCATTTATTTCGTTATCAATCAAGTTAAATATGTGACTACGTTCTAGGTTAGTTAAATCATATCCTAATAAAGCTTTGTCTATTTCATCATTTATATATTCATGAAGTAATTTATTATTTGGTATCTTATCATCAATAAGATTAGATATAATTGTATTTCTTAAATTATCAAGTAGTTCTTTATCTTTAAATATATCATAATCCGCAACTGCATGAGTAGCCACCTTTTCTTCCTTAACGTCAAAAGCTTCCATTAACTTAGGCATTTTTCTTCACCTCTACTTTACTTAATTTAGATTCTAAAAGAGCATTAGCAAGTTTAGTAAGTTTTGCAATATCACTTTTCTTAGAAGATCTAATTTTTTTATTAAGTGTTAGGATTTGTCCGTCAATTACATATTTATCAATATCTTTTATGTAAAAAGATTTATCAATTGTATAATCAATGTTACGTTTTAGTATGTTCTTAATATCAAATAATGAAAAGTAATCTTTTCCAGTATCTTTAGAAGAGTTAAAAACAACTTTATAATTTTCCATTTCGGTATCTTTAAATATAGCAATTATACTTCTTGCATTTTTTAAATCAACTGGATCATTAGTTACTAAAAGTAGCGTATTATCACTTTTATCCATTGCGCTTAAAGATATAGGACTTATGTTATGTGAAGTATCAATTATGATAACATCATATTTATAGATACTAGAAGTTATAACTAAACTTATGTATTTAGAATCTATCTTCATAGCATTTCTTGGATCAATTGGAGATGGCAAAACATCTATGTTGTCATTATATTTTGAAACATAAGAACTAATAGAATCAAACCTGTTGTTTGACATATCATCAACTACGTTATAAATACTTTTACTAGCGTCAACATTTAAACTTACTGCAACACCACCACTATTTAAGTCTAAGTCCATTATCAAAACTTTTTTATTCATCAAACTATATATTCCCGCCAAATTAAGCGCGGTAGTTGTTTTACCAACACCACCTTTACATGAAAATATAGTAATTATTTTAGCTGCTTCTTTTTTCATTTTGTCGCCTTCTTTTCTATTATAATTTTATCATCTTCTAAATAACCCATATAAGAACTTTTTAGACTATATATATCTTTTCCTACAATTGATCCAAAAAATCCTTTTGTCGCTTTTGAAATATTTACGTTAATAGTATTTTTTTCTTCATTAAAATCTATTTTATAACTATCAATATCACTATCATTTTGATAAATCAAATCAACCATGTTGTTATAAGGTTCTTCATCAAAATGCTTAAGTCCATACCTTATTACTTCCATTGTTATATTATCAAGCTTTCTAGCATTATATTTTGCAAAAGCAACATCAACTACCAAGGTTCCAATCATTATGAATACTGGAATAAATATAACAAAGATAGCAAGGCTTTGCCCCCTATTTCCTATCTTATTCATTTCTTATCACCCTACTAGTTTCAACGTCAAATACTTTATCTACTATGTATGATAATCCTGGAGTTATAGGTTTAATTTTTTTTGATACAGTTATGGTAGCATAATCACCATTTACCTTAATACTAACTTTAACATCTTTATTGTCCATCATGGTATTAATTTCTTCTAATGTTTTACCGTTTTGAAAAAAAGTAGTAATATCATTTGTTTTACTTTCTAAATCACTCTTTAGTGATATTATTCTACCAAAGTCAATAACACAAAAAATCAAAATCAAGGTGATAGGTAAAATTATAACAAATTCAACTAATGCCTGTCCTTTATTACTCTTCATATCTTTGTCCCCTATTTTCATGTTTAATTATAGCAAAAAAGATAGAATAAAACAATTGTTAAAGATAAAAAAAATAATGTTTCCATTACTTTTTGTTTTTAAACATAGTGTAACCAACAAGGCCTACTATAACTACCAACATTCCAATTATTATTACACCATTATTATTTTTGTTGGAAGCTTCTTTAACAATGGACATCGTTAGAAAATAATCAGAGCAATGTTCTATTTCAAATGTTGCATAACCATTTATTACCTTAACGTTTGTTTTAATCGTTTCAATTTTATTTGTATTATCATTATAATAGTATAAGTTTAATCTATCACCATCTTTAAACTTAGTTATCGGTACCTTCACTGTTGCTGTACTAGGTAAAGTGCCATGATAATTAAAAGAAACATATTCTTTTTTCATATTTTTACTAATTAAATTATTTATCTCTTTTTTATTAGGTGACGTAAACTTTATACCTAAGTCAAATTCAAAATCAGCTTTATTATATTCGTTTTTATCAAAAGACCAAGAATAAGAAAATTCCCCTTCTTTATCTTCAATAAACATAATTTTATCTTTTGTTTCAGTTTTAATCATTTTGTTTGAGGCATTAATATTACTTATACCAAAAAAAGTTAAAATTAACGTTAAGAAAATAATTAATAATTTCTTTTTCATAAGATATGCCTCCTTTTATTTAAATAAAACTAATCAAAGATACTAAAATGTTAAAAACAGTCATTATTAGTATGCTTAACGTGAAGTTATTAGTTTTCCAATAAGATGATGAAACAATCATCATTGTAGATATATAACATAAAGATGCCATAATATTATTAAAACTCATACTTGTATAAACGATATTGAAGAAAAAATAAAATAATGATGAGAACACTATAAAAAACCATTTATTATCGATTATATCCCTTACTGATTTTCTAAATATGATACCTTCTATTAAAGGATAGTATACGCAAGTTAACAATATTATGACAATTGGATTTTCTTTAAAACTATTAAGTAGTGAAAAATCATTTTCAGAAGTTTCCTTTATGTCAAACAAAACACCAACAATCATATTTACCACTGCCATGGAAACCACTATTAATAAAACACCTACTAGTAAATTCTTTACATATTTTTTTATATTACCTTTAATATCCTTAAAATCTTTAATAAAAGTACTTTTATATAAAAACACTAGTATTAAGGCATATAACAAATAAACAACCACACTTACCACATTTGAATTCGTAACAAACTTAACCAAATATGGTAATATAAAATATGACACTATTACCAAAATGGATTTAATAAATATACTATTGCTAATTTTATTCTTATTCATAATTTACTCCTCTATCATAATAATGATAACAAAATACCATGATTAATTCAACAAAAAAAGAAAGATATGTAAAACATAC
>CAJTXC010000081.1 GCA_910580135.1 uncultured Bacilli bacterium | reverse complement strand
ACAAGGACTTGAGCAGGGACTTGAATCTGGTATTGAAAAAGGAATAAAAGAAGGAATAATTACTGTTGCTAAAAATCTTATTAAACAAGGAACTAGTGAAGAAGTGATATCTTCTTGCACTGGGTTAAGCATTTCTAAAATTAAAGATTTAAAAAATAGTATATAAATTAATTATTTGCTAATCATATAAATAGGTGATTTAGATGATTAGTGATGTTATTAATACAAACTGGTATGAAGTAGGAATAGTTGCTTGTAGAGCTTTGATTTCTTTAGGTGTTTTATTTTTAATTACTAAAATAATTGGAAAAAAACAAGTTTCTGAGCTTAGTTTGTTTGATTATGTTATAAGTATATCAATCGGTAACTTTGCCGCGGAAATTTCAATGAACATAGATGTTCAACTAATGAACGGAATTATAGCAGTTTTAATATTTGGTTTTATAGCAATGGTTATATCAATTCTTACAATGAAGAGTATTTTACTTAGAAGAATTGTTATAGGAAGTCCAACCATTTTAATAGAAAATGGTAAATTTGTATACAAAAACTTAAAAAGAGTGAAAATAGATATTAATGATTTTTTAGAAAGTGCTAGAATAAAGGGGTATTTTGATATAAGCAATATTAAATATGCTTTAATGGAAGCTAATGGACAAATAAGTTTTCTTCCAAAAGAAGAGTATGTCCCTGCAACGCCTAAAGATCTTAATTTAAAACCATCTAAGCAAGGATTATGCGCAAACGTAATAATAGATGGAAAATTCATGCCTAAAAACCTAGAAAAAATAAAAAAAGATGAGGATTGGTTAAGGAAACAGTTAAAGGTAAAAGGTTATAAGTCTTATGAAGAAATATTACTTGCAACAGTTGATATAGATGAAAAACTTTGCATTTTTAATAAGCGTGATATCAATACGATTGAAAATGTACTTGAATAAAGATAAGTAAAATTAATTGTTTTGCTTATTTTTTTATGGTATTATTTTTTATGGTGATACTATGAAGGAAAAATTTATTAATTTTATAAAGGAAAATAAATGGATTATTATAACACTTGCATTATCCACTCTTATAATATCAGTGATTTATACATTACAAAAGATTGCTCCTTTTGGAAGTAGTTCTATGCTTGATGTTGATTTCTATCATCAATATGGGCCTTTATTAAACGAACTTTATGATAGGGTAAAATCTGGAGAAACACTTTTATATTCTTTTAATACGGGTGGAGGAATACCTTTTTATAGAAACTTTTTAAATTATTTATCAAGTCCTTTTAATATTTTGTTATTTTTATTCAAAAAAGAGAACATAGTTATGGCCTTTTCTTTAATAATCGGCTTAAAGGTGGTATTTGCATCAACTACGATGGCCTATTATTTAAAAAAGACTTTTAACAAAAATAATATAGGATTAGTACTATTTGGAACGTTATACGCTTTTTCTGGTTATTTTTGTGCTTATTATTGGAACATAATGTGGCTTGATGGAATGGTATTTTTACCAATTATAATGTATGGAATAAATAAAATAATAACAGACGAAAAACCTTACGTTTATATAATAAGTTTAGCGATTATGCTTTTTGCAAATTATTTTATAGGTTATATGATATGTATATTTAGTGTATTTTATTTTATTGGCGTGTTTATATATAAAGGTAATTTTAAGTTCAAAAACATAGCTAAAAAGTTTATTATGTTTGCTATATCTTCTGTTTTAGCAGCAGGATTAATGGCGTTTTTATTATTACCATTATTTCATTCACTTACTTCTATATCTGCAACTGGAGATATTTTTCCAACAGCTAATTCATCATTTTCGATATCTAATTATATTTTTAATCACTTTACTGGAGTTTCAAGAACCGTGTTCGCAAGTGATATATTACCACTACCTAACGTATATTCAGGTATGTTAACGTTAGTTCTTATAGTGCTTCTTTTTATAAATAAAAAAATAAATCTAAAATTTAAAATAATTTCATCAATAACACTTTTCTTTTTCTTTATTTCCTTTAACATAAACGTAATAGATTTTATGTGGCACGCATTTCATGTTCCAAATGATTTGCCATGGAGATATTCATTTATTTATGTATTTGTTCTTATAACTATTGGTTATTATTCATTTACTAAGATAAAAGACGTAAGTATATTTAAATTGTCTATTTCGTTTGCTATTATATTTATATTTGTTTTACTAGCATCTAAGGTAGGTTTTGAAAATATAAGTGATCAAAAGGTAATAACTTGTCTTGCATTATTAATAATGTATTATATTATTAGTATTTTATATAAAAATAAATTTGCTAATAAAAAAGCTTTATACATTGTTTTCTTACTTGTAGTTTCATTTGAATGCATTTACGGAATTAATGCTAATTGGGAAATAGATCATGATATAAAAACTTTTATGAGTGATAAAAAACCTTATAAGAATCTAATTAGTAAAGTAAGAAAAGAAGATAATGATTTATACAGGATAGAGAAGACTAGTCATTTAACGCTTAACGATGGGGCTTGGTATGATTATTATGGAATGTCTACTTTTTCTTCAATGGCTTATGAATCGGTATCTAAAAATCAAAGAATGTTAGGTCTTGCGGGTAATAACATTAATAGTTATTACTATAAAAAATATCAAACACCTGTTTATAATACTATCTTTAATGTTAAATACATAATGGGTGAACATATAGATAATGATTATTACGTTCCTTTATATAACGAAGATGGTTATAATGTCTCAGCTTATAATTATTCATCATCTATTGGTTATGCAGTAGATAATAAAATAAAAGATTGGCATCTTACAAGCTATGAACCATTTTTAAACCAAAGTAACTTCGTTAATTTATCAACATCAGTTAATGATATTTTCATTCCTGTTAAAGTACTAAGCGTAAGTAATGCTACACTTTCTAACGTAGATAATGACGATATAAAAGGGTCATTGAATTATCATTTAAATAGTGAAATAAGTAATATAGAACTAACTTTAGATACAACCTTTAATGATAATATATATTTATATGTGGGTGGTAATAACGTAGAAAGCTTTGAAATTGATGGCAGTTATTATTCGTTAACGTCAGATGAATACTATGTTTTTGATGCTGGAAAAACTTATAATAGTACGTTAAACATAAAAATTAATTTAAATAGTACTGATGATGGTGTTTTATATTTTTATGCATATAGACTTAATAAAGATGCTTTTGATAAGTTTTATAATAAAATAAATAAAGAAAGTTTAAACGTTAAAAAGTATAGTGATACTTATATCGAAAGTGACATAACTGTGTCTTCTGATAAAACGTTATTTACTTCTATAGCATATGATGATGGATGGAGTATTTATATAGATGGTAAAAAGGTAAAAACTAAAAAGATAGCAGATTCTTATTTATCAGCTTTAATACCTAAAGGAAAACATACTGTTAAATTAATATTTTATCCTAAAGGAATGAAGGAAGGCATTATGATATCCTTTGTTTCATTAGTAATATTTGTTTTATACTATTTGTTTACAAATAATAAAGTTAATAAAAAATCTAGAAAAAGATGAATTTATTGTTTAAATTTATCTTTTTTTGTGATAGAATGTTATTAGTTATAATATGAAGGTATATAAACATATATATTTTTATGTTATTAGGGGTTGAATACAAATTAAGGAGGTTAGTTGTGATAGGTACAATTGAGAGAATAAAAAATAGTGTATTATTAAAATGTAGTACATTAAATGATGATATAATCTCTAAAACCTTAGTCGATATAATTGATACTGGAATTTATCGTTTTGCAGAAGAAATGATAAACTTATTAGGCGGTATAGGTGTTTGGGGAAACGAAGAAGAATTAAGGAATGAAACTAGTGAAATAATTAAAAATCCGATAATTAAGAAAATAAAAAGAAAGTTATTTATTGATTCTTTGGCGCTTCAAATTACTAATGATACTTTTATTGAAGATTATGTAAATGGTAACATTACCATGGACAAGTTAAATAATACGTATATTAAAGAATTAACAAATAATAAAAGTTCTAATCAACTTAACATGACAGAAGATTTAAATATATCTGACATAATAGATGAATTAAGAATATACGTTGATAGAAAAACTTTTCCTAAGATAATGGAAAATAAAACGTTAGTAAATTCAGTTTCTAATTTAGTAAACGGTTTAAAAAATGAAATGCAAGCTAATTTAGAAGAAATGATTAAGAAAGCCGATAGTAAATATTTAGATATATTATTAAAAGAATTGAAAGATGAAGTAAAAGAAGAAAAAGGGGAAGATGATATGATGGAAAATACTTCAAGTGTTATTGATAGCATTGAAATTAATGATTTATTTAATAACGAGCAAATCGAAGCTAATAGTAAATTCGAACAATATGATGATATGACTTTATTTAATAAGATGATTTTAAGTTTAAATACTGAAGAAGAAAAGTTATCTAGAAAAGAAAATAAATTAAAGAGTGATAAAGAAGAAGTAGAAAAAAGATTATCTGATACTAATAAAAACATAGAAGCAAACATTGAAAGAGAAAACATGTTATCTCAAAGAAAACTTGATTTAAACGCAGAAGAAGTTGAACTTAATTCTAAATTATCAGAAGCAGAAGTTATATTCCTTAACATGAAGCCTCTTATAAAGGGATTAAGTAAAATAAAGGGAGGTAACGAAGATGAGTAAGCTTTTAAATAGTGTTTTAGATAGAATTAGTGAAAATAATAATGAATATAGAGGTATTTTAAGAAATTTAAATAATGCCATTGAAGAATATACAACTTCTTTAGTAGGAAACATAGTTGCAACTTCTAGTTATTCTGCTGATTTTTCTGATACTCTAATTAGTTCTAAAGAAAAATTGGTTAATCCAATAACTAAACAAATAGAATCTTACTCAATTAAAGACTTAAGAAGTGTTGAAACAGTAAATGAACAATTCGTTGAAAAAATAAATGATAAATTAGAAAATGCAAATATTACTTCTAAGGAAGAAAAGGAAGCATTCACTAATAACTTAAACGTTTTATTAAATGAAAAATATTTACAAATAGTAAAAATTAAAAGAGTAGATTTTATAAATGAAAACGGTGTTAACGAAGAAATTGAAAGAGTGATAAATGATTTTGCATCATATATAAAAACATTATCTTCGTTTGATGAAGAAGCGTTAAATAATTTGTTAAACGATTATAAAAAAGATATTTATAATTTAATCTCTAAAGCTATTAAAGAGATTAGCGATTTATATTTAAATAATTTTGTTAATGAAGTATCTACTTCGTTAAACGGTGCAATAGACTTTGATGTTCCTGTAATTGAAAGTGAACCTGAAGAAGAATTTAGACCATTTATACCTGAAATCAATCCAGTTCCAGAAGTGGATATCCCAGTATCTGTTAATGAAGAAATAATGGGAGATGAATTTGTTATTCCAGAAATTCCTAAAATAGAAGAGGAAACTGATATTATAAAAGAAACTGAAATACCAAGTGTACCAGAGATAAATTCAGAAGAAGTAACATTAGTTATACCAGAAGTTCCAGAAGTATCTGAAGAGCTAAAGGAAGAGGAAGTAAACGAACTTGAAGTAAAACCTATTGAACCTATCGAAATTAAGGAAGAAGTTCCTAAACGTTCGTATGATGTTGAGGAAATACTTAAAATTGCTAAGTCGCCAATTGTTACTATGCCAGAAGTACATGAAAAGAAAAACGATTATGTAAATGTAGAACCAATTATTGCTAGCAAAGAATCTGATACAATGGAATCAGAATTTAACGAAAGAGAAATCGTTCAAGAAATGATTAGACGATTAACAAATCGTTTGAATGAAATAGATGATCGTAAGAAAAAATATGAGGCAGAACAATCTAAGTTAGAAGAAGATGAAACGTTTGTTAATAACTTAATTGAAAGTTCTAATAATAAAAAAGCTGAGTTAGATGGGTTTGAGCAAGAGTTAAATGCTAAACAACAAGAACTTGCTAATAAGAGAAAAGAATTAGATAAAAAAATTAATGACGTAATGCCTTTCGCTAACGCAGTATTAAATACTGAAAAAGAATCTTAATTGATTCTTTTTTTTGTAATTTAAACTCAGTTTGTGCATATAGTTAAGTAGAAAGATTTGGAGGATAATATGATTAATAAACAAAAATTATGGTTTTTAACTTTATTTAGTCTTATATTAGTGCTTAGTGTGTATTATATCACAATGCCTAGTGAGCTGTTAACTACAACTAGTGCTAATACTAATAATAAAGAAACTACTACAAAAAGTACAAAAGTAGAAGTAAATAG
>CAJTXC010000080.1 GCA_910580135.1 uncultured Bacilli bacterium | reverse complement strand
CACACGCTCATAGCTGGGTAATGAGTTTTCCAGATGAATTGACAGCATTCCGTAAATATGCAGAGTTGTTCCCTAATGCTTGTACACTTCTTGTAGATACATATAATACATTAGAATCTGGTGTACCAAATGCAATTAAAGTATTTCAAGAAATGAAAGACAAGGGAATTACATTAAAAAATTATGGTATTCGTTTGGATAGTGGGGACTTAGCATATTTATCTAAAAAAGCAAAACAAATGCTGGAAGATGCAGGTTTTGGAGATGCTGTTATTAGTGCATCAAGTGATTTAGATGAATATTTGATTGCTAGTTTAAAATTGCAGGGGGCAAAAATTGGACTCTGGGGCGTAGGCACAAAATTGATTACAAGTGATGATTGTCCAGCATTTGGTGGTGTATATAAATTAGTTGCAGTAGAAAAAGGAGGGCAAATTATTCCTAAAGTAAAAGTATCTGGTGATACTGTTAAAACTACAAATCCTGGTTATAAGAAAGTATATAGATTCTATGACCAAGATACTCATAAAGTATTAGGTGATGTAATCGCGATGCATGATGAAGTAATTCCAACTGATAAATATACTTTAGTATCTGATAGAGACCCATGGAAGAGAACCGAAATTGATGATTATTTTGTTAAGGAACTTCAAGTACCTATTTTTATAAACGGAGAGCAAGTTTATGAAGAACCTAGCATCCATGAAAGAAAGAGATATTGTGATGAAGAATTCGAAAGTTTAACTGATAGAATGACTGATGTATCTAATCCACATACATATTATGTTGATTTATCAGAAAAAGAAAAAGATCTTAAAGAATACATGCTTTCTGAAGCTGTAAGAAAAGCAGCTGAAACAGCAATTGAGAATAATGGTTATGCGAAAGTGATGGGTGTTAAAAAGTGAGAAAAGAAAAATTAGAAGAATTAGAAATTATAATTGATGGATTTAAATCTATTAAACAAGAAAAATTAAATAAAGAAGCTAGGTTCTTAAAAAGTGAAGTATATTCTTGCTCTTTAAATAACGGAAAAACAATAACGAGAGAAAAAATAGTTAAAAATGGAAGTGATGGTAGTGCTGCTATCATCCTTCCAGTAACTAAAGAAAATAACGTTATATTAACAGTAGAGCCAAGAGTATTTACTAAAAGAACTGTTGGAATTGGAATACCGGCAGGATACATAGAAAAAGATGAAGCCCCTTACATAGCGGCTTTAAGAGAACTAGAAGAAGAAACGGGATATGTACCAAATAGAATGATTAGTTTAGGTGGCTTTTACCAAGATATGGGGTGTTCATCTGCATATAACGAGGCTTTTATAGCAATGGATTGTGAAAAGAAAACAAGTCAACACTTAGATCCCGGCGAATACATTAAGTACTTTGATTGTACTTACGATGAAGCACTAGAGTTAATTGACATGGGTTACATTGAAGGATGTAACGCAATAATAACTTTAGGAAGAGCAAAAAAATATATGAAAAGAGGTAAATAAAATGATGAAATTTAATGCGAAAACGGAAACTGAAAACATTATTGAATTTATAAGAGATTATTATAAGAAAAATAAATTAGATGGAGCAATAATTGGAATATCTGGTGGTAAAGATAGTGGAGTTGTTGCAGGATTATTTACAGAAGCTTTAGGAAAAGAAAATATAATTGGTGTAACAATGCCATGTCATACTGTAGCAACTGCTAAAAGTGACGCCAAATTAGTTAGTGATTATTATGGATTTAAATTAGTTAATTTTGATATTGGTAACGTGTTTGATACATTTAAAGAAGAATTAGCTAACCTAGGAAATTTTAGTAAGGAAGAAACTGAAAACAGTGATATCAACTTAAAACCAAGACTTAGAATGGCAACATTATATTATTTAGCAGCATTATATAGTGCGGTTAATAAAAAGAAATATCTAGTTGCTGGAACTTCTAATAAAGGTGAGTTATACGTTGGATACTTCACTAAAGGAGGAGATTCTGTACATGATATTTCAGTACTTGCAGACTTTTTTGTAGATGAAGTAATACAGATAGGAGAGTATATAAAAGTTCCAGAAAAAGTACTTTATAAAACTCCTAATGATGATTTATCAAATTTATCAGATGAAGATAAATTAGGATTTACTTACGATGATGTAAAAAGATATTGTGATGATGAAGTGAACGTTGATGAAAAAACAGCCGCTAAAATAAAGAAAATGCATGATGCAAATCTTCATAAGTTTAATATTCCAACTTATAGGAGAAATAAAAATTAAAGTAAAGGAGTAAATATTATGAAAATAGGTGTATACGTTGGAAGTTTTAATCCAGTACATATCGGACATATAAAAATAGTAAAACATTTAATTGATAATAATTATTTTGATAAAGTTATAATTATACCTACTGGTAATTATTGGAATAAGCAAAATCTTACTAATATTACCCATAGAATAAATATGTTAAAATTATATGAAAATGAGTCTATAAAGATTGATACAGCGTTAAATAATCTAACGTATACATATCAAATATTTGAAAAATTATCTAAAAATAGTAATGATGATTTTGGATTAATAATTGGTGCAGATAACATAGTTAACTTTGATAAATGGAAAAACTACGAATACCTACTTAACTTTGAACTTTTAATTATCAACAGAGGTAGCATAGATGTTAAATTTTATTTAAAAAAACATAATATAAAAAAATATAGATTAGTAGAGGATTTTCCTCTTTTGGAAGTTTCATCAAGCATGATTAGAAATTTAGTTGAAAATGAAGAATATATTGAATTAAAAAAATACGTAGATGCTAATGTATTAGAATACATTAAAGCTAATAGTTTATATAAGCTCAAATAATTCATTTATGTTGTATAATAAAAGTAATGAAATAATTCTATACAAGAAAGAGGTATAAAAATGAACATGAAAGATTTAGTAGAAAAATTAATAGAAAATAATAAAACAATTTCAACCATGGAGTCCTGTACTGGTGGTGGTGTAGCAAACGCTATAACAAACATAGAAGGAGCTTCAAGTGTGCTTAAATACTCTGCCGTTACTTATTCTAATGAATTTAAGATGAAAATGGGAGTATCACAAGATGTAATTGATAAATATTCTGTTTATAGTATGAAAACTGCTGATGAAATGAGTTTTAATATATCTAAGTTTACTAATAGTGATTATGGTGTTGGTATAACTGGTAAATTAAACAGGGTGGATGTTAATAATCCATTTGGGGAGGATAATGTTGTATTTATTAGTATATATGATAAAGAAGAACAAAAATTTTACAATGATAAGATAGAAGCAGTTGAATCCTCTAGAAAAGAAAATAAAGAATTAGTTATTGATATGATAGTTACAACTTTATTAAGAATAATAAAAAATAAAGAAGGTGTACAATATGCAAAGCATAGAAAGATTTAAAATATTTAGTAATGACAATGATAAATCTAAAAACGCGGAGGAAATAGTAAGGGATAAATTAATAAAAAATGGTTTTACTTATTCTAATGATGAATATGATTTAGCTATTGCAATAGGTGGGGATGGTTCTTTTCTTAGAATGGTAAAACAAACTAATTTTAATAGTGACATATTATATGTTGGAGTAAATGCTGGAACGCTTGGTTTTGCACAAGAAGTATCACTTGGCTCTATAGATGAATTTATCAATGAACTAAAAGAAAATAATTATAAAGTAGATAGTATTGGTGTTCAAGAAACAAAAGTAGTAACAAAAGAGTCTGATTCTAACTTTTATTCTTTAAATGAAATCGTGGTTAGACAAAAAGAACTTAATACAGTGTTTTTAGATGTAAAAATAGAAGATGTATTTTTAGAACGCTTTATTGGAGATGGATTACTTATTGCAACATCTTTTGGATCTACTGCCTATAATTTAAGTTTTGGTGGAAGCATCGTGTATAATACGTTTCACACGCTTCAATTAACTCCAATTGCACCACTTAATAATAAGTCATATAGAACTTTATTAAATCCTGTTATTTTACCAGAAAATAAAGCAATTACTTTAATTCCAACGAAAGATAACAATTTACTTATAACCGTAGATGGTGAAAATAACTTTTATAGTGATGTTGATAAAGTTGAGACGGTAGTAGATAAAAAAAGAATAAAGTGTTTAAGAAGAAAAGATTATGATTTTTCAAAGAAAATAAATGAAAAGTTTTTAAAATAGCTATTACAGGTAGCTATTTTATTATTATTCTAAATATGTTATAATCAATTTATATAAAAGAGGTGTTATTATGGATGGAAAAGTATATAATTCTGAAGAAGAGTTTTTAAAAGAGTATGACTCTAGCATATTTGAAAAGTTATCAATGACAACTGATATATTAATAATGAGCGTATCTAGTGAGGAAACTGGTAACTATAGAAAGTTAACTGAAAAGAAATTTAGTATCTTATTAGTTAAAAGGGATAACTATCCTTTTAAAGATAAATGGTGTTTACCTGGTGGTTTCGTTGGTATTGATGAGACTTTAGATGAAGCTGCTAAAAGGGTATTAAAAACAGAAACCAACTTAAAGGATATTTATATAGAACAGTTATATACTTTTAGTGGTGTTAATAGAGATCCTAGAATGAGAGTTGTATCAGCATCATACATGGCTTTAGTAGATAAGAATAGATTAAATGATAAATTATGTGCTAACGCTTCTTGGTTTAACGTATTTATGTTAGAAGATGAAAAATCTTATCATGTCACGTTAGATAATGGCAATGAACAAATAAAGTTTGTTGTTGGCAAAAAATTAAGGGATTTAACAACTGATAGATATGATTTTAAAGTTGTTAAAAATGATAAATTGGCATTTGATCATCCACTTGTTATAATAAGCGGTTTAGAAAGATTAAAAAATAAAATAGAATATACTGATATAGTTTTTAACATGATGCCTGAGTATTTTACATTAGGAGAATTACAACAAGTATATGAAGTAATATTAGGCAAAAAATTACTTGATCCAGCATTTAGAAGAATAATAGCTAATAAGGTTGAAAAGACAACTAAGTTAAAAACGGGTGAAGGACATAGACCATCAGCATTATTTAGGTATAAAAATAGGAAATAATTTTTATAGCAGTATTAAAAGGAAGTGTTAGTGATGAAAAAAAGAGTAGCCGTTGGTATGAGTGGTGGTGTTGATTCATCGGTTGCAGCAGTACTACTTCAAAAAGAAGGTTATGAAGTAGTAGGTATAACATTTAAATTTACTGAAGATTTTGATGCAGAAGATGCTGCTAAAGTATGTGAAAAGTTAGGAATAGAACATCATGTGATAGATTATAGAAAAGAGTTTAAAGAAAAGGTAATTGATAAGTTTATAGATGATTATAAACGAGGCATTACTCCTAATCCTTGCGTTATGTGCAATAGATACGTTAAGTTAAACTTTCTTTATGAACAAATGATAAAACATAATTGTGATTATATGGCAACGGGTCATTATGCTAAAGTAATAGATGGTAAATTATACAAAAGTGCTGATCAAAATAAGGACCAAACATACTTTTTATGTGAGATGACAAATGATCAGTTATCAAGAATCTTATTTCCATTAGAAGGAATAGATAAAGTAAAAGTAAGAGAAATAGCAGAAGAAAATGACTTAGAGAATGCATCTAAAAAAGATTCTACGGATGTATGCTTTATAAATAATACTTTTAAAGATTATATATCAAATAACATAAAAGATAGTAAGGGTGATGTTATTGATGTATCTAATAATAAAAAAGTAGGAGAGCATAATGGATTATTTCATTATACAATTGGACAAAGAAGAGGACTTAATATAGGCGGTAATACCGATAGAATGTTCGTTGTAGGAAAGAATATAGAAAAAAATATATTATATGTTGCAATTGGTAGTGATACTGATTATTTAACTTCTACTTCTTGCTTACTTGAAAATGCTAATTTGTTTTCTAATGATATAAATTTAACTAATTTAACGGCAAAGTTTAGGTACAGGCAAAATGAAATTCCAGTTAACATAGAATTAATGGACGATAATAGAATATTAGTTAATTATCCAGAAGGTATAAAATCAATTACTCCAGGACAAGTATGTACCATATATGATGGTAATTGTTGTATAGGTGGTGGAGTAATTAAAGAAGTAATGAAGAATGGTAAAAAGTTATGGTATTTATAAATATCATAATTTTTTAATTCGTGAAAATTTTACAGAAATGTATTTTTTGTTAATATATAATTTACTAAAATAATTAAATTGCTATACAACAGTAATTATTTTGTTTTAAAAAGGGTACAAAACTTGATTTTGTATAATTATAAACTTATGTTATTATGCCTTTGGAACGTTTATATTTTGGGTGTCAGCCTCTACTTCAGGTAAGGAATTGGAGGTGGTAAAATATGAAGAAAAGAATCTTTGTT
>CAJTXC010000079.1 GCA_910580135.1 uncultured Bacilli bacterium | reverse complement strand
CAGCACCGTTGTTTTCCTTAATTGCTGCTAGGTAACCAAAGTATAACCATTGAGTAGCTTCACGAGCATTTTTAGCAGGTTCTGATATATCAAATCCATAACGAGCTGCCATAGACTTAATTTCACCTAAAGCTTTAATTTGTTCTGATACGTCTTCTCTTAGACGAATCATTTCTTCGTCTATTGTTCTTTCTTCTAATTTAATTAAATCTTTTTTCTTTTCTTCTATTAATTTATCAATACCATATAAAGCAATACGTCTATAATCACCAATTATTCTTCCACGACCATAAGCATCAGGAAGACCAGTTAAAAGGCCAGCGTGCCTTGCTTTTCTAATATCAGTAGTGTAAGCAGAAAATACTCCGTCATTATGAGTTTTACGATGCTTAAAGTATTCATCTACACTTGGATCTAATTCATATCCATAAGCTTCTAAAGAAGACTTAACCATTCTCATACCACCAAATGGGTTTACGATTCTTTTAAGTGGCCCATCAGTTTGGAATCCTACGATTACTTCGTCTTCCTTAATTAAGTAACCAGGTTCATAAGCATCTATTCCAGATACTGTTTTAGTGTCTACGTCATAGATTCCTTTTTCTATTTCTACTTTAGACATTTCAAAATATTTGTCATTTAATCTTTTAGTTTTATCAGTTGGTTCTGCTAAGAATGAAGCATCACCAGTATATTCAGTATAGTTATCTAAGATAAATTGTTTAACGTCTATTTCGTTTTTCCACTTATCTCCTTTAAAACCATTCCATTCGTTCATTTATAATTCCTCCTTTTAATACGATATTAATTATACCTCTAATCAAAAAAATATCAATGTTGCAAATGCAACATTGACACTTAATTGTTGATTTATGTAAACTAATTATTAATATTTTTTGTTTTTGAATTTATAATAGGCGAAAATACTAACTATACATAATATTAATAAAGAAAATACAAATGTTAATAAATAACTTAGTATGTTTATATTAAAGTTAAACATAAGTGTGTTTGTTTCTAAAGATTTTACAACAAAGCAGGTAATTAAACTACCAATAAATATACCCATTCCAATTCCAATAATCGTTAATATTAGATTTTCTTTGAAAAAGTATGTAACTATCTCTTTATTATTAAATCCTAATTTTTTTAAAGTATAAATTTCATCTTTTCTATTACTTATATCTGTTATTAAAATATTATATAATGCTAAAAATCCAATTATTAAAGTGAATATATTTAATAAATTGGTTATGCTCTTTAAAGCTTTTGTCATTTCATTATATTCTTCTTTAATATTCTTTTTAGATTGAATGCTAGTTACATTTTTAAGATTAGAAATTTCATTTTCTAATTCTTCATTATTTTTTTTATTTGTATTCATAAGTATAACCGAATAACTAGGTTTTTCACCAGTTAACTTTTTATATAAAGTAGGGGACATGTAAATGAAATGCTCTATATAATTTTCTGTTATAGCAGATACTTTTACATTAGTTACTTTATTATTTGATAGGGTAAGTTTTATCTTATTATTTTTATTTACGTTTAATAATTTTGCTAACTTTTTTGAGATGATAACACCGTCTTTTTTTATTTCTAAATTTTTTTTGTTTTCTTTTAGTAATATAAAATTATTAATGTTATTAACGTTATTTGGAATAATTAGCATAGCGGTTTCTTTACTATTTTTATATCTTACTTGTACATTTCTTTTTGAGATGAATGCTATATCTTTAACTTTTTTATTTTTTATCATGGCGTTTTCTAGTACAACTTTATCGTCTTCTGTAATATTGTTATTTATATTAACGTTTAAATTATATTTTTCTATATTTTTAAATTGATTGTTTATTGAACTTGAAACTAGGTCTTTAATTCCTATAGAAATTAGTATTAAAGAACTTAAAATACATGTCATAATAATTATAATTAACGATCTTTTTTTATCTTTAAATATGTTTTTAAAAGTTACTTTATTTAGAAAACTAAGTTTAGACCATATTTTGTTAATTTTTTCTAAAATAATTTTTTTCTTAACTGATGTATTTTTGTTTTTGTTAATTATAATAAATAAAATGATGGTCGCTAAAATAATCAAAACTAACGATAATATAATTGCTTCTATAAAATATTTTATCTGGAACATAGTATCAAGTGTTGGAATATCATAAAATCTGTTATAACAAAATCCTATTATTAAAGGAATTATTTTGTAAAAAATGGTAGTTCCTATAAAGGTTCCTAATATACTTAAACAAGTTCCATAAAATATATATTTAAATAAAATGGTAGTTTTACTATAGCCAATTAAACTTAGTGTTTTTATTTCATCTTTATCTTCTTTAATCACTTTTGTTATTTTGTTTATGATAACCAAAATAGAAATTAATAAGAACATAAATGAAAATACCTTTGATATGTTTCCAAATCTTTCTATTTCCAAATAATATTTATTAAAACTAGAGGTATCACTTCTTTTAACGGTTGCTACATTAAGTTCATTTATTTTTGACAGTTCTGTTTCTTTTTTGTTTAATCTATCTGTTGTTTCTTTTACTAATTCGTTTAAAGATTCAACTGGTAAATCACTTTGGTTAAATTTATTTAAGTCATCTTGAAGGGAAGTTATGTCGTTTTTAAGTAATTCTATATCATTTTCATAATTAAATTTAGAACTTTTTAAAACTACCTCATTTATTTTTTCTTTATAACTTTCTATATATTTATCATACTTTTTGCTATAAGTATCATATTTATAAGCTTCGTTAATAGTAACAAAACAATCAGTATAATATTTTAAATTAAAGTTATTTTCTTCTAGGTATAGAAAATAGTCTTTTAAACCATCTAATGCATAGTAACTACTTTTTACCGTACCAACTATTTTTATTTTTTTTGCACGTAAACTATCTTTGTCATCAACTTCAAGAGTAATTAAATCCCCGATAGATAAATTATTATCGCTCAAAAGTTTTTCTTCAACTAGTCCTTCGTTTATCGTTGAAGGATATCTACCACTAGTTAAGGTTAATCTATTTATATAATCATCGTTTTTTAAATTTCTATCTTTATTTATACTATTTAGTTTAATTACAAAATCTTTATTATTAATAGTTGTTTTGGCATCTAACTGTTTTGATAGGCTAACTCCTTTTACGTTTTTTATTTGCTTAATTAAATCTATATCATTTTTTGTAAAACCACTTGAAGATATAACTCTTAAATCAAATAAATTCGTATCCTTATAATAATTTTTAGTAGTAATTTTCATATCAAGTGGAGTACTTTTTAAACCAACAAAAAGTCCAGCTCCAATTATAATTATTAATAATAATGAAATAAAAGTTTTCTTATTCAAAGATATTTCTCTTAAAGCGTTTTTTATAATGTTCTTTTTTTTCACCATGAAATATCACCTATAGATTTTATTTTTTTATTTACTGCTAAATCACTTAAACTACCATTTTTTAAAGTAATAACTTTGTTTGCAATTTTGATAAAATTATTGTTTTTAGTTGTTATGATAACCGTCATTTTATTTTTCTTGCTAACACTTTTTATAGCTTTTAGAATTTGTTTAGCACGTTTTTCATCTAATGAATCAACTATTTCATCTAATAAAAGTATTTTTGGATTTTTAATAAGGGCCATAGCTACTAACGTACGACACTTGTCTTCTTCTGATAACATGGAAGGGTAGTAATCAGCTTTTTTTGTAAGTCCACACTTTTTAAGAATTAAGGAAACATCTTCTTTTTCTTTACATACTTGTTTTGCTAATTCTACGTTTTCTTTAACACTTAAATTTTTAATAAGACTAGAATCTTTATAAGCAAATCCTATATTGTATTTTCTATATTTAGATATTTTTTTTCCTTTTTCATTTGTTATGTCGACATCATCAATAAAAATATTTCCACTGGTAACTTTATCCAGAGTTCCTAACAAATTTAAAAGGGTAGTTTTACCACTTTCTAAAGGACCTAATATGACTATAAATTCACCTTTTTCGATTTCAAAATTAATTTTTTTAATTGCTTTTATTTCAATTTCATCATAAATATAGTTTTTAGTTACGTTTTCAAACTTAATATAAGCCATATTAAACCCTCCATTTCCAGTTATTATATTACATTTAGGTAATTTAAATGTCAACGATTTAAAATAAATATTTCATTTTTTTTAGACAAATGATATAATGGTTATATAAAATAGAAAAAGAAGAATAAAATTGGGGTGAAAATATGAACGAAAATACATTTAATGAAGATAGCTCTTTGGAAGAATTAAATGAAGAAGTTTTAGAGAATTTTGATGAAGAACCAAATGACATAGAGCTTAATTTATCACAAGCGGAAGAACCATCTTTAAATAATATGGAAAATGATATATATCCAGAACAACAAATAGAACAATCTATTCCTGCAGAAGTTAAACCACAAGCTTTACCAAACGAAATAGGTAGAGTTCAAGATGTTGGAGTAGATAGTGTAACTATAAAAGTTACATCGGATTTAGCTTTTGAAAGAAATTTAATAGATCAACACGTAATATTTGAAACAAATAGTGGTGCTAAAATAGTTGGGACATTAATTAGCTTAAATAGTCAACTAGGACAGGTAAAATTGATTGGTGAAATTCAAGGGCCTAGATTTGTTGCGGGTGTTTTAACTAAACCTTCGATTGGTAATATATGTTTTGTTGCAACAGAAGATGAAACTAAACTAATCGTTGTTGATGATCAAAATAACGTAATAAGAAAAGTATTAATTGGTAACATGCCACTTTATAATAATACCCCTGCTTACGTACCTACTAACACTTTCTTTAGTAATCATTTTGCTATCTTCGGAAATACTGGTTCAGGTAAATCATGCGGTGTTGCAAGATTATTCCAAAACGTATTCTTTAACGGAGGACAATCACCTAGAAACGCATGCGTGTTTATCTTTGATGCTTACGGAGAATATGAAAGTGCTTTATCAATTCAAAATAGTCAAGTTTTCTTTAAAAGATATTCTACCAACGTAAGAACAAATCCTGATACATTAATAAAACTTCCGTTATGGTTATTAGACGTTGATGATTTTGCACTTTTATTAGAAGCAGATGATCCAACACAATTACCTATAATAGAAAAAGCGTTAAGATTAGTTACCGTATTTTCTGGAAACGAAGAAGAAACTAAAGTATATAAAAATGATATTATTGCAAAAGCTATTCAAGAAGTTTTATACTCTGGTGGTTCAGCATCACAAATACATGACCAAATATTTGCAATATTAACTTCTTTTAATACTCCTGATTTAAATCTTGAAACACCTATTATGCAACCAGGATACGTTAGAAGTTTAAGACAATGCTTAATCATAGATAAAGAAGGTAAAATAGCAGAAATGCAATTGGTAACAGAATTTATTAAAAAGTTTATTAATCCAGATTTAAAATTAGAATTACCTGATGGAACAATTCCATTTACTTTGGAAAACTTAAGAGAAGCATTTGATTTTGCTTTAATATCTGAAGGTATTTTAAAAAGCGATAAATTATATGATAAGGCTAACGTACTTAAAGTAAGATTAGATTCTTTAATTAAAGGTGAGTATAGCCAGTATTTTAAAATGGACAGATACGTTGATAAAACTACGTTTATTAAAGAATTAATTACTGCTCCAAATGGTGGTAGAGCACAAATAATAAACATTAACATTAGTTATTTAGATGATAGACTTGCTAAAACAATATGTAAGATATATTCAAAATTATTATTTGATTTTACTTCTAAGTTACAACAAAGAGGATCGTTTCCTGTTCATATAGTATTAGAAGAAGCACATAGATACGTACAACAAGATTCAGATACAAGAATACTAGGTTATAATATATTTGATAGAATTGCTAAGGAAGGTCGTAAATATGGCGTTATTCTAGGACTTATTTCACAAAGACCATCAGAGATGAGTGAAACCGTATTATCTCAGTGTTCTAACTTCCTTATATTTAAGATGCAGCATCCTCATGACGTGTCATTTATCCGTCAAATGGTACCATTTATAACAGATGAAATAGTAGAGAAGATGAAAGGATTACAACCAGGTACTTGCGTTACATTTGGTTCAGCATTTAAACTTCCTACAATCGTTAAGATGGAAATGCCATATCCACAGCCTTTATCACAAAACGTAGACGTATCAAGATTATGGTATTAAAGAGACCTTTAAGGTTTCTTTTATTATAAAAAAATGTTAAAATATAAGTGAAAAAGGTGATAAATATGAAAGATAAATATAATTTAAGTGCTGAAGAAAATTTATTTTTAGCAAAAAAAGTTTTAGTTTCTAATATTTATAATAGTGCTAAATTAGAGGGTTTAAATATTACCTTTCCAGAAACTCAGACTATTTTAGATGGTGTTAATGTATCTGGAGTTAAGCTAGATGATATTAATTGCGTTTTAAATATGAGGGATGCATGGAAAGAAGTATTAAATAATATTAATGAAGAACTAAGCATTGATTTTATATGTAAAATTAATTCCTTTGTATCAAGAAATGAATCCTTAAAATGGGGAGTTCTACGTGATGGTAAAGTAGGAATA
>CAJTXC010000078.1 GCA_910580135.1 uncultured Bacilli bacterium | reverse complement strand
CAATAGTCATTACCAATATAAATAGAACCATGTTAACAAACCAAACAAATTTTAATGATATGGTCTCAAATACTATAATTGGACTAGTGCTAGGTCCTAAATAAAATGCATTCATACTACCATTTGATACATCTTTTAGTAGAAAATTTAATGCAAGTGATATAACACATAATACCATATAGACTTTAATAGATGTTACGAAATCCTTTTTATTTTTCAAACATCTATTTGAGAATGCTAAATACAAACCAATAAAGACTAATACTAAATGCCAAACAAATCCATGAAGCATCATCATTAAGTATGGTCTACATAGTGCGCTAGGTTCTAAAAAAGTAATAAAACCACCAAGCAAATTATAAGAAACCATAAAATTATACATACCTTTTAATACTCTTTCACTTTTTATAAAAGGAATAATTAAACATAAAACCATTGGTACATCACAAAGTTGAAAAGGAAATACACTAAAATCATAATGCCCATTATTAACAATGTAAAAGTAGAAAAATTGTTTATAAATTTCTATTATCAAAAGAAATAAACCAGTAAAAAATAATAACATTTTATTTTGTTTATCATTTAAGTTTTTTAATTTTTTTACTAAATATATACAAATAATCATTCCCACTATAAAAAATGTTATATGAAATAAACCATATGGTTTAGGTGGAATAATTTGCCATGATGTTAATTCTACTAACTTTTTCATAATACTGCTCCTTAATTCATTAGTTAAATAATATCATATTTTGACAAACAAAAAAAGACTACTGTTCTTCGTCTTCTTTGTATTGCTTACATAATTCATCTAATTTATCAATTATTTCATCTGCTTCACTAAAACTTTTTAGCTTAGCTCCACAAGCATAAACATGGCCACCACCGTTATATTGTTCAAATAATTTATTAATTTTAACACCACGGCTTCTAGCAGATGTTCTTATAACACCATTTTTCACGTCTTCGGTAAAAACTACCCAACAAATAAGTCCGTGAATGAAGTTATAATTATTCATTATACTTCCAACACTTGCAGAATCCACACCATAATCTTTTAAATCTTTATCAGTTATCTTAACGTAACCTAATCCGTTTTTGCTAACTTTCATATTAAGAGAAATAAATCCTTCAAGTCTTACTTCTGACATTCCTCTTTTATATAATTTCTCATAAAGTTCATTTGGCTTTATGTTTTCATTTTTTATTAAGTCTAAAACAATTTTATATGTTTCTGGTTTATTAGCCCCAAACAAAAACCTATTTGTATCAGCAATAATCCCCATAAATATGTTTTCCGCTGCATGTTTTGGCATTTCAAGATTACATTTATAACACCATTTTGCAACTAATTCAGAAGCACTAGAAGCATCTATATCAACTATTTCTACATCTGAAAACTTATCAATCTCTGGATGATGATCAATTTTAATAACATCATTAAATTTGTAAAAATCAACACCATCTAGTCTTTTAATATCAGGTATATCAAGTGCTATTAAAAGTGCGTTTTCACACATTTCATCGGTTATCTTATCATGTGCTCCAAAAAACTTGAATTTAGAAATAGACGCTCCTGCAACAGAAACTTTTTTATTAGGAAAATTACTTAAGATTATTTCTTTCATAGCAAAAGTAGAACCTAATGCATCAGGATCTCCCCCAATGTGTCTTGCAATTACAATGTTTTCATACTTTTTTATTAAATCTAAAATTTTCTCTTCCATTATATATCCTTACTATATTAATTCTAGAGTATCTCTTGCAATCATTAATTCTTCATCAGTTGGGATAATCCAGCATTCTGTTTTTGAATCCTTAGTACTAATTAAGCGTTCTTCAACTCTAACGTCATTAGCTTCTTCATCTAAAGTAATTCCTAAAGATCCTAATCTATTTATTACTTCACGTCTTGTATTGATTGAGTTTTCACCAACACCAGCTGTAAATACAATAGCATCACAACCATTCATTTCAACATAATATTTTGCAATATAATCAACGATTCTTTTAACGTATATCTTGTGTGCTAAAATACAGTTTTCATCACCACTTTCAATTCCTGCGGTAATATCTCTTATATCATTTGACTTACCAGTTAATGAAAGCAAACCACTTTCTTTATTAAGCGCATTATCAATTTCCTTAGGACTCATACCAGTTTTTTCCATAATGTATGGAATGATACTTGCATCAATATCCCCACAACGAGTTCCCATTATTAATCCTGCGTTAGGAGTAAGTCCCATACTTGTATTAATACATTTTCCATTTACAACAGCGCTAATAGAAGCTCCATTACCAATATGGCATGTAATTAATTTTGTATCACATCTTCCTAAAATTTCATTCATTCTTTCAGTAACAAACTTATGAGAAGTACCATGCATTCCGTATCTTCTTACTTTATATTCATCATACCAAGACATTGGTATTGCATATAAATAGTTTTCTTTAGGCATTGTTTGATGGAATGCAGTATCAAATACAGCAGTTTGTACAGCATTTGGGAAAACTTCAAAAGCTGCCTTAATACCAGTTACTGCAGCTGGATTATGAAGTGGTGCAAGAGAAGAAAATTCTTCTATTTTTGATAGGACTTCATCATCAATTACAACTGTCTTATCAAAATAATCTCCACCTTGAACTACACGATGCCCAATACCCTTTATTTCATCTAACGAATCAGCTACATTGTTAGTCTTTAATTCCTCAACCAATGCTTCAAATGCTTGAGCATGATTTTTAAGTTCTACCTCTTTTTTTACTTTTTCACCATTTACTTTAATAGTATAAAAACTGTCTTTCGAACCTATTTTTTCCATAAGACCAGATATTAGTACTTTTTCTTCTGGCATTTCGTATAACTGGAACTTAAGTGAAGAAGATCCAGCATTAACAGATAATATTTTCAAATTAATCACTCTCCTGTTAATAATTATACAACAAAATGAATATATTTTAAACAAAAAAGGTAGCGAAAAATAGCTACCTTCATAAATCTATAATTATTTTAATTACTTTTGAACGTTGTATGATCCACCTAATTGTGATTCACCCATTTTTACTAAACGTTTTACGATTTCACCACCTACTGAACCATTAGCTCTTGCAGTAGCGTCAGCACCTAAATTAACACCGAATTCGTTAGCGATTTCGTATTTCATTTGTTCTATAGCTTGTTTAGCTTGTGGAGCAACTAATTTATTTCTGTTACTTGTCATGTGTTTTCACCTCCTGTACACTAATAGAATGTGAAAATTTTGTCATTTCATACAAATTTTTTCATGGTAAATTTTGTAAATTTTTAAATTATAAAATAACAAAAAAAGATATACTATCGTATACCTTTATTATTTACCAACAAATTATTTTTATTAAGCTATGTTTTGCATTCCGCCAAAGTTATTGTTTTGGTCATCATTAAAGTTTGATTGTGGAAATTTAACTACTTTTGATTCATTTTGCATAATTGAATTATTATTCATACTTGCTCCGAAAACATCTAATATCCTTGATTGAACGTTTGCCATGGAGTTTTGAATACTAGCTTTTTCGTTTCTTAAAATTTGATTTTGAGCTTGAAGTTCTGATACTTGTGCCCTTAAATCATTATTGCTGTTTTCTAATTCAGTATTTTTTAATTTTAAATTTTTAATTTCTGTTGATAATTCAATTGCTTCATTTTCAATCATGTTCACCGCAGCTTTAACACCATCAGGTAATTCTGCTTTTACTAAATCTTGCCCACCAAAATTATTTTGTGTACCAAATGATGAAGCATCATTATTACCATTAAATAATTGAGGTTCATACGATGGAGTACTAAAATCATCAGTACTAGTACTTAATGGAACATCAAAGTTATTTGTTTCAATATCATAACTTGGAGTACTTGGTACTTCTGAGGCAAAATTAAATTCTGGTGATGCTGGAACTTCGGTTGGAAGTTCAATTGTTGGTGCTGATATTATGGAACCATCAACGTTAGCAAAAGGATCTTCTTTTTCTACTTGAGAAGAATCAACCTCGGTTGCAGCTATTTCGTTTGCTGGTTCTTCGGTTTCATCTTTAGCACTATCTTCAGGAGCCTCAACTACTGGAACTTCTTCGGTTGCAACTTCACTAGACGCAGCAGAAGCTTCTTCTTTTACTTCTTCTTTTTCAGCTACTGAAACACCATTTAAAACAGTTACACCATCAATCGTAATATCTTGTCCATCTTTTATGTTCTTTTTTTTCTCACTCATGACAAAAACCTCCTACTTACTAATCTTCCTTGTTATTTAAAACTTGTTGCCCATCTTTTGCAATTTTTCTCATTGCATCTTTAACCTTAGTCCACTCATCATTATCAGTTATATTTTCTAACGAATAAACACCATCTTTATCATTTAGTATGGCAACATATAGCTTAATCATGTCATTTTCATCTACTTCATTAAAAGTATATACTATATAAGTTTTTTCATTATCTTTTAATTTGAACAATGATAAACGTTCTGCATCTTTCTTGGTACCGCTTTCATCAATTATTACAAACTTTTCTTTTTCAACAGTTTGTAATGCTGACATACCACTAGCAAAACTTTGACCAACATTAACTTTTTTTCCACTTCCAATGTTATTTGCAGTTACCATATATAAACACCTCTTTTATTCTATATAATTTATTCTAACATACTTATTTTCTTTTTGCAACAAAATATGAGCAATCAAAAGCACAATTTTCCTTCAAATACTTATCTAAATTATCTATATTGTTAATTTCAGTACAATTTTTGTTATTTTTTTCATAAAAACCTTTTAGTCTTAACTTACCATACGCCCAATCACCAACTATATAATCATATCTCTTAAAGTAATCAGTATATTTATTATTTAACTCTTCTACGTTATAACCATTTTTATAATCGGTAATTATTTCGTAAGTATTTTCTTCTAATGTTATTTTTTCCATAATTAGCCTCCATACTATAAAAAGTATAACATATTTTTTATTCCATAGGCAAACTATAAGAACCATTAGTTCCAGATAAATAATAAGGTATAGTTCCCTTTACAACTTTCATTATAACTGGTATTTCTGAAGTTAGTTTAATATCTTTTGAACCAAATGGTAATATAGTTCTTTGAGTTACTTCAACGTAAATATAAGCTTCTATCAGGGCGCTATTTAAACCATATTCTTTAACTTTAGTTTTAATATCTAATCCAACGTTTCCAGAATATTTAATTTTAACTGGTATTTTTGGACCAATGTTTGCTAAAAAAGAATTACCAAACACAACCCCAACTGGAACTTCATAAATTATTCCGTTTTTCATGTTTTTATCGAGAACGTTAGAATACATTTCATCAGGCAAATTCTTTCCTTCTTCTACTTCTTTTAACCTCGTTCTTACGTTTTGTGCAACGATTATTAATGCTTCATTTAATGCTGCCGTATTAAAATCAATACTTTCTATTTCTCCATTTTTGTTTTGAGTAACAATAAATAATTCTTTGCTATCAAGCAATTTTCCAACATCTTTTACTCCAGTATTTCTTAAAACTTCTATACCTACTCTTTTTGTTTGAACATTTGCATAATTCATTATTATTGGCATAGCTTTTTTATCTAAAATTGTTAGAAATATAAAACTAAACAAAATAATCAATAAAAATATAATTACATATATATTTTTAAATAACATTTTTATTTTATCCATAATATCACATAACAATTATATGAAAAAAACAAAGATAAAATTATCTTTGCTATTTAATTATATAATTTGTTACTATAAAATAAGCTGCCACACCTAATATTGCTAAAACAATTAATGTAATAAATATTGTTTTTGTTTTATTAGTTTTTTTCAAATGTTTAGTTAATGTACTAAAATCTTCAAAATCATTTTTAGTAAACATATTAGAATCCGTATAAAAATTCTTATCAGCTTTTATTAAAGTTTTTTCTAAATCATTTCTTATATCTTCAGTTTTTGTTTTTTCACTCACTTTAGTAGTGTCATAATCAAATGATGCATCTATTGGCTTAGTGGTAATCGTATTGTCGGATCCTTTAAGATCTGAAAATATATCTAACGCATCAGAGGTTTCACTATCTTGCTTAGGAATTGCCATCGTATTAATTAATTCCTCTAGTTCTTGTTCTTCTTTTTCTATTTCGTCATATCTACTATCGTATTTCTTATTTCTACTTTCAGTAAATTCCATGTACTTTTGCTTTTCTTTTGCTTCCTCAATAAAAGCTCTTTTACTTTTTGCTTCATTTATTATTTCATTTATGTCATGAACTCTTTGTCTTTTTTTATTAAACGTAGGTTTATCATCTATATCAATGTCTATGTCTTCTATAGAATAGTTTTTTAAAGTTCTATACTGTCTTGTATCATACTTATCATCTAACATGTTTTTTAGTTTGTTTAAATTTATTTCTTTAGCAGAATCAATAACTTCCATATTAGTGTAAGTAGTATCACGATATATATCATCATATACATCTTCGTATAATTTGGTGTTTTTCTTTGAACGTTCATATTTCCTAGTTGGCTCAGTTTGATATTTATCCATTCTAGATTGCATAAAAAACACCTCCATATC
>CAJTXC010000077.1 GCA_910580135.1 uncultured Bacilli bacterium | reverse complement strand
TTATCATATCTTTTTCTATTTTATTCTTTGGTAGTCCCGTTATATCACTTATTATTCCTGCTAGATATCCTCTTGCTTCCTTACTTGTTAATACACTTTTAAACATCTTATCATACGTCATTGGTATTATTTTTACTTTTTCATCAAGCATTTTTTTACACCTCCTTTCTTTTTATTGATATTTTAATTATTATTGTTATATAATATAGATGTAGGAAGCAGCGACAACCAGTTGTTTTCCAAATAAGTTTCTTTATTGAAAAACAGAGCTAGTTACCCGCTAACTCTGTTTTTCTTATATACTAAAAATAATAACTAGTACTATTATAAGTATTAGAATGATAATTAATTTTGGACTTATCTTTATTTCAAATCTAAATCTCATAACTATCACCACCTTTCTATTCTTCATAAAAAGATGGAAAACAAAGCTAGTTTTTACTACTTCCTACTTTAATCATTATCCATAACTTTTAAAATTCCCCTAAAATTTATTAAAAATAATAAAAAAATTAGAAATTTCTTTCTAACTTTTTTAACAAACAATATTTTAAATATTTTTTTGATTTTGAAAAGATTTATAAAAATCACTTTCTAATATATTTCCATACATTTTCAAATTATCTTCTAACGAAGCATTATTTTGTTTTTCTTCTGCAAAAGCTGCTGCATCCATTAAGCATTGCTGAAATTTATTAGCTTTTTCAAAAGGACTTCCACCTTTCATAATATTCATCCTTACATTCATTAACACTTTATTTGATAAAGCTTTATCAGCTTTTCCGATAGAAGATTGGACATGTAATTCACCTTTTTCCATTTCACTTAAATTTTCTTCAAAGTTATTACAATATTCATATTTTTCTTTTGTTGTCATAGAATCATTATCATATACTTCAGCCATTTTTTCATATATGTCGCAATGATATTTATAAATTAAAGAGTTTTCATATCCATCTTTAAATTCATATGATTTATCTGATATATCAACATAAACTTTTATAATATCTATAGCATGATTTATGTTTTCTAAATCCTTTTTTAGATTATTTAAATAATCTAACATTTTGTTAGCATCATGTCCATAACTAAATATTACATTTCTAGCTTCATCAATTGAACTAGGTATTTCTTGTATTTTTTTATTAAGTGACTTAATAAAATAGAATAATAAAACATTAATATTTTTATTCTCCGTTTCATAATTTTCTTCTTTAGATAAATATTCATTCGTAATAGATAAATTAATATAATCATTCTCTAATTCATTAAGAATTTCCTGCACTCTTTGCCATTCCATTATAAACACCTTCTTATAATTCTATAATATCATTTCAAAATTAAAAAAACAAAACATTTTATATATTAGTTTTGTTTTATGTAAAATTTTGTAAAATCATAAATTTTCTTTTATCTCAGGAAATAAATCATATAAATTATAACCTAATAAATCATCAAAATATTTCTTTAATTTTAATGCTTCTTTAACATGATAAACAATGTTTTTATGTTGGGGTCTTCTAGATATAACATCTATTAGTCTTTTTTCTAAAGTAACAACATTTTTCATACACATTAAATCACATAGATTAATTATTTTTTCATAAATCGTATATTCATGATTTTTGATAAACTCTGTTCTAAAAGGAATGTCAGTAGGTTCTCCTTGAGTACAATTAACGTCATTATTTAAATATGAATGAGTTAAACATACGTTAGAGTAACAATCATCATATCCTAATTTTTTTAAATAGTTATAACCTTCTATAACATGCCCTTCAAACTTTATTAACTTTCCTATATCATGAATATAACCTAAAGTTTTAGCTTTTTCCACATCTAAATTTAAAGCTTCTGCAATTTTGCCAGCAGTTTTTCCAACACATATAGAATGATCTATCCAGCCATCATGTGAAGTTTTTCCTCTAGCGTCTTTTAACATTTCCAATGATTTATCACTTGTTAATTTCATTTTTATCACACCTTTTGGGCATCATATAACACAACTTGTAACTTAGAAAATCTTTTTTCTACTTTGCCCTTTATTTTATAAACTCCTGGTATTGGAATGTTAAAGAACTTATTATATGTCTTAGGAAACATTACTAATTCTATAGCGCCAAATGAATCACTTGCGTTTAAGAACATCATCTTTTCTCCAGCTTTAGTATCTATTTCTTTTTTCTTTTCAATGTAAAGAGTCATAGCTACATTACTATCAAAATACTTTTCTATATTTTTAGTAGTAATACTATTATCAGTTATATACTTACTTGTTGGATGATTACTTATATAAAAACCAAATAATTCTATTTCATACTTTGTAAGTTCTTCTTTAGAGTATTCCTCATAATCTTTTAATTCTGGTTTAAGTACTAAACTTTCTTCTAAATCACTACATAATTCAGCATAGTTAATAGCATCATCTAAGTTTTCTATTAATGTTTTTTTAGTCTTTCCAAAACCATCCAAAGCTCCTGCTAATATTAAGTTTCTTAGCACGTCTTTTCCAAATTTATAAGTTCTTTTAACGAAGTCTAAATATGAAGAAAAGTTGCCATTTTCTTCTCTTTCTTTTATTATTCCTCTTGCTGTTAAAGTGCCTATTCCTTTTATCAAAGAAAGTGGATAAATAAGCTTATCTTCCATTATTTCATATTTATCTGTTGATACATTTATTTTAGGATTTATTATTTCAACACCTAATCTTTTACACTCATTTATTGAAGTTTTTGTTTTATTAACTAGCCCTATATAATTATTTAGTATTTCACTTTCAAAATAAATTGGGAAATGTACTTTTAAGTATGCTATTTTATAACCTACTATAGCATAAGAAACAGAGTGTGCTTTATTAAAACCATAATTTGCAAACTTTAAGACAAGGTTATATACTTCTTCTGCTGTTTCTTTCGTGTATCCCTTACTCATACTTCCATTTATAAACTCTTCTTTATATGATAAAAGAACATCTTCTTTTTTCTTACTCATTGCACGTCTTAATTCATCCGCCTTTGAATATGAAAATCCAGCCATTTTACCTGCTATTTGCATTATTTGTTCCTGGTATATAATTATTCCATAAGTAGATTCTAATATATCTTTTAAATCCTCATGAATATATGTTACCTTTTCTTTTCCGTGACGTCTTGCAACATATAAAGGTATGTTTTCCATTGGTCCAGGTCTATATAACGCTATCGCAACGATTAAATCATCTATTGATGTAGGTTTTAACTCACTTACGAACTTTCTCATTCCAGCAGATTCAAATTGGAATATACCATCAACATCTCCTCTTGAAAACAAATCAAAAGTTTCTTTATCATCAAGTGGTATTTCGTTAAACTTAAGACCATCTGTTTTAGAAATTATCTTATCAATTACGCTTAAGTTTTTAAGTCCTAAGAAGTCCATTTTTAAAAGACCAAGTTCTTCTATATAATTCATTGTGTATCCACAAAGATAAGTTCCATCCGAGTTAAGACCTAATGGAACATAATTACTTAGGTTCTTATTAGATATAATTATACCTGCAGCATGAACAGAAGTATGTCTTTTAAGACCTTCTAAGTGAAGCGCAATGTCATAAATTTTACGTAAATCTTCGTCATCATTTAATATTCTTTTAACGTTTATATTATTAAGTTGATAGGTTAAATCTTTTTTATCATCAAAGTTCTTAAGTAAGTTATCTATTTTATAGTTATTGATATCAAATATTCTAGCGACATCTCTTATTACTTGTTTTGCAAGCAAGTTAGAGAAAGTAATTATACCCGATACTTTTTCTTTTCCATATTTATCCACAACATATTTAATTACTTCATCTCTTTTTTCGGCATCAAAATCAACGTCAATATCAGGCATAGTAACCCTTGCAGGATTTAAAAACCTTTCGAATAACAAATCATATTTTATTGGATCTACATCTGCGATTCCAAGACAGTAAGAAACAAGACTTGATGCTGCAGAACCCCTTGTATTTACCATTATATTATTTTTTTTAGCAAATTTAACATAATCCCAAACTACTAAAAAGTAATTACAAAATCCCATTTTTATAATGATATCTAGTTCGTATTTTAATCTGTCTACATATTTTTGAGTAATATTTCCATTAAGTCTTTTCTTTAACCCAACGATACATAAATCTGTTAAATATTTTTTTTCATCAAAGTCTGGTTCATTATTATATATAGGAAGTAAATCTTCTTGTTTTGGAATTTCTAAATCACATAAAGAACTTAAGTACATTGTTGTTTTTTTATCTTCAACAGATATATCAAAATTAAGACTAACGTTTTCCACTACTTCAAAATCTTCTTCTTTTATCTTGTATAGATACTTTAAGTACTTAGCATCTTCTTTTTTTAAGCAAAGAGTTTTATTTATATATACTTTATTACCAGTAATTTTATCTTTTTCTTCTTGAGTATTATAACCTATAAAAATATCTTCTGCTAATAGATTTAATTCATCTATTTTATCCATGTCTTTAAACGGAACTACTATAACTAAATCAGATAAATAAGGTTTTAATGTTTGAATAGATAATTTATTTTCATTAACAAGTGTACTTATGTTACATAAATTTTGATAACCATGATAATTTTTCGCATATAATAAAATTGTATAATCTAAGTTTACTTCTAAACCTATTATAGGTTTTATACCACGCTTTTTACACTTGTTATAAAACTCCATACACCCAAATAAATTATCGTCACATATAGCGGCTACCCCTATATTATTTTCGGAAAGCATATTTATCAAATCATCTATTTTTATTAAACTAGTAAGAATAGAATAATCAGTTTTAATCCAAAGTGGTGCATAATTCATAAATATCACTTTCCTTTCTAATAATATTTTACTACAAATAACGTTTTTTTCATATTTTAATTTGACTATTTACCCATAATATGGTAAAGTTATTAAGCAAACACGTATTTAAGGAGGAGTTAAATATGGCTAAGAAAGTATCTAATAAGAAACCATTATTCGGAAACAAAAGATCTCATGCTTTAAATGCAACTAAAATGAGACAAAAAGTTAACATGCAAAAAGTTACTTTAAATGGTGTTACCGTTATAATGAGCGCTAAAGAAGCTAAAAAGTTTAGAAAAAATAACGCTGCATAATAAAAATACTTCAATTATAAGTTTGAAGTATTTTTTTATTTAATTATTTTAATTTATAATAAAAGCCATCAAATTTATAAGTATTATTATTTACTTCATAATCATCTTGAGCTTTCATACCATCTGATTTACAAACTTGTTGGTCTTTAAGTGTATTACTATTACTTCTATTTTCACCATTTAATGGATTAGTAACATCTTCTTCTAAAAAACCATCTGTTACCATATCTTCAACTTTAACACAATCGTCGTTACCTTTAGTAGCGAAATAAGCCTCTGCTATTTGTACTATCTCCTTAGCGGCTGTATATTTAGCTTTCTCTCTAGACGATTTTATACTTTTAAGCACGTTTGTACTTGCTATAACAAGTATTATTGCAAGTATTACAATTACCGCAAGTAACTCTATTAATGTAAAACCTTTATTATTCTTTTTCATATCTATCACCTATTATCATAATATCATTATGATATTTTTTAGTCAATTTTATACAAAAAAAGAAAGAAATTTTTACATTTCTTTACTTATATCTATGAGATTTATAGATTCATCATTATATATATTACCCTTATCATATATAGGGTATATCGATATAATATCTTTTGTGTTTGGTAGTGTTATTACTTTTAGAAGCACATCTTTATATTTAACAGCATAAACATCCATTAGTGTAAGTCTTTCAATTTTATTTTCATTATTTAATTTATCTTTTAAGATTATAAACAAAGAATATAAATCAATTTCATTAAAAGCTTTATTATCAATGGATTTACTTTGCTCACTAATATTATCTATTGCTACAAACTCATCATAATCTAATAATTGTAACTCTTCATAACTTAGGTCATTTTGGCTAAAATCTAAACCTTTATAAAATATATTTAAATTTTTAGATAAATATAATAAATTTTCTCTATCCAATCTTCTTCTTAAAAATGAATTTTTTTCAATAAGTAAGGCTGCTTTTTCAAAATCGTTATTTTTTATATACGCAAATGCTAGAACTTTATATAAATTCTTATCAACGCCAGTAAAACTAACTGCTTCTTCTAAATAATTAATAGCTTTATTAAAATTACCTTTTCTAATTTCTATCATTGCAAGTTCATATAAAACATTATGTTTGTGTCTATATTTGTCTAAACAATTGTTTAGACATTCTTCTGCAGAAGAATAATTTCCCAAAAGTCTTTCAGTTGTACCTAAAAAATATTCAGCACTTGCATCATACTTAATCTCAAGAGCCTCATTAAAATATCTTTTTGCAGAAATATAATTTTTTGCTCTAAATTCTAATATTCCATAATAATATTTTACATAAGTATCGTTTGGCATTTCACTATATAATTTTTTCAATATTTTTCTAGCTTCTTTAAATCGGTTTGTTCCTAAATAGCATTTAACTAATTCTAAACTTACATAACTATCGATTCTTTTGTTATTTGACTTTCTAAAATCTATTATTTCATTCAATAATTCTTCTGCCTCACCATATTTAAATGTGTTATTTTTAACTCTAGCTAATTCAAACTTAGAAAATGAATCATTTTT
>CAJTXC010000076.1 GCA_910580135.1 uncultured Bacilli bacterium | reverse complement strand
GTAGATAATAAAAACAGGATTGATAAATCCTTATTAGAAGCTTTATTCGTTGATCCAAATAAAGAAAAAATAGATTTTAATGAAGTAGTTGGTAAAGAATTTAAACTAATTAGTAACAATGATTACTATTCTAATATTGGTAATAATTTATTTATTAAGAAGGAAGCTAACAAAGAATTGTATGATAATCCTAATAACATTACTTTACGAATAACGGGTATTGTAAGATGTAAAAAAGATAATGCTTTAGCGCAAATAGAGAATATGATGAATAGTATGGATAATACGGTTTCTAAAATAGGATATTTAGATAAACTTATAGAAAAAATAGTAAAAGATAATAAAGAAAGTGATATTGTAAAAGCTCAAAAAGATTCAGAGGGATTAGTTTTTATGGGTGGTGTAAGCTTTGAGCAAGCTAAAATAACTAAAGAACAGTCACTTTTGATGTTAGGGGCAAGTGATACGCCTATAAAGATACTTGTTTATCCTAATGATTTTAAAAACAAAGATAAGATATTAAAATATTTAGATAAGTATAATGAAGATAAGGAAGATGCCGCTAAAATAATATACACTGATTATGCAAGAGAAATAAGTAACTTATCAAGTAGTATCATGGATGGCATAACAATTGTTTTAGTAGCTTTTTCTGCTATCTCATTAATTGTATCTTCTATAATGATAGGTATAATAACTTATATATCGGTTTTAGAAAGAACTAAAGAAATAGGAATATTAAGAAGTTTGGGTGCTAGAAAAAAAGATATAACAAGAGTATTTAATGCTGAAACATTAATAATAGGTTTGCTATCTGGATTAATAGGAATATTAGTTACAAGATTATTATTATTTCCAGTAAATAGTATTTTATATAAGTTGACTGATTTAAAAAACATTGCTATATTAAATCCAGTACATGCTATTATACTAATATTAATAAGTACGATACTTATATTAATAGGTGGATTTGTTCCTGCTTTAGTAGCAAGTAAAAAGGATCCTGTAAAAGCATTAAGAAGTGAGTAGAAAGGAAAATAGTAAAATGAAAGTATTGAGTATTAAAGAACCATTTGCATCTTTAGTTGCTCTTGGCATAAAAAAGATAGAAACAAGAAGTTGGAAAACTAATTATAGAGGTGAAATATACATTCATGCTAGTTTAACTAAAAACGTTATTAAAGATAATAAAAGAGAAGAAAAATTACTTTCTTTGTTACCTGATAATTATGATTTTAAACAAGGTAATATTATATGTAAGGCTTATTTAAAAGATTGCATATACATGGATGAAGAATTTATTAATAATATAAAAAAAGATAAAATAGAATACCTTTGTGGCCACTATGAAATAGGTAGATATGCTTGGGTGTTAGAAGATATTGAACTACTTAATGAAGAAATTTCTGCTAAAGGAAAATTAGGAATTTGGAATTTTAGTCAATAAAGTTAACATATACTTAAGTTTTTTCTTGATTTTTTCTTCATATATAGTTAAAATGGAAAAGGACATTAAATTTAAAAATTAAAAAAGAGGTGTATTATTATGAAAAAAACAAAAATCATATGTAGTATCGGACCAAGTAGTTGTGAACCTGATGTTATGACTGATATGGTATTAAATGGTATGAACGTTGCAAGAATAAACTTTTCTCATGCAACTATGGAAGAAAGAGCAAACGTAGTAGCTTCTGTTAAAGAAGTAAGAAAAAGAACTGGTATGAACGTTGCAATTTTATATGATACAAAAGGACCTGAATTCAGATGCGGAATGATGGAAAATGATTCTATAGAATTAGTTGAAGGTAAAACTATCAGAGTAGTAAAAGAAGAATGTTTAGGAACTGAAGAACGTTTTTCTGTTAACCATGCTAGTGCAGTAGATTCATTAAACGTAGGTAACACTATATTATTAGAAAACGGATTAATGAGAATAGATGTTATTTCAAAAGAAGAAGACGGAGTAACATGTAAAATAGTTAGTGGTGGAACATTAGGTAACAAAAAGAGTTTAAGTGCTCCTGGAGTTAAATTAGATATTCCTTTCATTAGTGAAGTTGATAGAGAAGATATTATTTATGCTATCGAGCATGAAGCAGATTATATCGCATTATCATTTGTATCTACTAAAGAAGACGTTCTTGCAGTAAGAAAAATATTAGAAGAATACAATAGTGATACTTTATTAATTTCTAAGATTGAAAGTATGACTGGTATTGAAAACATAAAAGAAATAGTAGAAGTAAGTGATGGGGCTATGGTAGCAAGAGGAGACTTGGGTGTTGAAGTTCCTATGGAAGAGTTACCATTTATGCAAAAATTAATAATTAATGAATGTAGACGTCAAGGTAAGATTGCTGTAGTTGCAACTGAAATGCTTGAATCAATGAAGAAAAACGTACGTCCTACAAGAGCTGAAGTATCAGATATTTCTAATGCAGTATTAAATGGTACAGATGCTGTTATGTTAAGTGGTGAAACTACAACTGGTAACTATCCAAGAGAAACAGTTAAACACATGGCTGATATTTGTTTGACAGCTGAAAAACATTTAGAATATAAAGTTAATTTTGATAATGTTAGTAAAGATCAAATTGGAGCAATATCATCAAGTGTTGCACTATCTGCAAACCTTCTTAACACAAAATTAATTGTTGCAGCAACTATGAGTGGTAACACTGCAAGAACAATAAGTAACTTAAGAAGTAATAATCTTATCTTAGCAAATTGTACATCTGAAAAAGTGGCAAGAAGCTTAGCACTTAATTTTGGTGTTTATCCAAAAGTAACTAAAGTTTTTGAAACAACTGATGAAATAATAGAAGATTCTATAAAAAATGCTAAAGAATTTATTGAACTAAACTCTGGAGACCATGTTATTATCACTGGTGGATTTCCAACTAATAACCCAACAAACTTTATGAGAATAGAAAAAATATAATATTAAGCATTAAAGCAAATCTAAATATTTAGATTTGTTTTTTCATGTTATAATAAAGTTAATAAAGAAGGTAATGTATTATGGATAATAAAAAAAGATGTTTTTGGTGTAATTTAAATAATCCTTTGTACGTAGAGTATCATGATAATGAGTGGTGCAAACCTAATTTTAATGATGACTATTTATTTGAAATGTTAATACTTGAGTCTTTTCAGGCTGGTTTATCATGGGAATGCGTGCTTAATAAAAGAGAAGCATTTATTAAGGCATTTGATAACTTTGATATTGATAGAATAGTGGGTTATAAAGAAGATAAAGTAAATGAATTATTAGGTAATAAAGATATAATAAGAAATAAGTTAAAGATAAAAGCAGCAATTAATAATGCTAATATATTTAAAAAGATACAAAAAGAGTATGGTAGTTTTTATAATTACTTAAAAATATTTACGAAGGCTAAAATAATTTATGAAAACGATAAGGTAAGTAGTAAATTATCAGATGATATTTCAAATGATTTAAAAAAACGGGGTATGAAGTTTGTTGGAACAACCATTATTTATTCTTACTTGCAAGCAATTGGTATTATTAACTCCCATGATGATGATTGCTTTTTGTATAAGAAAGACGCTCCATAGTTGATCAAACTCCTATTTTATGTTATTATGAATACAGATGAAGGAAACTTCATAAAATAAAAGAGGAACACTTAATATACCAGTGTTGAGTGTTGCCATAAGTTGGTATCACCTAACTAGTATTAATTAGGTGATTTTTCTTTTACATTAAAACTACGAATAGTAATAATATAAGAAGGAAAATAATGACTACTAAAGCAAAGATTAGCAAATCTTTCTTTTTCATATTATCGCCTCCCTTCATCTTGAAGATTGGCAAATCCCCCAACTTATTAAATGTTCCAACTGCATAATAACATAGGTAAAAAATTAATGCAAACGCCGTAAAATAATATTTTTGCGGTCTTTTTTTAAACAAAAATATGATTATTGCTATAGCAAAATTTTAAAACTTGTAATAGAGTTTTTCCTAAATTAATATTTATAAAAAAGAAAAAAATTTAAAAAAATAAACTAGATATGATATATTATTAATATAATTTTATTAAAGGTAAGGAGTGTTTAAAAATTATGTTTACAAACAAAGCAGTAGAAAAGGAAAGAAAAAAACAAAAGTTATTTTTATGGATAGGTATTTTATCTATTATCATTATGATTATATTTTTCTTTTATGGTAATAAGAAAACAGATGAGGCAGAAAAAACTAAAGATACCATGCATAACGTTATATTAAAAGAAAAGGAAGAACATAGAAATAATAAAAAAGCTTATTTAGATGTTTATACCACTCCATATAAGTTTGCGGTATATGAAGATACATCAGATGCTTATTACTTTGTAATGGATGATAAGTATATGTATGTGGTATATATGACAGTAGCAGACTATTATAAATTAAATAAAAAGGATATAGAAACTAATCCCATAAAAATAGAAGGAGTTACTGAAAAAACACCTGATGATATTAAAAAGCTTGCCATTGATGCATATAACGATGCTATGGAAAACGAGGAAGATAAACTAACACTAAATGACTTTGATAATTATTTTGGTTCTATTTATTTAGATATGACACCATCAAATGATTCTATTGGAGGATTTGAATATTTGATGGGAACTATTTTTGGCGTTTTAGGCTTAACTATGTTCATAATTTTCTTTGTTATCAAGATTAGGTTTAAAAATGGAATAAAGAAGTTAGATAGCAATGAAATAATGAAAATTGATATGGAAATGAATAGCCCAGACTCGTTCTATTATGAAAAAGCTCATCTTTATTTAACAAAGAACTATATAATTAATTTTGCGGGAACTTTTAACGTGATTAATTATAAAGATATTATTTGGATATATCCATTTATTACTAGAACTAATGGTATTAAGACAAGTCAAAGTATAATGGTAGTAACAAAAGATGGAAAAAGAAAAAATGTTGCGGACATTGATTGCTTTACCAAAGGTAAAAAAGAAATCTTTGATGAAATATTTAATACGATAGCATCTAAAAATGATACTATTATAGTAGGCTATGATAAAGAGTCACAAATGAAAGCAAAAGAAGAATTAAAAAAGTATAAAACAAAATAATTTATAAAATAAAAAAACTAACTAAATTAATTTTGGTTAGTTTTTGCTATATATGTTACAATAAAAGAGTAAAGAAAGTAGGAATTAAAATGAGTTCTATAATTAATTATCTATTAAGAATGTTTCCGTTTATGATTTTGGTAATACCAATATTTATAGTTGTAAGAATACTATTTTATAAGATAAATAAAAAAGTTAAAATAAATTTAAAAAGAGAAGTTTTAATGCTTATGTTTTATATGTTTTTAGTAGGTTTATATTCACAAGCGATAGCAGGATCTTTTAGCATCAAAAACATAAACTTAAATAAAATAAACATAATCCCATTTAAAATATTTATAGATACTTATAAAGAAGTTTTTATATATGAAAATATAAATTACTTTATCATAAGTTTTTTAGGAAATATTATTATGTTTATTCCAATTGGTTTATTAGTGCCAATTATTTGGAAATTAAAAGATAAAACTGTTATATTAATAGGATTTTTAATATCTTTATCGATAGAATTAAGTCAGTTATTTTTAAATAGAGGAACTGATATAGATGATTTGATATTTAATACATTTGGGACTATAATAGGTTTAGTAATATATAAAATAATAAGTAAAAAGGAGAAGAAATATGTCAATAAAAGAGTTTAAGAAAATGTTGAATAAGGAAAACAATCCTATCATGAAAGAAACAAAATGGATGATTTTAATTACAATAATATATATAGGTGGTTTAGGTGCACTTCTTTATTTACAACTAAATAACATAATACCAAATATTGTATCTTTAATTTTTATAGGAGTGTTAATATTAATTGCAACACCTGCGATGATAATTGATTTAAAAAGGGATAAAAGATTAAAACAAATGCACTTATATTATTTAAAGGAAAACGAATTACCAGAAGAAAAAGATAATGGTAAAACACTTAAGATGGTGCTTATAAGTCTTGTTGTTGCAATTATTATAATAGGATTATACATAACTCCTAAATATATAATTAAAGAAAAGCATGAAGTGGCACAAGAAAAAGTAAAAGAAGAAATATTTGACGTTAAGAAAAAAGACGGAGAAACCATTAAAACAGAATATTATACATTTGATAATGATAACTTTTATTTAAAAATACCAACTACTTTTGATTCAATGTCTAGTGAACTAGTAAGTGCTAAATATCCTAATGGTAACGTACCTACTTACGTGTTAACAAATGAAGAAACAACTATAAACGTTGTTGTTAATATAACAGAAGATAAGATGAGTAATGAAGCTATAGAACCTTTTCTTGAAACTATGAAGCAGACTTTTTCTTCTAGTCAAATAATAGAAACAAACGTTTATAAAAAAGAAAATCATAATATAGGTGAAATAATATTTATATCAAATGGAGTGGATACTGATATTTATAATCATATGATTGTATTTTCAGTAGATGATACACTTAGAATAGTAAGTTTTAACTGCACGAAAGAATTACAAAAAAATTGGAAAGAAGTTGGTGAGTTTATTATTAAATCACTAACATTTGATATTTAATATAAAGGATAAGGTTATGGAATTATTAAATAATTTAGATAAAATAGATTATTTAGTCGCGCTGACAGAGAGGCAGAA
>CAJTXC010000075.1 GCA_910580135.1 uncultured Bacilli bacterium | reverse complement strand
GATAAAAGAAGAGTGTAGTTTAGAAGATAAAAAAAGCATAAAGTTATTCGTGTATTCTAACGTTATAGCCATATTATCTTTTTACAACAAAAGTGTTATTTTAAATAATTTATTTAAAAACTTAAGTGAAGAAGAAAAAAGAGATATAGCAATTTATGAATACAAAAATAAAACTAACGTATCTTTAAATAGTAAAATTTTTGATAAATATTGTTTTAAGTATAAAGGGGAAGCTGAAGAAGAATCTAATCCTGATAAAACAGAAGTACTTTTATTAGATGAAGAAATAGAAAAATATAATAACTTATCTGATAAAAAGATTAAAAACAAGAGTAACCTAATACCTATTTTAGTTAGTTTATTAGTAATTATTATTTTAGGAGTAGCTGGTTATAAAATCTATGATTATAATAAATTAATAAGTAAGTACAAAGGTCTTTTTTATCCAGGTATATATTTAAATGATATAGATTTAACAGGAAGAAAAGTAAGTGATTTAAAAAATATCATAGATGATGAAAAAACTCGTATTCAAAATGGTACATTGATAGTTAATAATGTTAATGGAGATTATAAATTTACGTATGAAGAATTAGGAATATTAGTAGAAGATAATAAAATAGAAGATAATTTAACCAATTATAATAATAACTTATCATTCTTTAAAAAGATTTCTATGATAAAAGGCAATAAGAGAAATAAGACGTTTTATATGAAAGCTACCTATGATGATAAAGTGATTAATAATTTAATGAAAACTTTAGAGGAAAAGCTAAATACTACTACAAAAAATGATGGAATAGTAGTAGATGATAATCATAACGTTTATTATGATAAAGGTACAAATGGTTTTACTTTAGACGTTTCTAAAACAAAGGTGAAAATAAAAGAGACATTAGAAAGTTTAACAGAAGAAACTAAGGTTGAAGCATCTGGTCATGTTGTTAAAAACGAAATTAAGTACGAATCTTTATCAAGTATTAATAAAAAGGTATCAACACATACTACTTATTTTGCTAATGCAGGCAATCGTGGTCATAATATAAATTTAGCTTCATCTAGACTTAATAACACGATTTTAATGCCAGGTGAGACTTTCTCTTATCTTAAAGTTGTAGGACCTTATGGAGCTTCTAATGGTTATTTACCAGCACCTATTTATTTAAATGGTGATACGGCAACTGCAAATGGAGGAGGAGTTTGCCAGTTAGCATCAACTTTATATATGGCACAGTTAAAAGCAGGTTTACAAACCGTATCAAGAAGAGGTCATACTTTTGCACCAACATACGTACCAAAAGGCCTTGATGCAACGGTTTATTCAACTACTACCGACTTTAAATTTAAGAACAATTATGAATATCCAGTTTATATAGTATCTTACGTAAAAGGAAACTACTTAACAGTTGATATATGGACTAATGAAAATGCTTTAGGCGGTAAAACTTATGAACCATATTCGGTAGCATCTAATGGTGGCTGGTTAGCTTATTTAAAAATAATAGAAGATGGTAAAGTAATTGAAACTAAATACTTAGATAGAAGTGTTTACAAAGCACATTAATCAGATATTAAAAAGAGATTTGACAAAATCTCTTTTTTGCTTATAATAAGTACCAATAAATTTAAAGGGTGATTTTTAATATGTTATGTTATATTGATGGTGATGATTTTGTTTTGGCTGATATAAAAGCAGCAAAAGGGTACGAAAAAGAATTTGAAGACGTTAGATGGGGAGCTGTATCAGTTGAAAGGTCTAATCATTCAAATTGCTTTGATAGAAGGTTTTTTTACCGTATGGGTGAGAGTAATGCTTGCCCTGAAGGATGGTATTTTCATTGGAATACATATGGAAGGCCAAAAAATGGTGAAGCAGGAATTTTGTGCAGATTTACAGAATATGGTATCATATTTCCTAATATAACAAAGTTGTTTTTATATGAATCTAAAAAGTTTGATTTAGAAAGTTTATTAACTAGAGTTGATGGAAAGATAGTATTTAAAAAAAATGATTATAAAAGTGAAATAGAAGAAAAATGGAGTAAAGGTCATTTATATGAATTAGAGTTTTTTTATGATGAGGTTTATCCATATATAGAACTTGAAAAAAAATATGTAGATTCTTTATCAAACGTTGAAAGTGCAATTTCTGTTATGGAAAATGGTAAATTTACTTGCCCTGAAAATATATTGGAGATGAAAAATGATATTGAAGTGGCCAAAAAGAATACAGAAGTTTTACAATTTTTAAAAAATAAAAAAAATAATAAATAGAAATACGTTAAATCAAAATGAAGTGCACAATTAAGTGCATAACAGTACAAAAAGTGCATTTTCAAAAGAAAATGCACTTTTTCTGATAATAAAATTTAAAAAACGGTAAAAATATAAAGAAAATCAAGTAAAAACGGTGGTTATAAACATAACTAAAAAGCATAGATTGAGTGCTTTCTAAAAGTAATTGCACAATTCTATACTTATTCTTAAAATTTAGACTTATTATATAGTAAATAAGCATTAAGTCAAGATTTCATTGACTTAATGCTTAATAAATTATAATTATTGTGTAATTGTCAATGGTTAAAATGAACTCACAGGCTCGCCATTGACAATTGATTTAATTCTAAAACTAAATGCACTTAATTGTGCACTTCAGATTTTATATTACAATAAATAGAAATATATTCAAATTTTATTTTGAGTATATTTTTTCTTTTGCTTCTATGTTAAAATAGAAAGGTATAGAAGAGGTAAATTATGAATTTAGATTATTTAAATGATAGACAAAAAGAAGCTGTTTTAGCTAGTGATGGACCACTTTTAATACTTGCAGGTGCAGGAAGTGGAAAAACAAGTGTGTTAACTACTAAAGTAGCTTATTTAATAGAAGAAAAAGGAATTGATCCAAGAAATATAGTAGCAATAACTTTTACTAATAAAGCTGCTAAAGAGATGAAGGAGCGTATTATAAAGTTAGTAGGGCCTAAAGGATATGATATTCAAATATCAACGTTTCACTCGTTTGGACTTAGGATAATTAAAGAGAATTATGAAAGATTAGGATACGAAAAGAACTTTACCATCATAGATAGCGATGATTCTTTAACGGTAATAAAAAAGCTTTTAAAGGACATGAACATCGATACTACTAGATGTAATCCTAAGTTTGTTAAGAACCAGATAAGTTCTGCTAAAAACGAGATGGTTACACCTGAAAAATATCATTCTTTAGTAAATGATGAGATAAGTGACATAACTTATAAAGTGTATAAAAAGTATCAGGAAACGCTTTTAAGAAACAACTCATTAGACTTTGATGACTTACTTATTAAACCTATTGAATTATTTAGCAAACACCCGGATGTGTTACAACAATATCAAGAACTCTTTAAATACATATTTATTGATGAGTACCAGGATACTAACGAAGCACAATATCTATTATCTAAAATGATAAGTGCTAAATATAAGAATATTTGTGTTGTAGGAGATGATTCACAATGTTTAACAGAAGATACAATAATTAGAACAAAAAATGGTAATAAAAAAATTAAAGATATTAATAATAAGGATGAGGTTAAAACGGCATCTGGTTTTGGTAATACAACATATAAGAAAGTTACTGATGTAATGAAAAAGAAATATAATGATGATGTTATAAAAGTTACATTAGAAAGTAGAAAAGTAATCAAGGCCACAAAAGAACATATAACATTTTTTAAATTATTACCTGAAGATAATAAATTTTATGTTTATTTAATGTATAAAAAAAGCCTAGGTTTTAGAATAGGACAAACTTCGGGAGTTAGATGTGGGGATAATAAAATTAAAAATGGTATAGAAATACGATTAAATGGTGAATCAGCTGATAAAATATGGATAATAAAGGTATGTAACTCCAAAGAAGAGGCTACCTATTATGAAGAATACTATTCAAGTTATTATGGTATTCCTAAAATTGTTTTTGTTAGTAAAGGTAGAAACATATCTTTGTCGCAATCAAAAATAGATGAACTATTTAAGTGTATACCGACTTATGAACGCGCGGAAAAATTAATGAAAGATGAAAATTTGTTTTTTGAATATCCACATCATATATCATCAGCGGTTGTTAGAGGTAAAACTATTAGAAGAATTATAAATGTATCTTTTTTAGCAGGAAAATACACTAAAAATAGTGATATGTATACACATAGAATATCTCTTATAACTTCTGGCGAAGAAGAACGAATTAAATTATCTGATTTAGGATTTAACACAAGGAGTTCAAAAGGTGGTAAGTGGAGAATAGAAACCGAAAGAAAAGAATATGAACATGCAGAATATTTTGCTAGAATGGTAGATGATTTAACTGATGGTTATAATATTTTAAGAAAGATGAAATTAACCGAAGACTCATATAATTTTATTCCTTTTGGAAGTTTAAGAGAAGGTATGAATTTAGTTAGATTAGAAAACGATAAATTAATTCAAGATAAGATTATAAGGGTAGAAAAAGAATTCTATGATGGATATGTATATGATTTAAATGTTAAAGATACAAAGAATTATTTTGCTAACGATATATGTGTTCATAATTGTATCTATTCTTGGAGAGGTGCAAACTTTAGAAACATTCTTAATTTTGAAAAAGATTATAAAGATGCAAAAGTAATTTTACTTGAGCAAAATTATCGTTCTACAAAAACTATCTTAAATGCTGCTAACAATGTTATTAAAAATAACGTTCAAAAGAAAGATAAGAACTTATGGACTGAAAATGAAACTGGAGAAAAAATAAAATACGTAAGAGCAATTGATGAAAAAGATGAAGCATCATTCGTAACTAGAGAAATTAAGAATTTAAAAGAGCAAGGTGTTTCTTTAGATGATATGGCCGTACTTTATAGAACTAACGCTCAGTCAAGAACGATAGAAGAAGGTTTTTTAAATAGTAACATTCCTTATAGAATAGTTGGAGCGTTTGCTTTCTATTCTAGAAAAGAAATTAAAGACTTACTTGCATACTTAAAACTTATTTATAATACAAAAGATGACGTTTCTTTAATGAGGGTAATTAATTATCCTAAAAGAGGAATCGGAGCTAAGACAATTGATAACTTAAGTATGGATGCAGTATTAAATAACTCATCTATGTTTGAAGTAATAGAAAAAGGTAAAGAACTAGAATTTAAGAAAATGATTTTAGAAATGAAAGAAAAAAGTGAATCACTTAGCTTAACTGAGACTATTGACATGGTGTTAGATAAATCAGGAATTAAAAGCGATTTAGAACAAGAGCGCACTTTAGAAGCAGACATAAGATTAGAAAACTTAGAGGAATTTAAATCTATTACAAAAACTTTTGAAGAAGAAAGTGGTATTGCGTCACTAGAAGATTTCTTAAATGAAGTAAGTTTAGTAAGTGATGTTAATGATCAAAAAAATGATGACGCACCTAAGGTAACCTTAATGACTACGCACGCTGTTAAAGGTCTAGAATTTAAATACGTATTTGTAATAGGTATGGAAGAAAACATATTTCCACACGTTAACTGCATAGAAGGACCAGAAGGCTTAGAAGAGGAAAGACGTCTTTGTTATGTTGCGATAACAAGAGCGAAAAAGAAATTATACTTAGTAAACGCACTTAAAAGAATGCTTTTTGGTAGAACAAGTGTTAATATGCCAAGCAGGTTTATTGCGGAAATAGACAAAGACTTAATTGATATGCCTGAGAAAAAGAGTGTTATGGTTAATCAAAATAGAATTGATAAATCAAAGATGTTTAACGATGATAACGGTTTAAAAGCTGGTGATAACGTTATTCATGATACCTATGGACCAGGTGTTGTTGTTAACGTAGATAAATCTATCGCAACAATAGCATTTAAAGGACAAGGTATTAAGAAATTAATGAAAAATCATAAGAGTATAAAGAAGGTGTAATAGTGGAAAGATTACAAAAACTAATTGCAGAATCAGGATACTGTTCCAGAAGAAAAGCAGAAGAATTAATAAAACAAGGAAAAGTTAGACTAAATGGTGAAAAGGTAACTGAACTTGGTACAAAAGCTTCTTTTGGAGATGAAATAATAGTCAACGGTAACCTAATTGAATATCAAGAAAAAGAATACTATTTATTTTATAAACCAAGAGGAGTTGTTTGTACAACTAAAGATGATAAGGACAGAAAAACAGTTTTAGACTTTTTTGATGATGTTACTAAAAGAATTTATCCAGTAGGAAGACTTGATTATGATACAACAGGAGTTCTTCTTTTAACTAACGATGGAGAGTTTGCTAACCTTATGATGCATCCTAAAAGTAAAGTTGATAAATATTATGTTGCAAAAGTAAAAGGAATAGTAACAGGTGATGAGGTAAAAGCTTTAAAAAGAGGTGTTAAACTTGATAATAAAAAAGTTTACCCTTCAAGAGTCAAACTAAAAAAACTAGATAAGAAAAACATGACTTCTATAATAGAAATAACTATTCATGATGGTATAAATCACGAAGTTAAAAGACTAATGGAATCTATTGGACATGAAGTTATTAAACTAAAAAGAGAAGCATTTGGTTTTCTAAATCTAACAGGCTTAAAAAGCGGAGAAAAAAGAATGCTTACATCTAAAGAAGTTAAACAATTATATAATATGGCAATTAATAAAAAATAAAGAAGTAGCTTTAAATAAAATGTAACCTATAAAGTGGACTCTAAAAAAAGAGAGACCTACTTTA
>CAJTXC010000074.1 GCA_910580135.1 uncultured Bacilli bacterium | reverse complement strand
ACTCTGATTTTATAATATTTTCTTATATAACTGAATTTAATCTGAAAATTTACGTTAAAATTTCTAGCCATGTCAAAAACTTTTACTTCATTTTTATGTTCATTTATTAAGGAAGTACATAATCTTTCCTTATCAGAATCAGCAAATCTAGCTAAAATAGTATCTTCATAATTACCAGTTTTTAAAGCGGTTTCATAAACTAATAAACGTTTTGATGCATCTTTTATCATACCATCTAATCCCTTGTTATCTACTTCTAATTTTTTATTTGGAATATGAAGAATTTCTTTATGATTTTTTTTCATACTGTTTAAAACTATTTGTGCCAAATGTTCATGTCCCCTTTTAGTACAATGAAAATCCATACCAAATTTAGCACAATACTCCCCAACCGAACTAATATTTATATAGTTTACCATATTACTATTTGCTAAATCTCTTACTGAATCATTAAACCTGTTTATAAAATCAACCATTATTTTGAATTCATCATTATGTTTAGATAACTTGCTAAATAATTTTGGAACATACAAACTAAGTACATATAGTTCCATATCGTTATTAATGGATAATAAATTGTTAATGTTTTTGTCCATTCCAGAAATAACTTTATTTATCGTTCTTACATCATTCATTTCTTCAAGAGCTCTTAAGCGCATATTTTTATCTAATACTGAGTTTATCGGACTAGCTTGCATCTCATACATCAAATTATTTGAACTGCTTTGATAAAACGTTACAACGTTTTCATAATATTTTATTAAATCAGTAACATGAAGTTTATCATCAAATTTTTCAACCTCATCTAAATTTTCAAGACTCTTTGGAAGAAAAAATCTTATTAAAAAGAGCCTTTCTATTAACTGCTATTGAAGCTTTTTTCATATTCTTTATTTCTTCTAACGTTAAATTATGCTTAAGAATTTCATCAATATGCCAATTCTTATTTACAAACATTGAAAACATATTAACCATGTCTACCGTTATTTAGTTTTCTTTTACATAATCAGCCACTATCTCCATAAAACTCTTTTTATTTTTTCTATAAACAGCACATGGGACACCAATGGATTCATTCCCGCCAACTAATAAAGCTTTCTTATTTTTAAATCTTTCTAAACTTTCCATGCCATAATCCCCTTATAGATGCCATTATATTAACATAAAATATCAATAAGTTCAACACAATATTTTCATCAAAAAAAGACAAGCTAATGCCTTTTAATTATTTTATAAAATTATTGTTCATTCCAGCGTTTGAATCATAATATAATCCATTATGTTTATAAAAGTGTTCATTTTTATAATTAGGATTTCTAATAATATCACCACAATTTCCTTTTTTATCAACGGGTACATATCCATAAATAAACTCTGGAAGGATTCTTGGTATATCACCATCCATAAAATATATCGGTTTAACAAATTCGTTAGTTTTACTTACGTATGATGAGGGTATCTTAATTATAAATACACCATCAGAATTTTTATACTTATTAACTACTTTTATTTGCCCGTTCATGATTAAAAAATCTTTAAAAAACGTTATCGTATCTTCTATGTCAATCCAATTTTTATCTTTTACCGAACCACCCATCGAATCACCATTGTTTATTAGCCCATTATGAAATACATCTTCTAAATATGAAGGTCCGACAGAAGTATGCCCAGTACGATGAATACCTATGGTATACCCTTCTTCAAATAAACTATTTAATTCATTTCCCAAATTCATGTTCATGAAGCCATACCCATCATATTCTTTAGCCAATTGATATAGGTATGGATGTGTTTTTCTTTTTTCATAACCATTTTTTGTTAATTTATATTTCTTTTTTCATAACCATTTTTTGTTAATTTATATTTCTTTTTATATATCATATTATCACCATTTTAATTATATCATTAACATAAACGTATGTCACTTTAAATTAACCTACATATAATATGACTAGGAGGAAATATTATGAATCAAAATTATCAAATTGCAAATACGATTCCATCAAATAGTATGTCATATGGATATTATATACCTACAAATACAAGTTATAAAACAACGAATAGTTCAAATGATGAGAGATTAGCAGGTGGCTTTGTATTCCCATTTTTATTAGGTGGCGTAACAGGGGCTGCTCTTGCACCATCATTTTGGGGTAATAATAACAGACCACCAGTATATTACTATCAACCAGGTCCTTATTATCCATACCCACCAAGACCTTATCCACCTAGAAGATGGTTTTAAAAACGAAAATAGCTAGAAAATAAACTAGCTATTTTTTTAATGATAATTTATAAGAACCAACGTATTCATAATTTAATCGTTGATTATCAACTATTGTACATATACTAGCATTTTTAATTCTCATTATTGATTTTTCATCAAGCGTAATTACTCACCCTTTTCAATTAAAATATCTTATTATATTACTATTTTTTGTCAATTATAAAATATAGCTTATATCAACGTTACCATTTATACCAGGAACATTTCCTTTTGAGGTGTATTGCCACATGAAGTATATATCATCATATTTACAAGTCTTATTATATTCTGCTACCCAGTCGACGTGTTTTTTAGATACATTACCTAACCTATTCATTGCATACCACCTACCAGAATATACTTTTACTTTATATTTGTAGTTCGTATAATAACTAACGCTGTTTATATAGTGTTGTACAATCTTATCATACATAGACTTAGTAATACTGTTTGAATTACTGGTTTTAGTACTCCAACTTTCTATATCATAATAAATACCTAATGTAGGATTAATATCGTATTTACTAATCATCTTATTGGTAAAATCTGCTTCCTTTTTAGCTCCACTTAAGGTACTTGCATAGCTAAATAAATATATACCATAAGGAATGTTAAGCCTTTTTAACTCGCTTATATTTCTTTCAAACTTTTTGTCCAATGTTTGATAATAACCAAGTCTTAAAATAACGCCATAGCAATCACTATCACGTGCAAACAAATCCCAATCAACATCCTTTTGATAATAACTTACATCAATTACTTTAATATTATTAGTTCCTAAATGTTTACCTGATGGTGAAAAATAATTATCAACCCCATCTATGTTTTTAAGACCAACTACTTTAACATCATCTTCATAAAAATACTTATTTTGATTCTCTATATAAAAACCATTTTTTAACTTAGGAGTTTCGCTTATAACATTATCTTTCACATTATTGTCTACCTTACTTTCATCGATTTCCTTTTGATCATTATTTTCAATACTATCATCAGTAGCAACCATAATTTCTACCATATCTTTAATATCTTCTTGTATAGTATCACCATTGTTATTTTCATCCTCTTCATTCATGCTATTGTTTTCTTCTGAATCTTCATTATCACTTTCAATACTAACTTCATTCACATCATTTATAACTATCTCTTTCTCAGTTCCTATGTAATCATTACTAATCCTCTCTTTTACAATATTCTCCTTATCGTTATAGTAGATAGCATATTCCTGATTAATCATTGGAACATTACTTACATAATAATTTCTTTTTTCTTTACGGGAAAAATTTATTGATAAATTACTTTCTTCCTTTTCTGCATCTTTTGAAAACTTTACTTCAAACCCCAATACTATTCCTATAAATAAAACCATAACACTAATAATAACTAATTTGTTTTTCATATAACCTCCCTATTTCATATTTACATAATTTTATTAATAATGTACAATTTAATTAGTGAAAGAACCTAACTTAAGGTTAGTAGCTTCCCTTAATGGGTATTAAGGAAGAAGCGGTTTACCCCCCCTGGGTAAGTACGCTTTTTCTTTTATATTTTAAAAATCAGCAATGCTATTAATAAAATTAAAAGTATAATTATTACTTTAAGAAAATTTCTTTCATTTTTTTCATAAATACCACCATTCTTCTTTATCCAAGTTTTATGGAAAGCTACTACTCCGCTATTAGGTCCTCTCAATTTTATACTTCGCCATAACTTTTAAAATTCCTCTAAAAAAGAAAAAAAATTAGAAAAATTTCTAATTTTTTTTATATTCTTTTAAAAACTCGTATAAATCAGCGGCTACTTTATCTGGTAAATCTTTTTCTAATTCTTCTTTTGTTAAACTTTTTAGTTTAGTAATTGTTTTATATTTCTTTAATAATTCTTTTTTTCTTAAGTTACCTATCCCAGGTACGTTATCTAAAATACTTGATAAAGACCCCTTACTTCTAATATCTTTATGGTAACTAATTGTATATCTATGTACTTCATCTTGTATTCTAGTTAAAAGATGAAACACATCAGACGTTTTATCTATTTCATATTCACGGTCCCTACCTATTAATGCGGTTGTTGTATGCTTATCATTCTTCTTAAGACCTACTACTGGAATATCCAAATATAAACTATCTAATACTTCTTTTGCAGCATTGACTTGAATAATGCCACCATCAACAATTATTAAATCAGGCTTTTGTAGATGCTCTGATAACACTCTGTAATATCTTCTATAAATAACTTCTTGCATTGTATGATAATCATCTTTAGATCCAGAATCTATCTTATATTTACGATATTCTTTTTTTTCTGGTTTTCCATTAGTAAATACCACCATACCACTTACGGTGTAAGTTCCAAATAAGTGAGCATTATCAAAAGTTTCTATTCTGTTTAAGGTTTTAATACCAATTAATTTACCAAGTTCTTCATTAGCTCCAAACGTTCTTTTATCATCTTTTACAATAAGTTCAAACTTCTCGTCTAAAACTATCTTAGCATTATCATACGCCATATCTACTAGTTTTTTCTTAATTCCTTTTTGAGGTACCAAAACTTTAGTTTTTAATGCATGTTCTAATAATTCATTATCAAAGCTCTCACTTAATAATATTTCTTTTGGAATCTCGTTTTTATCATAAAAACTAGTAACGAAATAAGAAAGAGTTTCACTCACTTCATCTATTAAAGGAAAAACTTCTCCATCACGCATGTTAATCTTTCCGTCTCTTAAATGAAGTACTTGAAATGATATATAATCATTTTTTACATAATAATTAATTACATCTCTTGTTACGTTGTCATTTAAACTTATTTTTTGTTTTTCTAAAACCTTATCTATATATTCAATCATTTCTTTATATTCAATTGCTTTTTCAAAATTTAAACCATTTGAAGCCTCTATCATTAATTCTTTAATCTTTTTTCTTACTTCATCATAATTTCCTTTTAAAAAGCTGGTTACTTCATTTATCATATCCTTAATAATACCAGTTTCCGTCTTTTTTTCGCAATAACCTAAACATTGACCTATATGATAATATAAACAAACTTTTTTATCCATGGTATGACATTTTCTAAAAGGATATATTCTGTTTAACAGTTCAACCGTTTTTCTTGCAGCATAAGCATTTGGGTATGGGCCAAATAACTTACCCTTATGTCCTTTTATTTTTCTAGGTCTTGAAATAATAAGTCTTGGATATCTTTCATTAGTTATTTCTATATATGGATATGATTTATTATCTTTAAGTAAAATATTATACTTAGGTGAATATTTCTTAATTAAATTTATTTCAAGTAACAATGATTCTACTTCAGTTGCTGTTACAATATATTCAAAATCTTTAATATTTTCTACTAAAGCCTTAGTTTTACCAGTATGTTCTCTATTAAAGTAAGAAGATACCCTTCTTTTTAAGTTCTTTGCCTTACCAACATATATAACAGTACCATTATCATTCTTCATCAAATAACATCCTGGCTTTGTAGTTAATAGCTTTAATTTTTCCCTAATCTTATCCATATAAATCACCTATGGGTATTATATCATATTTCAAAAAAAGTTTAATTAGATTCTTTTAACTTTATAATTTCAGCAATAGATAATCCAGTAAGCTCTGAAATTAAATCTACTTCCATGTCTTTCTTTAACATTTTACTTGCAGTACTATTAATTCCTTCTTTTCTTCCTTCTTTTATACCTTCTTTTATACCTTTTTTCATTCCCTTATTAAGTCCTTCAAAAAAATTCTTCTTTAACTCCGTTGCCATTATACTATTTCTTACTTTTCTTGCATGTTCTTCTGCATCATATATTCCTTGCAATTCTTCATCTCGGCTTATTTCTACCATCTTTTTTCCTACTGGTCTTAATTCAGTATATTTCTCTATCAACTTTTCTAACTCTTCATATCTTTCTTCCACCATGATCACCAACTTTCCAACTAACTCATCTTTGTTATCTTCATTATAATACTTTTCTTTTACATTTGGAAGTATCACGTGATAACTTTCTATTCCGACTCCTTCTTCTACTCCTTTTTCTTTATCTCGCATTTCAAACTTTATTATTACTCTATCATCTGGTTTATATTTGTTATAGTTATCAAAGTTTATTTGGATTATCTTTTTTAGTTCACTATATGTTTCTCCTTCTTTTACTAAACTTTCTCTTATTTTTGCTATATACTCATGGTTTCTATCTATTAATCCATCATAGTAATATTTATTCATTTCTAAGTTTATTACACTATCTTTTATTTCTACTACTAAATCACTTATCTTTTTCTTTTCACTTATACTATTTATACTATGTTCACTATTTTTTATTATCATATCTTTTTCTATTTTATTCTTTGGTAGTCCCGTTATATCACTTATTATACTTGCTAAATAGCCTCTTGCTTCCTTACTTGTTAATACACTTTTAAACATCTTATCATACGTCATGGGTATTATCTTTACTTTTTCTTCAATCATTTTTTTACACCTGGTACCCTATAAGTGTAATATTTAATTCATATACTTGAATTGATTATTAC
>CAJTXC010000073.1 GCA_910580135.1 uncultured Bacilli bacterium | reverse complement strand
GGGGGTAATGTGTTATAGTAATGCACATTCAAAGAAAAAAGGCGGGAATAATATGTCAAAAAAGAAAGATAAAAAGTTACAGGATTATGAAAAAAATCTAAAGCGTTATAGTAAAGCTCACTTAGCAGTAGAACTTAATGATATTAAGAGAAAAAGAATTATTAATAATACGCTGCAAATTTTAGTGGATGCTATGCTATTAGGTGGAGAAGTTTATTTGATTAATGAGTTGATAGAATTTTTAGGTAATATTGGTATTGAGATGAATGTAGAAAACAAACTGTTAGCAGGTTTAAGTATTTGGCTTTCTTTTTCCTCTTTAATATTATTAAATGGAAGTTGTAACGCAAAAGAACAAAGATATTTAACAAAAAAAGAAAATATAGTATGTAAATATTTAGATGCTGATGAAGAAATAGAAAAGGAAAAAGAAACTGAAGAAAGTAAAATACTAAGGTAATAAAAGATAGTATGATAATTATAATAAATACTATCTTTTTTTGTTGACACATTGGTTAACAAATACTTGATTAAGAAATATAAATAAGTTATAATACTAATTGATTTAGAAAGGAATTTGATTTATGGCAGAAAAAAAAGAAAAGAAAGCTAAAAATATTCATGAAGTAACAGTTGAAATATCTGGTGAAAAGTGGGAACAAAAATTAGATGAAACTTTTAAGAAAGTAATTAAAACAGTTAAAATAGATGGTTTTAGACAAGGAAAGGCTCCTAGAAATGTTTTTGAAAAGAAATATGGAAAGCAATCACTTGTTGTTGAAGCAGTAGATGCTTGCATGCAAGAAGCTTATGTAAAAGCATTAGATGAATTTAAGGGAGACCCTATTATGCAACCTACTGTAGCTATTGATAAAGCAGATGAAACAGGAGTTGTTTATAAATTCGTATTTACTACTAAACCAGAAGTTAAAATTAAAAAATATACAGGTTTAAACGTTAAGAAAGATGCTGTTAAAGTAACTAAAAAAGACGTTGATGCTGAAATAGATAAAATGAGAAAAGAATATGCTGACTTAACTATTAAAGATGGTAGTGCAGAAGAAGGAGATACAGTTATAATCGACTTCGAAGGTTTTGACGGAGACAAAGCTTTCGAAGGTGGTAAAGCTGAAAACCATGCATTAGAATTAGGTAGTCATTCATTTATACCTGGTTTTGAAGAAGCTTTAGTAGGTGTTAAAGCTGGAGATAAAAAAGACGTTAACGTAACATTCCCAGAAGATTATCATGCTGAAGAACTTAAAGGAAAACCAGTAGTATTTAAAGTTACTGTACACGAAGTTAAAACAAAGGTTTATCCAGAATTAAATGAAGAATTCTTCTTAGATTTAGGTTTAGAAGATGTTAAAACTAAGGAAGATTTAGAAAAAACTATTAAAGAATCAATGACTGAACAAATGGAATATCAAGCTGAAAATAAATATGTTGATGAATTGTTTGAAGCAGTATTAAAGGAAACTGAAGTAGATGTTCCTCATGAATTAATTCACGAAGAATTAGATAGAATGGTTGCACAATATGGTGAAAGATTACAAATGCAAGGTTTAACATTAGACCAATTCTATAAGTTTACTAATTCTTCAGAAGAAGCATTAAAAGCACAAATGCATGATGAAGCTGAAAAAAGAGTTAAATTAAGATTTGCTATTGATGAAATAATTGAACTTGAAAAAATTGAAGCTACTGATGAAGAAGCTGAAAAAGATGCTGAAGAAAAAGCTAAGAAACATGGAATCGAAAAAGATGAATATGTTAAAGCATTTGGTGGTCTTGAAATGCTTAAATATGATATAAAAGTACAAAAAGTATTAGAAATTTTAAAGAAATAATAAAAAAATCCTTAATAGGATTTTTTTATTATTGACTTAATGTATTTGCTGTGATAGCATATAGGCAAAAAAGAGGGATTGCTTATGATAAATAAAGAAAAACAAAGATTTCAAGATACTATACTTAGGATATTTAAATATATAACTTTTTTAAATAAAGAAATTTTAAACGAAATTAGTATTAGTTTTGAAAAAATAGATTGTTTTAATAAAATATATGATGATTATGTTTCTTTATGCCACGAAGTTGGAAATAATATGAATATTTATTTGAATGATAAAAAAGTCTCTGAAAGTGATAATATAAAAAGATTAAAATTTGAAGTTGCAAAACTTCCTTTATATATAAACTACCAAACTTTAGTTTATGACTCTAAGAAACTTGATAAAGAAAAATTAAGTTTATATTTGTTGAATAATAAATTAAATTTTATGGTTAACACACTTATAAATTTATTTTCTACGTCAAGTGATTTGCTTGGTGATGATAAAGAAGCTTCTTTAGATATTTATAAATTATTTTTAGAAGTGATTTATAATTCAAAAAGAATATCCATTATTTGTAATCAACATATAGATCTTATTAATGATAGCAAAGAAATTTATGAATTTAGTAGTTTATATTATATGCATCCAGAAGAACTTATTGTAAAAAATAATGATAAAACCGGAAAGACTTTATAAGTCTTTTTTTTATTGAAGTATGAGAATTTATCTTTGCCATAATTTTACTAATTAAAATCGATAATATAGCTTGACTTTTATTGCGCAGGGTTTATAATAAAAAGTAAAATTTATGTTTGTGTGAAGGGAGAAATATTTTATGACAAAAACAGAACTACCAGTGATATTATTAAGAGGAATTATCGTTCTTCCTTATGCAGAACTTAAGATAGATTTAATAGATGAATTAGACACAAAAATAATAGATTTAGCAAGTAAGAATCATGATGGTTATGTTTTGCTTGTTTCACCACTTAATTACTTAGAAGAAAGAATAGAAATTAAGAAATTACCAAAGCTTGGAATAATAGGGCAAATAACTAAAAAAACAGTATTACCAAATGGATGCACACGCGTTACTATAGAAGGTAAAAAGCGTGCTGTTATAAATAGTTATTTACCATATGAAAACCAAAGTGATATTTTTGCAGGTAACGTATCTTCACCAACAAAATACGCGCTTGATGCTAGCGATGAAGAAGCATTAGTAAGAAAACTTAAGATGGAACTAGAAAACTATATAGAAGTAGTTCCGTATTCGTCAAATAGCATATTAGGTGTAATTGATGAAATAAAAACAGTAAGTCGTTTAGCAGACGTTGTTGCAAACTACATGCCACTTTCTTTTGAAAGAAAATATGAATTTTTAACAACCACCAATCCTCATACTAGGGTTATGATGAACTTAGAGGATATCCAAAAAGAACTTGACGTTTTTGAAATTGAAAAAAAACTTGATACTAAGTTAAAAAAAGAAATGGATAAAACTCAAACGGAATTCATTTTAAGAGAAAAAATAAAATTAATTAAAGAAGAATTGGGGGACATTTCTTCTAAAGATGATGAAGTAGAAGAAATAAGAGAAAAAATAAGTAAATTAAAAGCTCCTAAAAACATTATAAAAAAGCTTGAAAGAGAATTAAAAAAATATGAATCAACTCCATCTGCATCACCAGAAGTTGGTATCATTAGAAATTATATTGATGTTTTAGTAAATCTTCCATGGAATACATGTACTAAAGATAATACTGATTTAAAAAAGGTAAGAAATGTCTTAGATGAATCACATTATGGTCTAAATGATATAAAAGAAAGAATAATAGAGTATCTAGCAGTTAAAAAAAGAAGTGTATCAAATAAAGCCCCTATTATATGTTTAGTAGGTCCTCCAGGTGTTGGTAAGACTTCCTTTGCAAAATCAATTGCGGATGCTATGAACAGAAAGTTTGTTAAAATATCAGTTGGTGGGGTAAATGATCCTGCAGAAATAATTGGGCACAGAAGAACTTACATGGGCGCTAATCCAGGTAGAATAATTAATGCTCTTAAAAAATGCGGTTCTAATAACCCAGTGTTTTTAATAGATGAAGTAGATAAAATGACTAAGGATATAAAAGGAGATCCAGCAAGTAGTTTGCTTGAGGTTCTTGATCCTGAACAAAATGATAGATTCTATGATAACTATGTTGAAGAGGCTTATGACCTATCTAAGATAATGTTTATTTTAACAGCAAACTACATAGGTCAAATACCTGAAGAATTAAGAGATAGATTAGAAATAATTAATTTATCTAGCTATACGGAATATGAAAAATTATTTATTGCAAAAGAGCATTTAATTAAACTTGCTTGTAAAGAGTATAATTTAGATTCTTCAAACATTAAGTTTTCTGATGATATGATTTTAAAAATAATTAGAAATTATACTAAAGAAGCAGGAGTGCGTGAACTAGAAAGAGTTATAAATAAAATAGTTAGAAAATACGTTAAAAAAATGTTAGAAGATGATAAAGATACGATAAATGTTAAAGTAACCGATAAAAAAATAGAAGAGTTCTTAGGTAAACCTAAGTTTGAAAATACTAGTGTGTTATCAGAAGATACTAAAGGAATAGTAAATGGTCTTGCTTATACAAGTTTTGGTGGAGATATATTACCTCTTGAAGTTGTAACTTACGCTGCTAAAGATAATGTAAAATTAACTGGTAATTTAGGCGATGTTATGAAAGAAAGTGCAATGATCGCACTAGGTCATATTAAAAGTAATGCTAAAAAATATAAAATAGATTTATCTAGTCTTGATAATATATGTGTTCACATAAACGCTATTGAAGCTGGAACACCAAAAGATGGCCCATCAGCGGGCACAGCACTTACTACTGCAATAATAAGTTCCTTAACTAATAAGGTAGTACCATCTAGTTATGCTATGACTGGTGAAATGACTTTAACTGGTAAGGTTCTTCCAATTGGAGGATTAAAAGAAAAATCTATTGGAGCTTACGCCGCAGGAATAAAAACAATTATCATACCCAAAAGAAACGAGCATGATGTAGAAGATATTCCTAAAGAAGTAAGAGAAAATTTAAATATTATAATGGTTGATACTTACGAAGAAATATATAATGAAATATTTTTAAAAAAGAAGAAAAATTAACATTTTCTTCTTTTTATATGCATAATCTTTATTGAATGGAGATGAGTATATGAAACAAGTAATACCTTTTGTTAAAGATTTAGAGTTTGGAACTAGAATATCAGAAATAACAAGTATTGCATTAGAACATAATTTAGCAATGGAAAATGATGATTCTATTGTAGGTGATTTTACAATAAGTGGAAAGTACAAGATAAATGATATAAGTATAAATGAAGAGGTTTTTGAAAAAAAAGTATCTTTTGATATTACGTTAGACGATAAGTATGATGCATCAAAAGTACAAATAGACATAGATGATTTTTATTACGAAATTATAAATGATGAGTTTTTAAAAGTTCATATAGACGTACTTGCTAATAACTTAGTTTATTTTAAAAGAGAAGAACCTGAAGTTCTAGAAATAGAAGGTGATTCAGTTGCGGAATTTAGTGAGAATGAAATGCGTAACGAAGAGATTAAAGAAAATAATGATAGGGATGATTTTATGATTAATAATGAAGTTGCAACTTTAGATAACACATCGGATACCATGATGACTACTAATGAAGAAAACGTAATTATGACTTCTGATGATAGAGATCAAAACATAGATTTATCTAGTAGTTTTTCATCTAGTTTTTTAGATAATGAAGAAAAATATGTTACATATAAAGTTCATATTGTAAGAGAAAGTGAAACGGTAGAAACCATTAAAGAAAAGTATAATGTAACTAAAGAAGAATTAGAAAAGTATAATGATTTAGAAAACATAATCCTTGGTACAAAACTAATAATTCCTTTATCTAATGAATAGAGATTTAATAAGAAATAAAATTAAAGGATTATGTGATAACGTAAGACGTTATGAAATGTATAATGATACTGTTATTTATAGAAGTCAAGATAATAAAAAACACGTTGTAAAGGCTAATTGCAATAACATAATAGAAATATATAATTATTTAAATTCTAGGGGTTTTCCATATTTACCTAAGTTAGAATACGTAGACGATGATATATACGTATATGAATTTAATTCAGATGCGAAAACTCCTAGTGAACAAAGAATGAGTGACCTAGTTAAATTGGACGCTCTTTTACATAATAAAACGGTTTATTATAAAGACACTTCACTTGATGAAATAAAAGAGATATATGAAAGTTTAAATACGGAAATAGAAAACACTTTTAATTATTATGATGACGTAATAACGATGATTGAATCTAAAATATATATGTCACCCAGTGAGTATATGCTAGCTAGAAATTGTTCTTCTATTTTTTCTTGTATTAACTTTTGTAAAAAAGAATTAGATAACTGGTATGAACTTATGAAAAATAAGTCTAAAAAAAGAGTCGTTTTACTTCATAATAATTTGGATGCAAGTCATCTTATAAGGTCAAATGATAACTTGCTTATCAGCTGGAATAAAGCAAAAAGAGATTTACCAATTTATGACTTTATAAATCTTTATAAAAAATGTTATGAAAAATATGATTTTAATGAATTATATAAAGATTATTTAAAAAAATTTCCTCTTAATAAAGAAGAAAGAAAACTAATGTTTATCATTCTTTTTCTTCCTCCCAAAATAAAATTTACAAATAAAGAAATAAATAATACCAAAAACGTTGCAACATTATGTAATTACTTAGTTACTACTGATAAGTTATTTATGGAAAATGAGGCAAAAAATACCAAAGAACAAGATGGAAAGATCTATGAGTAACAAAAATATATGAAATCTAGCACAAAATATTAAAGCCAGTATTACTTGATAAAAAGTTATAAAGCAAAATGCTAATACAAGTAATACGTATTTTGTCAAACCGTTTGTAAAAAAGTTATTTGGACGCATGATATCACCTTTGTTTTATTATATGAATTAAACAAATAATA
>CAJTXC010000072.1 GCA_910580135.1 uncultured Bacilli bacterium | reverse complement strand
GTACGGTTAGAAACGTAGTAGATTTTGGGGCGTTTATAGATATTGGACTTCATAATGATGGACTAGCTCATATATCTAAAATATCAAAAGATTATATAAAACATCCATCTGATGTATTAAGCGTAGGGGATATAGTAGATTGCTACGTAGAAGAAATATTTAAGGAAAAGGAAAAAGTAGCGCTTACTTTGTTAGATCCTAATAAATAAAAAAAGATTTAATGATGGTTTTGCTTTTTAACTAAAGCATCGCCATTATTAATATCTTTTTTTTCGTTTATCTTTTCTTTTACTAACTCAAATATTTCAAATATTTCATCTTCGCTATAGTATGGCTTAGCAATATTATTTTCTATTAGGTAATCAGCTAGTGATACCGTATTAATTATGTTAGGTCCTGATTGTACCGAGATACTTTTTTCTATTTTATCATAATAAACTCTATATACATTATTTTCTTTACTAAGTGCGTTTTTATAATAATAACAAGCCTTTCCGTTTCGTAGATTATCAAAAGATGTTTTTTTAGTCATGATTATATCAGTTTCATTATCTTCTTTTGTTTCAATTACATACCATTTATTATTTACTATTTCCTCAAAGGTTACGAATATATCGGCGTCACTATATGGGACATCGGAAGTAATATACTTTTTATATTCTTCATATTTATTAAAATTATTTTCATTTTTTTCATTCTTGTTATTAAGTGATGCGAAAGAAAATAACATACACCATGCAAGCCCATAGGCGATTATGACTTTCTTATATTTTTTCATTGAAAACACATCCTCTTTTCTATAAATGTATTAAAAATTATATATTTAATTTGTATGATTGTCAAATATATTTTATTAAAATGTGTAATATTTTTAATATGTTTTTTGTATAATTTAGTACTTGACAATACATAGTACTAGGTGTTATTATAAAAATGTGAGGTGATTATTATAAATACCCAGTTTAAAAAAGGAGTTCTAGAACTCCTTGTACTTCTACTAGTAGAAGACGAGGATAAGTATGGTTATGAACTTGTTGAAGCGGTTTCTGAAATAGTTGATGTTAATGAAGGAACAATTTACCCAATCCTTAAGAGATTAACTAACGAAAACTATTTTGAAACTTATTTAAAAGAGTCAAATGAGGGCCCGCCTAGAAAGTATTATCATTTAACAATTCTAGGCAAGGAAAGAAAAGATGGGTTATTAGAAGAGTGGACTAAATTTAATGAAAGTGTAAGTAAATTCATAAAGGAGAGTGGACAAAGTGAATAAAAAAGTTTTTTTAGAGAAGTTAAGAAAAAAACTTAAGATATTAAATAAAAATGAATTAGAAGATATCATCGAAGAATATGAAGACCATATAAATGAAAAAGTAGCGTCTGGTAAAACAGAGGAAGAAGCAGTTAAAGACTTTGGAGATTTTGAGGAATTAGTAAAAGAAATTTTATCAGCCTATAAAATAAGTGAGGATTATGAAGAAACAATAAAAGAAAAAAACGTAGTAGCAGATTTTATTGATACTTGTGTTTCTTTTGTTAAAGACTTTGCTAAAAACATAGGAAGTAGATCAGCAAATGACATAGTTAAGTTTGTTGTAGAATTTATTGTTTTAATATTATTTATTGCAATATTAAAATTACCTGTTTTGTTTGTTGAAGAAGTAGGCGAGTGGTTATTTGAAAGACTTATTTCTCCGTTTGGTGATGGGCTTGCAATAATATGGAGATATATGATAGAAATAATATATTTCGTTTTGGCAGTAGCTGGAATAGTCAACTTTGTTAAGAAAAGATATATGGAAGTTGAAACAGTGGAAGAAAAAAAATCTATAAAAGAAGAAAATATAGAAAAGAATAATATTAAATCAGAGGCAAAGAAAAATAACTTTAAGAAACAAAGAAAAGAAGGAAATGGATCGTTTACAAAAGTAATAATTACAATGATTAAAGTGTTTTTAGTATTTGTGCTAGTACCTGCAATATTTAGCTTTTTAGCAGCATTTGTTTGTATAGTAATAGGAATTGTTTTATTAGCACAAGGATTACCATACTTTGGAATATTTTTATGTGGTTTAACTTATATCAGTTTGAATTATATATTTATAGATCTATGCTTTAGGTTCATATTTAATAAAAAATTAAATTCAAAGGCATTACTTGTAAGTGTGATTTCTTCTGTTGCATTATTCGCAGTTGGAATAGGATTATCATTTTACGAAGTAGTTAATACAACATACGTTGATGGTGTTCCAAAGGAATATAAAAAAATTGTTAAAGAAAAAAGAGAGACTTTTAGTGAAAATACCAAATTAACATGTAAAGATTTATATCATGGTAGATGTTCTTATGAAATAGATAATACCGTAGGTGATGATATAGTTGCAATAGTAACATATTATGATTTCAATAAAAATTTTGAAATAACTGATGATTTAGAATATAAAAGAAAAGAAAACGAAGAGTATTCCATAAAAGAAATTTATGATTTAGTAATAAAAAATCTTAAGCATAGAAAACTTTATGATTATGGAAAATTACATGAAATAGATGTAAAAATAAAAATTAGTAGTGAAACTGAAGAAAAAATAAAAGAAAATAATAAAAAAGCATGTGAAGGTAATGGTTATGACGTATGTAATTGTAATATGTATGATTGTGAATATTATGATTTGGATGATGACGATGATGATTGGTATGATGAATAAGATTAGAAAAAAATTTCTAATCTTATTTAATTTATGATATAATTGTTTTGCAACAAAAAGAGAAAGGAAGTAAATTATGAAAAATGATGTAGTAGACGCAATTATTGAAATACCTTATAGATCTAGAAATAAGTATGAGGTAGATCATGAAACAGGTAAAATAAAATTAGATAGGGTTTTATATTCAGCAATGGCATATCCAACTGAATATGGGTATTTAGAAGATACTTTAGCATTAGATGGAGATCCATTAGATATATTAGTTATAGGAACAGAACCTACTTATCCAGGATGTATTGTACCATCTAGAGTATTAGGGTATTTAGAAATGGTAGATGGTGGAGATGAAGACTATAAACTAATATCAGTTGTAGATGTTGATCCAAGATATGATCATGTTAAAACATTAGAAGATCTATCACCATTCTTATTAGAAGAAATAAAAGACTTTTTTGCTAATTATAAAAATCTTCAAACTGGTGATGTTAAAGTTGGTGAATATCATGGTAGAGAAGAAGCCTTACAATTAATAGAAGAATGCGTTAAAAGATATAAAAATAGCGGAGAATAATAATGAAAAAAATTGGATGGATATTGATTATAGTAATAGTTCTTTTAGTTGGAACTTTGATTTTTTCTAATTTTATAGGAAAAGAAAAAGAAGTTGAAACAAAAGAAAATAAAACAACTGGTGTTCCAACAACTGAAAAGAAAGAGGAAAATATTATGAACAATATAACGGTTAATTATCATGCTTCGATAAGAATAGAAAAAAATGAAAAAACAATTTATTTTGATCCCTTCAAAATAAATAGTGCATCTAATGATGCGGATTATATTTTTATAACTCATTCTCATTATGATCACTATTCTGAATCTGATATTAAAAAAGTTATGAAAAATGATACTAAATTTATTGTAACTAGTGATTTAGAAAGTAAGATTATCAGTTTAGGCGTTTCTAAAGATAATTTGACAGTTGTTTATCCTAATGAAAGTTATGTAGTTGATGATATAAAATTTGATACTATACCATCATATAACACTAATAAAACATATCATAAAAAATCTTATAATTGGGTTGGATATAATGTTGAAATTAATGGTGTTAAATATTATGTGGTTGGAGATAGCGATGTAACAGATGAACTTAAAGCAGTTAATTGTGATGTTATATTTGTACCAGTAGGTGGAACATATACCATGACTGATAGTGAGGCTGCAAAAGCTGTAAATGAAATGAAACCAAAATATGCAGTTCCTATCCATTATGGTGAAACAGGCTCTAAAGTTAATGCTGAAAATTTCATTTCTAATTTAAATGCAAGTGTAAAAGGAGTATTAGTTGATTAATATGGAAAATGTTATAGTAAGTCTTATAAATGGTTCATATTCATTTAAATTGGATTATGGTTTAGATGAAAATCCTTCGTTAATAATAAACCAAAATAATTTTGTTTCCGTATTCTTAAATGAATATGATTATGACAAAGATTATGAAAAAAGAAGAAATGATATTTTGAAAAAAATTTTAATACCAATGTTTGGTAAGTCAGTTGCAATCAATATAATAAACGAAGGAACTTTAAAAGTTAAAGATGCTTTTATGAAAGCGGACCAATATATTATAAACAATGATTTATTTGTAGGAATTAATGATTCTTTAGCAAAAAGCATTAATAAACCTGGGTTAACAAAAAAAGAATATGTTTATAGGTGCATACATGATAAAGAAACCAACAGTGTTTCTTACTACATAAAAAGTAAGTTAAAAAACGACGGTGAATTTGGAATAAAAATATTAGAAGACGATAGTTTTTTTCCGATTTATAGTACTAAAACTATGGAATCTAATATATCAAAAGAACTAAAAAATATAAGGGAAATATTTTTAAAAAGCTTCGTAAGAGAAGTGCTAGGAAAAACAATTAATTTTGGAACTATACTTGGTGGAAAATCCATAAAAATAAAAGATCTTAATTTAATTGCAATAAAAGATTCCAAAATAAAAAATGATGTAAAAACTTATTTTGATGAAGATAATATTTTTGAATATAATGGTCCAATAGTATAATTATGAATAATAATAATATTTTAACTAGTATTAAAAGATCGTTAAAAAATGGTGCTTTTGTATTTATATTTCTTCTTGGATTAGAAGCTTTTACTTTTAAGATTCCATATTGTGTAGTAATGGGAATGCTTCTTGTTTTACTAAGTTTATTATTCTTTCCTTGGTTAGATAAAATGTGTAATAAGATAGGAGTCAAACTAAGTGTTAGAAACAAATGGTTTATAGGTGTTGTAAATTTATTTATTGCAGCATATTTAATTAAACCTGAAGAAGTAAGTTATTACAAATGTATTTTACCAATAGTTTTGATGATATTAGTATGGGTTATAACAATATTTTACTCAAAACGAAAGAGTAAAAATTAAGGCGATAATAATCGTCTTTTCTTATTTTTGAATAAAATTTAAATTTTTTTTAAAAAAGTAGTTGACAAATTACACTGTTATTAATATAATGTTAATAACAAGTGAGAAAAACTTGTAAAATTTAAAATAAATGATATTAACAAAAAGATAAAAACATATTATAATAGTAATACAAGTGAAAGGAGAATGAAAGTATGAAACAATTTTTAATAAAGACATTTATGGATGATAAAGTCCTCTGTAAATATTTATAAGTAAAAATAAATTAAAGAAGTTTATTATTTCAAATAATAAAAGAACATGTTAGATAACATGTAAAAATTTTTAAAGCATGATATTAACAAAAAGATAAAAACAAAGGAGAGATAAAAATGAAAAGAATAGAAGAAATTGAAAAATTGTTAATCGTTGTTGACATGGTTAACGGATTTGTAAAGAAAGGAAATATGGCTACGCCATATATGAAAGCTTTAATTCCAGTAATAGGAGAATTATTACAAGAGTTCGAAAGAGAAGAAGAGGGAATTATATTTATTAAAGAGTCACACGATGAGAATTGTGCTGAATTTAATAAATTTCCAGAACATTGTAAGGAAGGAACTTGGGAAGCGAAAATTATTGAAGAATATGCACCATATGTTGATGATGCGTTAGTATTTAGAAAAAATACTACCATGTCAGTATTTGCTCCAGGTTTTATTGAAACACTTAGAAAAATGAAAAATTTAAAAAAGGTTATATTCGCTGGCGGTTGTACTGATATTTGTTCTATGGAGGCTGCATTACCAACTATAAAATTCTTTGATAGCGAAAATAGGGATGTTGAAGTTATTTTCCCAATGAACGCAAATGATACTTATGATGCTCCAAATCACAATAGAGAAGAGTATAACGATATGGCTTATAAATTTATGAAACAAGCAGGTATAAGTGTTGTAAAAAAATATAAGAAAAAAATTTAATCTATGATATTAACAAAATGTAAATAAGAGAAAGAAGGAAAATGATTATGGAAAAGAATAATAAAACGATGATGACTGATTTTTATGAATTAACAATGGCTCAAACTTATTTTGATGCCGGAAAGAAAGATGAAATAGCTTATTTTGATACTTTCTTTAGAAAAAATCCTTTTGAGGGAGGATATACCATAACCAATGGTTTAGATAATATTATTGAGTATATTAATAATTTTGAATTTACTGAAGAGGATATTAATTATTTAAGAGAAACTGGTAATTTTACCGAAGAGTTCTTAGAGTATCTTAAAAACATGAGGTTTACTGGTGATATATATGCTATCCCAGATGGAACACCAGTATTTCCAAATGAACCAGTAATTACGGTTAAGGCACCTATTATAGAAGCTCAAATAATTGAAACAGCGGTACTTGCGCATTTCAACCACGGATCATTAGTATCTACTGCTGCTAAAAGAATTACTAATGAAGCTAAAGGTATTCCAGTGATGGAATTCGGAGCAAGAAGAGCAAGAGGAGTAGATTCAGCGATAGAAGCTAGTAAATATGCTTATATCGGAGGTTGTGCTGGAACTTCAAACGTATACGCTGCTAAAAAATATGATATTCCAGTAATGGGCACTATGGCACATAGCATGATTCAAAATTTTGATACTGAGTATGAAGCGTTTATGGCATATGCAAAGAGTAATCCAGAAAACTGTGTATTCTTAGTTGATACTTACGATACTTTAAAAAGTGGCATTCCAAATGCAATCAAAGTAGCTAAAGAATATTTGATTCCAAACGGATATAAATTTAAAGGAATTAGAATAGATAGTGGTGATTTGATTTATCTTTCTAAAGCAGCTAGACAAATGATGGATGAAGCAGGATTTCCTGATGCGAAAATTTGTTTATCAAACGGTCTTGATGAGTATAGTATTAGAGACTTTGTAAACAAAGGTGCAGTAATAGATTCTATTGGTGCTGGTGATAATATAG
>CAJTXC010000071.1 GCA_910580135.1 uncultured Bacilli bacterium | reverse complement strand
AACGCAATGTATAAAGAAACCGTTATTCCTGTGGAATATATTGAAGGTTTAGTTAAGATGTTAAATCCAATATGTCCACATATTACCGAAGAGTTATGGAATATGTTAGGTCATGAAGGTACGATTGCTTACGAAGCATGGCCGTTATATGACGAAGCTAAACTTGTAAAAACAGAGTTTGATATAGCAGTTCAAGTAAATGGTAAACTAAGAGGAACAATTACCGTATCAGTAGATGATACTGAGGACGTTATTAAAGAAAAAGCCTTATCTAACGAAAACGTTAAAAGACATACCGAAGGTAAAGAAGTTGTTAAAGTAATTGTTATTAAAAATAAAATAGTAAACGTAGTAGTAAAAGGATAGGATTAATAAATAAGGAGGTTTTGTTATGGCAGGTTTGTTTTTAATAAAAGATCACTATGGATATCCACATCTAATGAGTGATTTACATATAAGAAATAGAATTATTAGGGAAAGTAAAAAATCTAATTATGATTGGTTAGCACCAGCAAGTGAATTGTTAGCAGTTTGTAATAAATCTAATTTTAATAAAAACTATGCTAAGGAAATAAAACTAGCAATAGTTAGATGCTATACTTCTTTAATGCTAGATGATATATCAGATGAAATATCTTATGCATATCAAGCTGTTTTAGAATTAAAAGACTATGAAGATGATAAAAGTGTTCAAAAAGTAAGAGAAAATTTTATTAAAGAGTATATACAAAGAGGAATACTTTGGGTTGGTATTGGTAATTTTCATGAAACTTTTCATAGGGCTAAAAAGAAATGGGTCTCAGATAAAACTAAAGAACTATTATCAGATATAAAAAAATTACCTAGTTTTGATGATTTGAGAACTGAATTTTCTGGGTTTGTTAAAAGAGGAGAAGCAGATGGAAGTATCTTGAAAAAGGTATTAGGTTTTAAAATTAGTGAAGCAGTCGATCCATGGATAGGCAGTTATAATCCAGATAATAAACAATTGGATGACGTTTATTCTCATAAATATACTGATGACATGGAAGAATGTAATATATTAGATGTGAACTTTTCAAAATAATATTCATTATATGAAAATATGAAATAAGGAATAGTTTAGGACTATTCTTTTTATATATAAGAAAATATTAAAAATCTATTTACAAACAAATGTATGAATGATAATATAAATATGTAATCAATGTAAATTTTAAAATATAATTATAAAGGAGATGTGAATGAATCAAGATAAAATGCATTTAATAAATAAAATTTTTAATAATGAAACAATTAGAACTATTTGGGATAAAGAACAAGAAAAATATTATATTAGTATTGTAGATTTAATTGGTGTTTTATCAGAAAGTGATAGACCTAGAAAATATTGGAGTGATTTAAAAAGTAAACTGAAACAAGAAGGAAATGAAGTGTCCGAGAAAATCGGACAGTTGAAATTGAAATCACAAGATGGCAAGTATCGTCTGACTGATGTTTGTGATATTGAGGAAATGTTTAGAATAATTGAATCAGTACCTAGCAAAAATGCAGAACCAATAAAAGGGTGGTTAGCAAAATTAGGAAGTGAAAGAATAAATGAGGTATTTGATCCATCAATATCAGCACAAAGGGCAATAGACTTATATCGTGCGAAAGGTTATGATGAAAAATGGATTGCCAAACGTATAAAAGGAATTCAAGATAGAAAAGAATTAACTGATGCTTGGTATGAAGGTGGAATAACCGAAAATAAAGAATTTGCTATTTTGACTAATGAAATATATAAAGAATGGTCTGGTATGACTTCAAAGGAATATAAAGAGTATAAAGGTCTTCGTAAAGAGTCTTTAAGAGATAACATGGATAGTATAGAAGTAATATTAACTGATTTATCTGAAGAAACAACTAAAAGACTTGCTAAAAAGCATAAACCACAAGGCTTAGAGCAAAATAAAAAGATAGCAAAACTAGGTGGACATGCCGCTTTTGTTGCAAGATGTGATATAGAAAAGAATTTAGGAGAAAAAATTGTTACAAAACAAAATAGATTAAATTATCAATACGATAAAGAAAATAAGCTAGAACCTTTATTGTCTAAAGATGCCAGTAAAGATATGTCTAGTGTTAATAGTAAACAAAATAAGTAAAATGCTTATTTTGTTTTAATTTGTAGTAAAAAATGGTATAATATGTAAAGAAGATTTATCCATAATAGAAATAGGTGATTAACTTGAATATAAACGGATTGGATATAAATTATTTAGACTTTGGAAACAAGAAAAAAGATGCAATAGTTTTACTTCACGGTTGGGGACAAAACATCCAAATGATGCAAATGCTTGGAGAACCTTTTAAAAAAGATTATCGTATTATTGCTGTTGACTTTCCTGGTTTTGGATTAAGCCCTGAACCAAAAAGCGTAATGGACGTAAGCGATTATACTATTTTGATTGAAGAATTATTAAAAAAATTAGATGTTAAAGAACCAATACTTGTTGGGCATTCTTTTGGTGGAAGAGTATCCGTTAAGTATGCTTCAAGAAACAAAGTAAAAAAAGTTATTCTTTTATCTCCAGCGCTTAGAGGTCATGACAAAAAAGGTTTAAAAACTAAAATGCTTAAATTTTTAAAAACGGTTCCTGGAATTAAAAACTTAGAAGGCTGGGCAAAAAATCATATAGGGTCCCGTGATTATAAAGCAGCAAGTCCAATTATGAAAGATGTGTTAGTAAAAACGGTTAATGAAGATTTATCAGATGATGCTAGAAAGATAAAAGCACCAGTAATCTTAATTTATGGTGATATGGATAGTGAAGTCCCAGAAGAAGATACTAAAGAATATGAAAGATTAATACCTGATTGTGGTCTTATTCTTTATGAAGGTTGCACACACTATGCATACTTAGAAAGATTACAGCAAACAATAAATATAATAGGAAATTTTATAAAGTAAGGAAGTGTATATAATGTTTTATATTAGTTTAATACCATTTATAGTTTTGCTTATTTATGATTTGAAAAAATCTCTTCACATGGCACAGCAGAACCTATATAATGATGACCATAGATTTTTAAAGTGGACCATGAAAGACATTCGTAATTTTAAAACGCCACTTAAATGTTCCTTGGTGGTTTTAATTACTTATTTAGTGTTAATAATATTTAAGTTGGAGGCTAGCGTTATAACAAGTGTGTATTTCTTTGTTGTATGCTTAATCATTCTTTTAATAGAAATAAAAGAAAATAAAAATGCTGATACAAAGATTAAATTAAAGGTTACCGCTAGGGTAAAAAGGCTTATTTTTACCAACGTAATTTTATTTGTACTATTATGTGTAGGTTTATATTTCGTTAAAAATGTAAACATCATATATTTATGTTTATTCTTATATGATATGCTTTTAAACTTTGTTATTATGATATCAATCATAATAAATAAACCAGCGGAAAAAATGGTTTACTTATCATATAAGACAAAAGCTGTTAATAAGTTAAAAGCAATGAACAACTTAAAGGTAATAGGAATTACTGGTAGCTATGGTAAGACAAGTAGTAAAAACATATTAAGTGATATATTAAACGTTAAGTATAACGCACTTCCTAGTCCTAGAAACTTTAATACACCTTATGGACTTATCATTACGGTAAATAACCACTTAGATAAGTTTGATGATATATTAATCGCGGAAATGGGAGCTTACAAAGTTGGTGAAATAAAGGATTTATGTGATTTGGTAAAACCTAAATATGGTATTTTAACTAAGATAGGTACTGCTCACATCGAAATATTTGGCTCTCAAGAAAATATTCAAAAGGGTAAGTTTGAACTTATTGAAAGTCTTCCAAGTGATGGTATTGGAGTTTTAAATGGAGATGATGAACTTCAAGTAAATTATAAACTTAAAAATGATTGTAAAATCGTTTGGATTGGTATTGATAATAAAGATGTAGATGTTCGTGCGACAGATATTAAAACTTCTAATAAAGGTACAACGTTTAACGTTATCTTTAAAGGAGATAAGAAGAAGTATGAGTTTACAACTAGATTGTTAGGTTATAATAATATATATAACATATTAGCATCACTTGCTTTGTCAAAAGAGTTTGGACTTTCAGTAGACCAAATGAAAAAAGCGGTACTTGGTGTTAAAAGCGTAGAACATAGGCTAGAACTAAGACCAGCGGGCAACCTAACTTATATAGATGATTCTTATAATTCAAACCCAGTTGGTTCTAAAATGGCACTTGAAGTATTAAAAGATATGCCGGGGTTAAGAATCGTTATGACACCAGGTATGGTAGAACTTGGTGATAAGTCTTATGAGCTTAATAAGAAGTTTGGTACGTACATGAAAGATTCTTGTGACGTAGTAATACTAGTTGGTGAAAAAATAACAAAACCGATAAAAGATGGATTAAAAGAAGTTAAGTTTAACGATAAAAACATATATGTTGTAAAAAGCACGAAAGAAGCTTTTGCACTAGTTAAGAGTTTATCTAATGGTAAAGAAAGTTACTGTTTAATAGAAAATGATTTACCTGATATATATAACGAATAGGAGTTGATTAAAGTATGAAGATAAGAGTTGGAGTTTTATATGGTGGAAAAACAACAGAACACGAAGTTAGTATAATAACAGCTGTTCAAGCAATGGGATTTTTAAATACTGATAAATATGAAGTTATCCCTATGTACTTAACAAAAGAAAATGAAATGTATACAGGAGCACCTTTAAAAGAGATGGATGTTTACAAAGAGCCAGAACTTTTAAAACGTTATTGTAAAAACGTAGTGTGCTACAACAAAGATGGGGCATTAGTGTTACAAAATAAAAATGGTTTATTTAAGAAAACTATTGCAACAGTAGATATAGTTATTCCTGCGGTTCATGGATATAACATGGAAGATGGTAACATTCAAGGTATGCTTGAAACTTTTGGTGTTCCATATACTGGTAGTGATATTTATGGTTGTACAGTAGGGCAAGATAAAGTATTCCAAAAACAAATTTTAGAAGCAGAAAAAGTGCCTGTAACTAAGTATATTTGGTTTTATGATAATGAATACTTTGAAGATGAAGCGAAGATTTTAGCAGATGCTAAAAAAATTGGTTATCCTTTAATTGTTAAACCAGCAAGGCAAGGTAGTAGTATCGGAATTAGTGTTGCTAAAGATGAAGAAGCTTTAAAAGAAGCCATTATAGAAGCTACTAAATACGATGATAAGATTTTAGTAGAAGAAGTAATTGGTAACATGACTGAGCTTAATTGTAGCGTGTTAGGTTCTAACAGTTACATGGAAACGTCTGCCATAGAACAAGTCATGGGTAAGGATGAGATACTATCATTTAATGATAAATATATTGGTAGTGGAGCTAAGAAAGGTGCTGCTAAAAAATTTAATGGAGCATCTAAGGGAATGATTTCAGCAGACCGTGTAATACCTGCCGATATTCCGGAAAAACTAGCTAAGGACATTGCCGAAACTTCTAAAAAGGCATTTAGAGCATTAGGTGCATCAGGAGTAGTTAGAATAGATTTTCTATATGACAAAAAAGCAAAAAAATATTATATTAATGAACTTAATACGATACCAGGATGTTTATCATTTTATTTATGGATGCCTTTAAACAAGGAATATGATGAATTATTAGACGATATGATTAACATATCGGTTAAGCGTTTCAAAAAGAAATTAAAGAAAACAACTATATTTGAATCAAATATTTTATCAACGTTTGATGGTACAAAAGGTACTAAAGGAATGAAAGGCAAATTAAGACATAGATAAAAAGGTCTTTTTAAAGATCTTTTTTTGTGTAAATTAAAAGAGCCAATTGGCTCTTTATTCGTTACTATCTTGTTCTTGATTTTCTTCTATTTCATTTTTTTCTACTTCTTGATAATATTCTTTACCATTTTCCATGGTTTTTACTTTCTTTTCAATTACTTCATTACAATTACAATCTTTACAATGTTTTTTGTTTTCTTTGTTTTTCATAATTTTCATCCTTTCTTTAATAGGATTAACATTATTAGAAAAAATATACGGGTAAATTAATTTTGTATAAAATAAAAAATCTCAAGTTATTTTGAGATTTTTGTTTTTTTATGGCGGAGTGAGAGGGATTTGAACCCTCGCGCCAGTTGCCCAGCCTACACCCTTAGCAGGGGCGCCTCTTCAGCCTCTTGAGTATCACTCCGTCTGACAAAATTAATTTTACACTATATTAATTAATTGGTCAAGTTAATTTTGCTCTAATCCCTATATCCAACACATTTTTTAAACAAGGTAATATCAATTTTGTTGTATAGTATATCAAATGTTTTAGGTGATAATATTATGCCTGATAAACTTGGTAATATAAAACTTAATACGTAAATTAACGTTAATACTATTACAGCCGTTAACATTCCAGGATTATCATTAAACGTTTCTTTAACACCATTAGTTAGGCACATTCCAACTAATAATAAACCAAGAATTCCAAAGATAGGTGATAGAAAACTGTAAATGAGTCTTATGAAATAACTTACGTAAAACGCTACGTATGCTATTACTATTAGTAAACATTTTATTATGAAACATAAAAGTGTTTCTAACATAACTCCTATAAAAGAAAATACTTTTTTATAAGTTGGTATGTTAGCATGTTTTAGAAAATCATTAAAGTATTGCCACTTGGTTACTTTTTTATCTTCGTATTTATTACTTTCTTGTTCTTTGTTTTGGGTATATGCCTTTCTTTGGGTATAACGGTTATAGTTTTCATCTATTTTTTTCTTTAAATATTCATCATAGTCTTTTCTTTTTTCATCATCTAATAAAACTTCTTTCGCTTCGTTTATTTTAGCACTCATCCCGATTGCATCATCTGATTTATTTATATCAGGATGCCATTTTTTCATTTGCTTTTTATAAGCTAGTTTTATTTCTTCTTTGGAAGCATTTTCTTTAACCCCTAAAAGTTCATAATAGTTAAACGTGCTATTCATATAAATCACCTTAATCTATTATAACATTTTACTTAATATTAAACAAAATTCTATCATTTTATTAATATTAATTAACGTATAATAAATATATATTAATAGAAGGGTTTTGAGTTAGTGTAAAGAGTTTTGGGGATTTTTAATAAAAAAAGTTAAAATGTAGGATTA
>CAJTXC010000070.1 GCA_910580135.1 uncultured Bacilli bacterium | reverse complement strand
GTTTAAAGGTGTTCTTAATTAAATCGTTATCAACCAGTTTATATTAGTTTTTGTAAAATTATCATTGTAATTCATTACTAGCACCTACCTTTATCTTCTATTTGTTTTATTTCTTCAATATATTCATAATCTAAAGAGTTTTTATTAGATATAACATTTTCTCCTAGTTCTTTTTCTAAATTATCTCGTGTTTTCTTAGCTATATTTCCACCACGCTTTGCAATTTCTTTATTTTGTTTTAAACCGTATGGTTTATGTTCTTTTGCAAGTTCTCGTGTTGCAATTTCTCCTGAATCAGTTAAAGCAACTTCAATATCAGTCATATCATCCCTTAGAGATTCTTTTCTAAGGCCTTTAAAATCTTTATATTCGGAAGCTTTCATACCAGACCATGCCTTATATATTTCATTTGTTAATATACCATACTCATAATCTTTTTCTATCCCATTATCTTTCCATACATCTGTCAATTTAAATCTATCAACAATTCCCGCCAATCTTATTTTAATCCACTTATCATCATAACCTCTTTTACGATAATATTCTACCGCTCTTTTAATTGCTTTTTCTGGATCAAATACTTCATCTATTCTTTCTTTACCAAGTGAAGCTAACCACATTTTAAATGGTTCAGCTTTAGGTGATGGAACAGACTCTATAAGTCTAAATATTCCCTTTGTATCTAAGACATCTTGCTTATAATACTTACCATCACTTGATTTTAATTTCAGTTGACTACAATTCGTAGTCAACTCAGAACCTTCTTTCTTTAATCTCAATTTTAAAACTGACCAATACTTTCTTGCGTCATTACTTTCTGTCAAAGTACGGATAACATCTACCACACTAAAATAATAATCTTCCTTTTCGCTATCCCATATGCTTCTTATTTCACTGCCTTCAAACAAATTTGTAATTGTTTCTAGCTTATCGTTCATTAGCTTCACCTTCTTCCGTTTTTTAATATTTTTTAATTAAGATAACAACGTTCTAATTATAACATAAAACGAGTAAAATTATATTCTACTCGTTTAAAATATCACTATTATTTAATTACTTTAATTTTGTTTAATGGAAATATTCTAGCATTTGCGTGTCCTAAAATATCTTTTTTATCAATCAAACCAATTACTCTTGAATCAGTTGAACCAGTTCTGTTATCACCTACTACAAAGTATTTATCGCCTGGTATAGTTAAATAGCCTATTGTTTCAAGTTTAAAATCATTTGTTTCAGCATGATTAAAATTCTCTTCTATAACAAATCCATCTATGTATAAGTTGCCATCTTTATACTCAACGTGTTCTCCTGGAAGTCCTATTACTCTTTTTATTATCTTCTCGTTATTCCAGTCAACTACCACAACATCAAATCTATTAATACCATTAAGTTTATAACTTAGCTTATTTAATAATATAATGTTGTTATCAGATAATGTAGGTTCCATTGACGAACCATCAACTATTGCAGGAGTTATAATAAACGTTCTGATTAATATAACAACTAAAACTACTATTACATATGGATATACTTCTTTTATTACCTTTTTTACTCTTTCATTATTCATTATTATCACCTAACAAAAAATAAGGCATAAATAGCCTTATTAATTTCTTTCTTTTAATTTCCATTGGCCAACTATATTTCTTGCGTAATATAACTTAGCACGTCTTGCTTTACCTTTTCTTACAACTTCAATTGAATCAAGTTTTGGTGAATGAATTGGGAATATTCTTTCTACTCCAACACCACCAGACATTTTACGTACTGTAAATGTTTCAGAAACACCAGTTCCTTTACGAGATATTACAACACCTTCAAATGCTTGTACTCTTTCTTTTTTACCTTCAATTATTCTAACGCCAACTCTTACAGTGTCTCCAACTCTAAATTCTGGAACTGAAGGATTTAATTGTTTGTTTGTAATTTGTTCAATTTTGTTCATTTTCTAAAGTCTCCCTTCGTAAATATATAACCAGCAATCATGCAAAAATATTTAAGTATGCGGCGGATTGCTTTTTTTAAAACATTAAAATTTTATCATATAATTAATTAATATGCAAGTTTTTTCGAATTACTTTCTTCAAATAAAGATTCAACTATACCATCAACGGATTTATTTGTATTATTAGCAATAATCCTAGATAATTTCTTAATTAAAGATTCAGCTAATGCTTTATTTTCAATACTATCAATAAGAAGAAACATATCTTCTACCGAGTTAAAGTTATTTAACAATGCATTATCTAAATAAATAGAAGAAAGTAAAATGTATAATGGTTCTTTTGAATTAAATAATATTTTAGCAATATTTTTTGTATCTATATTTTTAAATTTTATTGCAAAGCTATATAAAGTATTTAAATCTTTAATTTCTTCTAAAACCTTAGTGATAAACGAAAGATCAATATGATTTTGACAAGTTTCTGCAAACTTTAAAATATATATAGGATTTTTCGAATCAATTATTTCCGTTAAACCCCTTTCATAATTATCATAATACCCTCTTGCGTACAAAATGCAAATATTTTTTAATCTTTTTTCTTTTACTTCAACACTACTATTAATTTTAGTACTATTGTTAAAAATATATTCTATTAATTCTTCTTCATCAAAGCATTCACTTAAAAAGCCTTCTCTATTTAATTTTTTTTGTGTTAATAAATTCATAACAAAATTAGGAAAAGAATTTAAAACAAAACTTAGATATTTTCTCAAACTAGTTTTATTAAAATTATTAAAATATTTTTTTAATAATTTATCATCCGCTGTTAATATGAATCTCGTTTCAATAACTTTTAAAGCTTTACTACTTAAATTATAATATTTAGTCAAAATATTATATAATTCATTTTGAGAAAAATCCATCACATAATCTAATAAATCCTTTTCAATTTCCTTATGCCCTTTATCACTATTAATAATATCCATGGCTTTTTTGGCACCTAAGTGCATACTATAATCATCTTTATCATCTAATTTATAAAAATTCATAAAATCTACCTTCTTCTTTGATTAACGTCTTCATTTTTAATAAAACTATTTCGTAATGTTTTAGCTTTTACAAACTCATTTACCAAATAATTAATGTTTTTAATAATTTTATCTAATGCTTCATGGCCTAAGTAATTTGCATAAGTTGAAATTATCATTTGTTTTAACATTTCAGCTTCACCTAATACTCTTGCAGTTCCTTCGTCATCATCACTAGCTAAGGCTACGTTAAATCTATACGTTAATACATCAATTTTTTTTCTTATGTTTTTAATTGCTATTTTACTTATAAAATCTTTTTTAGTAATAAGTATCTTAGTAAGATATGAACCTTTATTTTTTCCCTTTAACTTATATCCAGTTATGCTATTTGGATCAAAGATTGTTATTGGGGCAATTTTCTCTTCTTTAACAAGTTCATATTTACCTGTTTTTTTATTTTTAACTTCTACTACTTTTATGTTTTTAATATCATCAAGAGAGATTTTTTTCTTGCTTTTTTTAATTCCATCTTTACTTAAAGCATACTTGTTTTTTAACAAATCTGGTCTTTTTTCACTTGTTATTTTAACTTGCTCATCGTGTCGCCATTCATCTATTTTCTTATGATCACCCGATAGAAGCACTTCAGGAACTTTCATACCTTTATATTCTCTTGGTTTAGTATAAGTTGGATAATCAAGCAAATTATTATTAAAAGAATCTTTTTGATGGGATTCATCTTCTATTACTCCTGGTAATAATCTTACGATTGAATCGGTCATAACCATCGCAGGAATTTCCCCTCCTGTTAATACGTAATCTCCTATCGAAATTTCTTCATCACATATAGATTTTATTCTCTCATCAAATCCCTCATAATGACCACATATTAGTATTAAGTGTTCTTCTTTTGATAATTCATAAGCTTTTTCTTGATTATAAGTAGTACCTTGAGGAGATAATAAAATAACTTTACTATTTTTCTTTTTTAGACTTTCTACCGCATCAAAAATAGGTTGACACATCAAAACCATTCCAGCGCCACCACCATATGGAGTATCATCTACTTTTTTATGTTTATTTTTAGCAAAGTCCCTAAAATTACAAGTATCAATTTTAACCTTTTCATTATCAATCGCTCTTTTTATAATTGATTCATTTTTAAAACCATCAAACATTTCAGGAAAAAGTGTTAATATATCTATTTTCATGATATTAATCCTTTCACATCGTTTACGATAACATGTCTTTTTTCCATATCTATGTTTTTTATAAACGCATTTACATATGGAATCATAACACCTGTATCTAAAACTAAAACTTCATTTGCAGGAGTATCTAATACATCATTAATAACCCCAACTAATTTATCATTTATTATAACATCAAATCCTATTAAATCAATAGATAAAAACACGTTTTTATCTAGTTTTAAATCTTCTTTATTTATGTATACTAAAGACCCTTTTAAATGTTCAATTAAGTTTATATCATAATTATCCTTAAATAATACCATATCAAAGTTTTTATGACGTCTATAAGTTTCTACTATATATTCTTTTTTATCTTTTCCTACGTAAAATTTAAAATCTTTAACAAAAACTTTATCTTTATGTCTAAACTTAGATAAAAGTCTAACTTCTCCTTTTATTCCATGAGTATTAACTAATTTACCAATATATAAATATTCCATAATTAAACCCTCTTTCCTATTTCGTACATTATGATTGATGAAGCAACTGCTACGTTTAAACTTTCACAAGTATCACTTGTTTTAATATATATATTATCACTTAATAAGCTCTTTACATCTGGTGTTATACCATTTCCTTCATTTCCCATAACAACTGCTATTTTACCTGTTAAAAAAGCTTCACCTAAATCTACGCCATCTTCTACATTTGTTCCATAAACTTTATATCCGTTTTCCATCAAGGATGGAATAAAAGTTTTAAGGTCTTTACTTATTACATTAACTTTAAATAACATCCCTTGAGCTGCTCTTATTACCTTTTCATTATATTTTTTAACCGTAGACATACTAAGAACAACGGTATCAATATTAAAAGCGTTAGCACTTCTTATAATAGTACCTAAATTACCAGGGTCTTGAACGTCATCTAAAATTATTATTCTATCTCCTAGGCTTTCTTTTTCTTGGATAAACTTACATATTCCAATAACATTACTAGAAGATGGCAAATTACTAATATAATCCATAATTATCGGTGTAACAATGTTGTTAGGTACATTATAATTTACTTCATTCGTGCTAAAAGTTTCTAAAAGAACACCAGCTTCGCATGCTTCTTTAACTAAATGTTCTCCTTCTACAATAAACTTTTTTTCTTGCATCATAAATTTATTAGTCCTAAGTTTATTTATATACTTTACCTTTTTATTATCTTTAGATTCTATTATCATGATTTACTCCTTTAACTCTTTTCTTACAATCTTATATTCAGGGCAATATTTTTCTACCGTTTTCCAAAATGCTTTACTATGATCAAAATGAACAAAGTGAGAAAGCTCATGAACGATAACATAGTTCAAATACTTATGATCTTTTTTTATCAATTCAAGATTAAGAGTTACCGAATTATCTTTTCTATTACATACTCCCCATCTTGTTTTCATTTGTCTTACCTTTAATATAGGATAAGGGATTTTCTCATCAAAAACATAATATGCTTCATCTAAATAGGTTTTAAATATTTCTTTGGCCATACTTTTATACCACTTATCAAGCATTATATCATCTTTAATAATTAACGTTTTACCATCATACTTAGCTTTTCTAACATCATCATAAATAACATTTAATTTCATTCCTAATAAAGAGTATTCTTCATCTTTTTGTTTTTCATTTTTTTTAATTTGTTTTTCTATCATCTTTGATATTGATTTAGTATTTTCTTCTAATACTTTTGAAATCGCATTTTTAGTATAAACAAAAGAACAAGTAACTTTTATCTTTATATCATCTGTTACCCTTATATACAAATTTTTAATATTTTTCTTTTCAATTATAACTTCATAACTCTTGTTTTCTATATTAAAATTCATATATATCACCTAAAGTATTATAACATAATTAAAAGAAGATAAAAACTTATCTTCTTTGATTTATAGTTGCTAATCTACTTTCTACAAAAGAACTATCAGTATAAATTCCTTTTTTTCTTAAAAAGTCTGTGCAATCTAATGATAACCTTGCTAAATCATGATATATGTCATCACCATTATCATACGCTTCTTCAAAGGCTTTTTCTAAAAGTATGTCTAAAACTTGTAACAAAAATTCATCTTTTATTTCTAATACTTTATTTTCTAAATCTGCACTTGCATTTTCAAGGCCTTCATTTTTAACCTTTTTAACTAAGCGAGTCTTAGTTCTTTTAGTATTAGATAACTGTTTTTTTAATCCAAGGTTATAATTATGTTTTAATATTACATCGTAATATTCTTTTTCTTTACCATTTAACGATAAAGTTTCGAACATTATACTAGCCTTTTCATCAGTGAAATTTATATATTTATTATCACTTATAACTAATTTTAATTCCTCAACTATTTTTATAGCTGCTTCATAAACTTCGATTGATTCTACTATTACTGCATGCTTAGTTAATATAATATTTTCTAAAATCATGGCATATTTAGTTAAAACACTTTCTAATATGAAATTACCTTTTCTGCTTGCATCAACAGAATCTCTATATAATCTTTCTAATAATTTTCTGAATACTTCACCATTATTAGGTACAGAAAAAGTTTTACCTTTACCATCTTTTGCATCCTTCAAATTATTTTTTATACTTTCTAATCGCATCTCATCTTTTATAACAGCTTGCAATGCTTTATTGAGATTTTTTTCATTATTCTTACCCTCTAAATAAACATCAAATAAATCGTAGTTAAAATCTGGATATTTCATTGTATAACCACTGGTATTAAACCCTAATTCAAATTGTTGTTGCGCTAAAACGCTTTTTTTAGTATCAGGATCTACAAAGCAAAATGAATTAAAGTATTTAAGTTCTTCTTTATTATCCCTTAAAAATTTATTTAATTGTCTTAGTTGCCCATCTAAAAAGTTAATTATTAATTGTTTTTCCATATAAAACACCCCTTTTTTGTTTTTACGAGCTGTTATAGTACCAAAAAAGACTGATTTTGTCAAATCATTCTTACTTTAGATTGTGTAAAATGGTTTGGGGGAAAGGTATAAAAAAAGGAAGACCTTTGTTA
>CAJTXC010000069.1 GCA_910580135.1 uncultured Bacilli bacterium | reverse complement strand
TTTTAAAAGTGGATTATCGAGCAAATAAAGTTGCCCTGCTGATAAATAGTTTACCGCTCTAAAATAACCATCTAATATCTCTAATTCTGTCATAATACCCTTCCTATTCTATTTTTTATTCTAATAGAATTATAACATACTATAAAGGAAAAAGGATGCAAAAGCATCCTTTTAAATGTATTTTTTTATTATTTTATCATAATCTTCTTCCAAATTTTCTTTTCTAATGTAATTATCAAACCCATCTTCTACGTAATGTTCTTTTATGGATTCCTTATTCTTTCTTAACATTACGATTGTCGGTGTGTTAAACCCTTTTCTTACCTCTTGCATTTTACCTAAAACTGATAACGCAGAATCAGGCATCATCTCATCTTCTAATATTATCAAGTCAAATTTTTCACCATCTTTTACCCTTTGAACCAAATCATTACTATACATGGTAGTTAAAAACTCAATATCATACTTAGAAGATAAGCCGTTAAGATCTTTTAACGTTTGTCTTTTATCACTTACAGCGATAACTTTTTTCTTGTTAAAGATATATTCACTATAATAAGAATTTTTATTAAGTTTAATTTTTTGGTCAATTACGATGGTAAAAGTACTACCAACGTTTTCCTCACTTTTAATATTAATGTAACCACCTAGTTTTTTTATTATCTTAAACGCAAGTTTTAAATCAACATCCAAATTATCTAATTTTAAAAGATCTGTATCTTCTAAATCGCTATTACTTTTTAATAATTCATTTACTTTTTCAACAGTCATACCACAACCAGAATCTTCAATTGTAACAACTAGTCTACAAACATCATATTTAACAATTTCGTTAACATCAACGTCTATATAACCTTCTTTGGTATACTTTATTGCATTCGCTAAAATACTTGTTAACACTTGCTTTAGTTTAACTGAATCGCCATATAACTCAGTAGGAATATTTTTACTAATATTAGTTCTAAGTGAAATCTTATCACTTATTTTTGTACTTACACTTTTTAATACGGTGTTAATTACGGTATAAAAGTTATATGTTTCGGATGAAACCGTAAGTTTACTAGAAGACAAATTAGATATATCAAGAACGTTATTAATAATGTTCTTTAAACTTCTAGCATTATTTTCAATAACCTTAAGACCATTATCTACAACACTTAAATCCTTTTCTCCTTCTAGCATTGTTTTAACTTCTATAATGTTATCAATTGGTCTTTTAGTTTCCTGAGACATACTAAACAAAAAGTTAGATTTTTCTTCACTCATACTCTCAAGTAATTTCTTATTTTTATTAAGCTCATATATCATTTTTACATCTGGGTTTTCAATCGTGAAGAACATAATCAAATCTGCGTAAGCCGCAACTAAAGATATTAATAAAACCTCTGGAGCAATACTTCTTATTACAAGTGATATGATACCCATAATACCTAAAATAAACAAAGGGATAAACTTTTTATTACTAGAGCTTTTTATGTTTTTAATTAAAGATTTTATAACGAGTATAACAATTAAAACAATATAAACCGCTAACATCGTGAACAAAACATTCATCGCTTGGCCATTAGTATCGATAATACCATTTTCATTAATAACATTAACCTCTAAGAAAAAGAAGCTTATAGAAACAATTAAGTTAATAATAATCGTAATTTTTTGTATCATACCTCTTATTTTTCTATGATTATTTACAGAAACTATCAAGACATAATTAAATAATGCCCAAACCCAAAATAACATAAGAATATAATCTATTCTATGAAGGTTATATATAAACGAAGGTTTCCCATATAAATTCATTAAAACAACCAAAGTACTTGCCACTACCGACTCTAAAAAGCCAACGATTATTAAATTAGAATACGCTTTTGTCTCATCGCTTTTTATTCTTCTTTTAGAATAAAATACCGTTAAGATTAATACGTTTATAAGTACGGCACAAATTGGAAAATATAAGTTATTCATAATTCTCTCCTATTATCTAACTAAAGTATAACATAACTTAAAAATCATATCAATTAAAAAAATCATCCACTTACTAATGATGATTTCTTTTTGATAGTAAAAACGCATTTTTCTGATTTAAATTTAAATCATCTAGATGTTTAAAAACATCTTCTTGCTCCACTTTTGTTTTGTCAACAAAGTGTTTCTTTTCAATATCTTGCTCGGTAAATTTCCATTCTTTTAAAGCTCTTTTTATATACTCATCCCAATATGCTCTAAGGGGACTAGGTCTTTTATAGTCTGGAATGAAATAATCTGCTGCCGTAAATTTCGTGCTATACTTTTTAGCAAGATCATATCTTTTGACAAAGGAGTTTTCTTCCCATATATTAAATAAAGCTTTTCCTATCTCTCCCTTTATCATGTCTAATCCTTCGCATTTTTCTTCCTTGGATAAAATTCTATCACCGTATTTTTGCTTATAGTCTATTATTTCACCAAGTCTAATACTTGCTTTTCTTCTACCTAAAAAACATTTTTTATCAATAAGGTCAAACGCTCCCGGAATAACAAGTGCATTAAAATTTATAGATGCTTGTACCATATAATTGTAACCGTCATAATATGGTTTGTTTTCAGAAAAATCCCATGAAGCTTCAAAATACCATAACATATTATACAGTTTATTTAATATATCATTTATAACAATTTTAATATTTTTTCTATCATTTATAATTTCACTAACTTTTTCATTATACTTATTTAATTCTTTTTCATACTCTTCTTTTAGTTCATCACTAGTTATATAACCATGATTTTTCGTTAAAACACCACTATCAATAATTGCAATATACTCCTTTAATTCTTCTAAATAAGCTTTAGCTTCCTTAAGTTCCGGAACATCATACGGATTATCCATATCAAGGTAAGCTATTCCGTTTTTTTCTAATAATTTTCCAGAAATATCAGGATGAACATTTTCAAAATCACCTGATAATAAAACCATGTGTATAGGTATTGCGTCCATCTCTATCGCAATATCCTGCATTCTAACATGATTAAATGCAAATATTATTGGTCTACCTTTATACTCAGGATGTTTTTTATACTGGTTATTTAAAAAGCTTTTAAAAGCTTTTGCATAAAAAGTTTTCTTATATTTTTTTTCTAATTTCTGCTTTATTTCATTCATAAAAGTTTTTTCACGTTCTATGCATTCATCATTTTCATAATAAAAATCCTTCTTATAGCCACTTAACGTATTAAAAAGTTTCATCAAATAATATAATACGTTATGCAAATATAAATTTTTTTCTATGATTTCTAATTCTTCAGCTGGAAGACCATTATCTATTCTAGCTTGTCTTCTTTGTTTTAAAGATTCTTGTTCTTGTTTTAATTTTTCTTGTTTTCGCAACATTTTTCCTTCTTTAGCCATCAAAACCACCCTTGTTTTATATTCTTACTACTAAATACTACATGAAATGTATTTTAACATAAAACAAAGAATATGACAACAAATAAAAAATATTGGTAACAAAACCAATACTTTATCTTATTTCAATATATTTTTTATTATCATTATCATCTTTTTTAGGAACCATTATTTTTAAAACACCACCATTAAATTCTGCATCTATGTTTTCTTTATCTAGACCATTTAAATAAAAAGATCTTTGATATTTACCATAAGTTCTTTCTCTATGAACATAGTTTCTATCACTGTCATCATTATTATTTTCACTAGTTTTTTCAGCGGTAATGGTTAAATAATCATTTTTAGCTTCCACCTTTATATCTTCCTTATTAAATCCTGGAATATCCATTTCTATATGATAGTTTCCGTCTTTTTCATATATATCGCACTTCATGTTGTTTTCTCTTGATAAAGAAAAATCATCGAATAAATCGTTGGTAAAAAATCCTCTTGGTATTAAATCCATGTTAATCATTCCTTTCATTTTTATTTTACGTAGTATTTTTTATTTCATTCAAAAAAGACAAAGTTATTATTCTTTGTCTTCATTTTCATATAAGGTTTTATACACCCGACTTGTTTCAAGCAACTCTTTATGCGTTCCGAAATCAGCTATTCGTCCCCTATCAACAACGTAGATTATGTCTGAATCAACGATTGTGGATAATCTATGAGCAATAATTATTACGGTATGGTCTTTTACTAAGTCATCAATAACCTTTTTGATATAACTTTGAGACTGGTTATCAAGCGCAGAAGTTGCCTCGTCAAACAAGATTACCTTACTTTCTTTAGCAAGTGCTCTTGCAATTGATAGTCTTTGTTTTTGACCTCCAGATAAATTAACTCCTCCTTCCCCAAGTAATGTATCATACTTTTTAGGAAGAGTTTCAATGTACTCATCTAAGTAAGCCATCTTACAGTATTTTTTTATTTCTTTTAAAGTAATATTTGGTTTTATAACCTTAAAATTCTCTTTTATTGTTCTATTAAACAAGAATGGTTCTTGTCTTATTACAGAAATGTGTTTTCTTAAATTTTCTTCTGTTAAATCTTTAATATCAGTATCATCTAAATAAATATTACCTTTTTCTGGATCAAATATTCTAGTTATTAAATTAAATAACGTAGATTTTCCTTGTCCAGATCTTCCTATTACTGCTATTTTCTTTCCTGTTTCAAAGGTTACGGAAAAATTCTTTAACGTTATATCTTCATTCTTATAACCAAAAGTAACATTCTTAAAAGTTATATTACCAACTGGCCTTCTTACGTTAATATTACCAAATTTATCATCCTCATATAAAGAATTATCAACTATCTCATTAATTCTTCTAAGCGATACAAATAACCTTTGGTACATTCTATTCATTCCAGTTAAATTATCAATAAGCCAAGTAAACTTATAAATATACCATGTCATTGCCATGAAAAAACCAATACTTATTTTTCCATAATATATACCTATTAAACAAGTTGCAAATACCAAGCATTCTAATGTGAACTTAACTATCCACATAATCATGGAATAATTTCTATGCAAGTTTATATCTTCTACGTCTTTATCAAATATTAATTTTCTAAGCTGAGTTATTTCGCTTGATAAATAATCTTTTATTCCAAGTGTTTTTATTTCTCTTATACCACGAATTGATTCGGTAGAAAGTGCAGTAAACTCATCTTTTTTAGCCTTAAGTTCTTTATTTATTTGTTTAATCCTAGGATTAAACATCTTTGTGATTACAAAGATAATGGAAACAAAAATAATTATTTGGACACCAACTACCCAGGAGTTGAAGAATATATAAACTAATATAAATATACATCCTAAAGTATTTATTAAAACTTGAATAATGTTATTAAACATATTAGATAGCGTTTCAGTATCAGTAGTTATTCTGTTTATAAGTTCTCCACTAGACTTTTCTTCAAAAGCATAAGCTGGTAAATTAAGTGTTTTTTTATAAACCATTATACTCAATTTTCTTGATAAGTTAGCTTCTACTTTACTTGCTATTTTAACTCCTATGTTATCAAGAATATTATTAAAGAAAACGCTAATTATAAAGTAAGCTCCTAAAAAGAACAAAGCCATTTTTATATTTAATGCAACTATCGCTTCAATTATTTCACCATGTAGCCAACCATTAGAAATTGATAAAAGTGAACTTATCAAAATACAAATAAACGCAAAAATTAGTTTTCCTTTTTCGTTTTTAACTAAGGTATATATGTTCTTAAATTCTCTTAAACTTTTCTTCTTTTCTTTTTCTTCAGTCATATTATCACCGCTTTCATTATTTTATAGTATAATTCATTTTATCCAAAGAATTAACATATAAATTAAATTCTTTATAAGATAATCCTGGTTCTACTTCAAAGAACTCAGTAGTAGTTCTTTGAAATCCTCCATTTGGAATTGGTTTATTTTTTGAATTGCAATATCTTCATTATCATATTCATATATTCCTGTTCTTTCACAATCAGGATGTTCTAATTGGTAAACCTTACCATTTATATAAAATAATAAAAAGCAATGCATTCTTTCAGGCGCCTCTAAATCATTAAAAGTTTCACCTTCATACATTCTAGTACAAAACATTTTTGATTCAACACCTATTTTTTCCATTAATGAATTCATTAAGTATACTTGTTCAATACAAGTACCAATACCTGCTTCTAATACTTCTTCTAATGATGAAATCCTATATAGTTTTCGAAAATCTTTCATGTTTTGAATATGCTTCTCACCATCGGAACCTATCCAACCATAAATTATATTTTTATTAAAATAATTTAATATATCTTCAGGTGTCTTTATATCATTTATTTTCATTTGTCCTCCATTTTTAGAATAAGAAAAATATTCATTTTAGAATATTTTTCTAATAATTACGTTTTCTTTCACTGTAATTAGTTATCTTGTTACCTACTATGTAAATTACAATAAATACCGCACATATTGCAAAGCATATATAACCTAAATTAACGATTCCATTTAAGTTTATTGTAGCAGTACTACCAATAAATTTTTCTGTTAAATTAAGCATTATTGTTTCTACTGTAAATGGTAGTAACAAAGCAATTAAAGCACCTGCTATAGCACAGGAAACTGCTAAGTTAAACGTCCATCTATAATAAGTCTTTTTAACTAAAGCAATTAAAACAGTTAAAATAATTATTATACCAATTATTCCCCACCTAAATGATGAACTAGTAAATTTATCATAGGTTTTTACCATGTTAACTTCACGCTCTGACATATTATTTATCATCTTATTTGAAACATTTTTATATATTTTATCTATTCTACCATCGGTTGTTAATACTTCAGCGATTTTGTCTTTTTGATCATCTGTTAATTCTATATTATTTTCTTCTAAAATTCTTTCGTTTTGATTTATTAAACTTATTATTTCTTCTTTTGTATTTGGTAAAGTTATATCTTTATCATTAATTACAGCATCAACAATATTGTTAAAGTATTTTTCTGTTATTTTATCTATTTCTTCACTGTTTCCAATGTTTGTTTCTATCTCATCAAGCGTTTCATAATCAATTGTTTCGTTAATTTCTTTAACCGCATTAGTTACATAACTAGAAATCTCTTTTTTTACAACCTCTTTAGATAAAGTATTTACAACCACTTCTTTTATAGAAAAACTGATACATAAAATACATATTAATACTGAAATAATAATTGTTAATATAAAGGTCAAAAGCTTTTTCATAAGTATATCATCTCCTATTTAAATTATAACATTAATAATACATAATTTAAACAAAAATAGGATGTATAATTTTTAGTGTGTGTAACTAGAAAATAGTTATATGCACTTTTTTTC
>CAJTXC010000068.1 GCA_910580135.1 uncultured Bacilli bacterium | reverse complement strand
AAGATTGATACCCTTGGAGATGATAGAAGTTGAAGGTATCGTAATAGATGAGAAACCTTATAAAGAAAGTAGTAAAATACTAAATATTATAACTAAAGAAAAAGGTGTTATAGGAGTAATTGCTAAAGGTTCTAAAAGGTTAAAAAGCCCACTTAGAAGTGTAAGTGAAAGATTTTGTTATGCTAATTTTAATATTAGTTATAAAGAAAATAATTTGTCTACGTTAATAAGTGCGGACGTTATAAATCCTTTTAGGAATATAAAAAAAGATATAATAAAAGTATCTTATTTAAACTTTTTATCAGAGTTAACTAATGGTGTTATAAAACAAAATGATGATAAAAGAATATATGATATATATTTAAGTGCAATCCTTAAAATAGAAGAGGGCTTTGATCCAATGGTTATTACAAATATCTTGGAGCTTAAATACTTATCTTTTTTAGGAGTTAGTCCTAAACTTAATGGATGCGTTATATGCGGAAATGAAAACGTTGTTACAGTATCTAGTGATAAAGGTGGCTTTGTATGTAAAGACCATGTGCTTAACGATTATATAGCAAGTGATAAAACGATAAAGTTAATTAGGTTATTAGAATATGTTGATATATCTAAAATATCTAAATTAGATGTATCTGATGAAGTAAAAAAAGAAATAAATAACTTTATTGATGATTATTATGATAGATATACTGGACTTTATTTAAAAAGTAAAACTTTTTTAAAGAGTATGTCTATATATTAATAAAATTATTATTTGATACATATAATATGTAAAGAAATAAATTTAATATGTACTAATTAATATTTTATGATATAATACTAATATATTTAATTAATGTTGTGATGACGGGCTTGGAAACCTATCAGCAGTATGAATGAAGCGATTTCTTCTAGAAATAAATAGGGTGGAACCGTGGTACTTAGTATCACCCCTATGTTTTTCTAGGAGTTTTTTGTTTTTATAAAGAAAAGGAGATGTGTATAATGAATAATTTTAATATGGAAGATTTAGTAAATTTATGTAAGCAATATGGAATTATATTTCAAGGTAGTGAAATATATGGTGGGCTTGCAAATACTTGGGATTTTGGACCAGTAGGAGCAGAACTTAAAAGCAACGTAAAAAAAGCTTGGCTTAAGAAGTTTGTACAAGAAGATCCTAATAACGTAGGATTAGATAGTGCAATATTAATGAATCCTAGAGTCTGGGAAGCATCAGGTCATATATCTACGTTTAGTGATCCATTAATTGATTGTAAATCTTGTAAAACAAGACATAGGGCAGATAAATTAGTAGAAAATGATGGCGTGGAAGATGCTGGTGGCATGTCTAATGAAGAATTAATTAATTACATTAATGAACATAATGTTGTATGTCCTAAATGTGGTAAGTTAGATTATACTGATATAAGACAATTTAACTTAATGTTTAAAACTTTCCAAGGCGTTACTGAAGATAGTAAATCAACTATTTACTTAAGACCAGAAACTGCTCAAGGAATATTTACTGATTACCTTAATATTCAAAGATCTATGCGTCTTAAATTACCATTTGGTGTAGGACAAGTAGGTAAAAGTTTTAGAAATGAAATTACACCAGGTAACTTTATTTTTAGAGTAAGAGAATTTGAACAAATGGAATTAGAATTTTTCTGTAAGCCAGGAACTGAACTTGAATGGTTTAAACATTATAAAGAAACTTGTAAAAACTTCTTACTTAGTTTAGGTATAAAAGAAGAAAACTTAAGATTAAGAGATCATTCTAAAGAAGAATTAAGCTTTTATAGTAATGCAACAACTGATATAGAATATAAATTCCCATTTGGTTGGGGTGAATTATGGGGAATAGCTAGTCGTACTAATTATGACTTATCTCAACATCAACAATTTTCTGGTTCAAGCATGGAATATCAAGATCCTGAAACAAATGAAAAATATATACCATACGTAATAGAGCCATCAGTTGGTGTTGAAAGACTATTACTTGCTGTTTTATGTAATGCATATCATAAAGAAACACTTGAAAATGGTGAAGAAAGAGAAGTTATGAAATTTCATCCTTTCTTAGCTCCATACAAAGTAGCAGTATTACCATTAGTTAAAAAATATCATAGTGAAAAAGCTAAAGAGTTATATAAAGCTTTTGCTAAAAACTTTATGACTACTTATGATGAAACTGGTTCAATTGGTAAAAGATATAGAAGACAAGATGTTATTGGAACGCCTTATTGTGTAACAGTAGACGATGAAACTATTAATAATGGAACTGTTACCATAAGAAATAGAGATACAATGGAGCAAATAACATTACCAGTAGATGAAGCTGTTGCATATGTTAAAAAGGAAATAGAGTTTTAAGGAAGCGTATTATGAAAACTGGGAGTAAAAAAACTTTAAAAAGTTTAAAAGAAGAAGCAGAAGAGTGTTTTGGAATAGAAGATTATTCTCTTTCTTTAGGTGTTTGTAACCAAATAAAAAAAGAATATCCTAAAAACGTATATGGTTATTTAGGCACTATAAAGTCGGTTACAAAAAACTATAAAAGTTATGTTAGTGAAAACGAACTAAAAGAATTAAAAGAAGACTATGATAAGGTAGTAGAACTAGCTAAAAAAGAAGATAAAGAAAAAATTGAAAAAGAGTATAATGAGTACTTAGAAGATTGTTCTGAAGTTCAAAACTTAAAAAAAGTAAAAAAGGAGCTTGTTTCAAAATATTTTTTAACATCTTTATATGAAGATAGTATTGCTTTCATAAATCAAAATATTAACACGGTTAATTCTTATAACTTGAATGGAAAAAAAATAGTTAATGGATATGATTTAATAAAAGGTTTATTCTTATTAGTTTGTTTAATATTTAATTTGATTAATATTAATTATTTATTATTTTTAACAATCCCTTTTGGTATTTATGGAGTAATAATTATTTATTCATTTTTAAGCGCTAATTTATTTGGGACTGATAAATTAAAATCAGAAAAAGACCATGCTAAGAAAATAATTGATGAAGCTATGGAAAAGATAGAAAGTATAAAAGAAGATATAGAAAAGAATAATGAAACCATAAACTTTTTACTTGAACAAAAAAGTAATACTATTTTAAAAATACCTGAATCATTTTCTGAAGATATAAAGGATATTACTAATCAAAATGAAAGTGAAATTGCAAAAGATATATTAAATGAATTATCAAATAATAACATTTCTGGTTTTACTTATTTAATAGATGAAAATACTAATTTAAGCGTTGATGATGTGCTTTTAAAGATAAGGCCACAAGTAAAAGAAGATGGTGATCTTACTAACTTTATAAATAATAAATCAACAGAAAAGAAAAATAGTCAAAATGAATTTATATTAATGAGAAAGATTAAGCCCTATAACTATTTTATTATACTTATATTTTTGATTATAAGTATCTTAAGTATTATTGTAATAAAAAATAACTTTTATGAACTTAATTTTATATCATTTGTTTTTGCTAGTATTACTGGGGTTATAAGTACTATTATATATAACATTAATACTGGTAAACATAGTGCGTTAATTGATACCTTTAACGATAATTTAACATCATGTGTTTTTAATGCAACATTAGTTTATGATTTGATTTATATGTCTATTACAAATGAGCTTAAACTTACTTATGGTTTTATTGAAATACCAATAATATTTATTTTAATATTTATGGGATTTGTATCAGTGATATCACTTTTAAAGTATAAAAACTTAATGAAAAGACTAAAAAGAGAGTAGATGCTCTCTTTTTTAATTTTAATAACTTCTTGACTATTTTCATATAATTAGATATAATGTAATGCGTGTAAACGAAAAGCAGCACCGATTTTGAATTTGATAACGTGTTTGTTTGCAGATTTAAGTTATATGAGTAGTCTTTATAAGCTGCGAAGATGAAAGTATTAAAACAAACTCCCTATCAAGTGGCAAAGGTCCTTTAGTTTACAGATAAAAACAAAGGAGGAATGAAAATGTCAAGATATACAGGTCCTATGTATAAGAAAAGTCGTCATTTAGGTTTTTCTTTATCAGAAACAGGAAAAGAATTAGTCAAAAGACCATACGGTCCAGGACAACACGGAAATGATAAAAGACGTGGTAAAGCATCTGAATACAAACTTCAATTAATGGAAAAACAAAAGGTTAGATTAATGTATGGAGTTAACGAAAAACAATTCAGATTAACATTTGAAAAAGCAGCTAAAATGAGAGGTATCCAAGGTGAAAACTTCCTTAAACTTTTAGAAAGCAGATTAGATAACGTTGTTTATCGTATGGGACTTGCTACTACTAGAAGAGCTGCAAGACAAGTTGTTAACCATGGTCATATCACAGTAAATGGTAAAAAGGTAGATATTCCTTCATACCAAGTTAAAGCTGGTGACGTTGTTGCTGTTAAAGAAGCTTCAAAAGATCATAAAGCAATTTTAGAATCTTTAGAAAAAATCAATAAGACAGTTGAATACGTTGAATTTGACAAAAAGAAAATGTCAGGAACTTACGTTCGTATGCCTGAAAGAAGTGAACTTTCTGCTGATATTAAAGAATCAATGATCGTTGAATTCTACAACAAATAAGACTTTTAAAAGTCTTATTTTTTTATATTTGAATAATCCTTGAAAAATAAAGATATTTATGCTAGTATATTAACTCGACAAAAAGGGGGATTTTTATGTCAAATCTATTATTTAAAAGAAATACTTGTAATGTTGATAAAGAAATAGAATTACTTGATTTATTTTTGCATAGTGAAGATTTTAAAAATTTAGAAGAAAATAAAATAACAGATTTTGACTCAATTGGTATAGGTTACTTATGTACTAATGAAAGATTAGATTTATACCATGAAGAAGATTTAAAAGATAAACGTGTTTTAACGGTAACGGCAAGTGGAGATCATGCTTTAAATGCTGCTTTTGCAGGAGCTTCTGACATAACCTCATTTGATATAAATCGTATTGCAAAGTATTACTCAGGACTAAAAATAGCAATGGTAAAAAGATATATTAACTGTTCATTTTTAGAAGGTATGAACTTTTTATTTGAGTATTTTAATTCGCTTTTTAAAGATCAAAATAAAACAGTTTTATTTTTAAATCTTTTAAAAGATTTGTCCAATTATTTAACTGATGATGAAAAGAAATTTTGGAATTTGTTTTTAGATATTGTTGGAGAAACCAATGGACATGTTACTCAAAAATTATTTTTTTACGACCACATGGATAGTTTTATAAAAAATAATGTATGGACTAGTGAAAGAAATTATTTAAAACTAAAGGAAAATTTAGAAACTACTAATATTAATTATGTTGATTCTAACGTAAATAATTTAATAAGATCGACTTCTGGTAAATTTGATTTTATATATCTTAGTAATATATTAGACAGAATGTCTAAAGAGCAAGATAAGTTATTAATTTATTTAAGAAAATTACTTAACAATAACGGAATAATATATAGTTATGCTTGGGAAACTAATAATTATTCGGATAAGTTAAATGTGAAAATGTCTTATAATGTAAAATCTGAAAATTTAATTCCAGAAAGCAGACTACATGTTTATAAATATAAGAAAAGAAAGTTATTTTAAGGTGTTATATATGGAAAATAAAAATTCGAAATATGAAGAGTTACTTTTAAAAAAAGATAATATTGAACGAAGTGAATGTACTAGTTTTTTAACATTAGAACCAACATATACTTGGTCTAATGAAAATTTGTTTTTATATCCTAAAGATGATTTTACAAATAAAAACATTTTATCAGTTACCGCTTCTGGTGACCAAATAATAAATATTATTTTAAATAATGGTACAAAGATAGATACATTTGATATAAATTTATATAGTAAATATTTTGTGGCTTTGAAAATAGCTATGATAAAAGCCTATGATTATGAAACTTTTTGGAAATTAATGGTTAAATTTACTTCTGATGGAGATTTTGAATTTAAATGCAAAAATAACATAGTAGATGAAGTTAGTAAATTTTTAACTAATGATGAATATAGTTTTTGGAAATGTTATCAAACTCTTTTAAGTCAAGAAAAAATTGAGACTGATGATATTTTAAATGTATATGTAAATGATACTTACAAGAAAAATCCATACTATAATTATGATAACTATATAATTTTAAAGAAAAAAATTAATAATGTTAGTATAAATTTTATTGATAGTGATATAGCCAATTTAAATAGAGTTGTAGATAAAAAATATGATGCATTATTTACCAGTAATATATTTGATTATGTTTTAGCGAATAATACAAAGTTATATGTTGATAGATTTAAAGATATGATGAAAAATTTAGATGAATTATTAAATGAATCTTCTAAATTATATGGTTATAGTTTTGAATTGAAAACGCTGATTGATAAAAAAATTCCTTATGGCTTACATTATATGTATGATGAAATACCTTCTAAAGAAAGATATTTTGAAGGAAAAGCATTCACTTTTACTAAGTTAAAATAAACTAATTGTAGCAAGTATAAAACTTAAAGAAAGGAAAATTATTATGACAGAAAATAAAGTACAAAAAGATATAGATATAGATTTAAAACTATTAGAAAATTTTCTTTGTGGTGAAGGTAGTGACGTGATAGAAGAAAATGATTTAACTAATTTTGACAACGCATGCAGAATATTCGCTTATACAAATGAGTATTTAAGATTATATTATGATAGGGAGCTAAATGATAAAAAGGTTCTTTCGGTAACTTCCGGTGGTGATCATATTTTACATGCAGCTTTAGCAGGTGCTCCTAACATAACTGGCTTTGATATTAATAGATTGTGTAAATATTATGTAGCTTTAAAAATAGCCATGATAAAAAAATATAATTTAGAAGATTTTCTTGATAAAATTGACATAGTTATGTTAATGGATTATCATTCACTTTATTTTTCTTCATTCGAACGCAAGGGTTTTATAAAAAATATGAATAATATAATTTCCGAAGTTCATAAATATTTAAATGAAGATGTAATTCTTTTTTGGGAAAAAGTGATTGATATAGTTAAACAAAAAGAGCAAGTGGAAGACCTATTTGTAAATTACTCACATAATGATTTTGAATGTAATAACGCATGGACAGATAAAGAAAATTTTTCTAAGTTAAAATATAATTTAAGTAGTTGTGAAATTAAATTTATTGATTCAAACGTAAATACCGTGCGTGAAAAAACTAGTGAAAAGTTTGATGTTATATATTTAAGTAATATAATAGGTAGAATATATGATGAAGAAAAGCCGAAAACAATTGAATTATTATCCTATCTTCGAAAAACATTAAATAATAATGGCGTGATATATGATTATGATTGGCATGATGCATCTTTTAAATCTAAAAATAAAGTTATTACTAGACAATATAAAGTAGATTGGTTAGAGATAGAGGCTGATGGTGCCTATGTATATAAATTTACAAAAAAGAAAAGACTATTTAAAATGTAACCTATAAAGTGGACTCTAAAAAAAGAGAGACCTACTTTATAGGT
>CAJTXC010000067.1 GCA_910580135.1 uncultured Bacilli bacterium | reverse complement strand
ACACTATAAGCCCCACCTATTACAAGAACTTTATGATTATTAAAATTATATATTTCTCCATCTTTAGCAAATAATATATTTGGATAATCTTCTTCATAATATACAATTCCATTATGGAATTTTTTTGTTTTATAAGACTCAATATTTTCTGGTCTTTCTTCATGATTACCATGTATACAGAAAAATGTTATTGGATACTCTCTTAAACCGTTCTTTAACATATAATCTTTTTCATTTGCATAATAATTTATTCCTGCATCACCCAAAACAATTAAAATATCATCTACTGTTGTTTTATTAGCATAGCAGAAATAAAAGACTTCTCTAAAATCAGCATGTTTATCTCCAGTTATATAAATCATATTTAATCACCACAATTTAATTAGAAAATTTTAGTTTATAATTGTTTTTGACTAAAGTATCATTCTCATCAGTAAATGGATGTATATAAACAAAATAGTAGTGAAATATTGATGATAATATTAATGGATGAATAATACCATCATTTTCATTAATAAATTTAAATAAACTTTCCATAAGTTTTGGCACAAGCATAGAATCAGGTGCCATAAAAATAATTTTATCATCTTTTTTTATTCCTTCACCATGATTTCTATATCTACCATTATCATCTTCAAAGTATTTCATTAAAACCATATGAGCTTTTAAAAAATCTTTTTCACTTAAATAATCATAATCATTCATATTTTCATACAGCTCATTTGCGTTTTTAACTTCTTGCACCTCTTTTGGTTTACCAAGAACTTGTTTTTTATCAATTATATTTGAAACAGACTCTAATGATAATGAATTAGCTTCTATTGCTAGAGATGAATGAATAGATCTAACTTTAGATTTTGTTTTTAAATTTTTCTTTTTAATATCATCTTCTATATCAATAAATTTTAAATTTTCTTCAATTTTATTAATCAATTCTTTATCTTCATCACTTATATAAAAAATAGGTTTAATTTCATCCATCATTTTAAAGTTTCCTTTCAATATAATTTACATATACATTATACACCTAAAGATACAAAATCTGCTAAGCTTTAGCACAATTCTTATAAAACTTTTTAATTATCTTTTAGTCAATTCATAACTATCGTCAATCAACATTTTAATTAATTCAATATCAATATTATTGTTCAATAAAATAGTTATCCAATGCTTCTTGTTCATATGATACGCAGGGAAATAAGTTTTATTATCAATTAACTTTTCTATAATTTTTGGTTTATTTTTTAAATTAAGAATATCTACATTACCTTCCTTTTCTAGTTTTAATACATCACTGGATACATTCATAAACAAAGCATACCATTTATCATTTTTTGTCTTAAGAGCAAAATATTCCTTATATTTTTCCCATGGGTATTCTTCTGTAGTGCCATATTTTTCTTTAACATAACCTAACAATTCTTTTTTTAAATCATTTTTATAAAAACACTTATCTAGTATATCTAATTTTATTTCTTCTACTCTTTCTTTTATGCTAGCAGTATAAGAGCCATTAGAACGTTTTATATAATATGGTAAAAACTTTTCTAAAGTATCATTTTCATATACTAGTATATCAAATAACTTATCTTTAATAGTAAACTTAACAGACAAATCATCATCTATAACTTTATCATATACATAACCATTTTCTTTTTCTATAAATCCATAATCTATTAGCGACTTAACATTTAATTTATAATTATCAAAAATATCTTCTTTCATAGAATTACCTCTCAATGATATTTGTAGTATTGATTTTGTCATTTTTTTAGCCATGCTAGAACTAAATTCATATTAATTTTCAATTAGTCCTAAAATATGTTTCTATATCCAATTCATATTTTGAAAATGTTAATTTTCCATCATAGAATGTGTAAGGAGATTCTGTAATAAATTCACCTGTCTTCTTAAATCCTAATTTTTCAAAAATTTTACAAGATCCAACGTTATCCCTCACAGCACTTGAATCTATTTTTTCAATTTCAACTTCTTTAAACATATATTCAATCATAGCTGTTGCAGCTTCTAATCCATAACCTTTTTTTTGATATATAGGGTCAATATACCATCCTACATCACGGATAGTAATATCTTTTCCAGTCTCTTGTGCAGTAATTTGTCCTATCACTTCTTCTTTAGCACTTTTTGTGTATTCTCTTTTCAAAAAAATACTCCATCCAAACACATCACCATTATTTGCGTTATCAACTTTTGTTTTATAAAACTTTTCTTGTGTTTTCCAAGACCAATACTCTTTATTATTAGCATTCTTTTTAGATGATGTTAAATACCATTTATTAACTTCTGGTAGCATCAATATTTCCCATAATCTTTTTTGTTCTTCTATTCTAGAACTTCTTAATATTAACTTTTTTGTTTCCAATGTTTTACTACCTATTAAATTCATATAAATTCTCCTCATCATTTTTATTATATCACACATAGAACTTAAAAAAGCATCACTTGGTGATGCTTTTTACTTATCTTTTCTCTCTTATTATGTTCTTACTACAATAATATGTAATTAAGAAATATCCTCCATATATTACTATTAAAAATATTGCTGTCATTATAATTGATGGAAGAAGTCCAGTTGTTCCAAACGTTTCAAGAATGTTAACACAGAACTTAATACCAAAGTAAGAATGAACTATAGCAATTATAAGTGGGAACATGAAAAATATTGCAATTTGTCTAAATAATGCTTTATTAATCATCTTCTCGTCTGCTCCTAACTTCCTTAACATCCTAAATCTCTCTTTGTTATCAGTTGATTCAGAAAGTTCTTTTAAGGCGAGTATTGCAGCAGAAGCAAGTAAGAATATTATTCCTAAATATAGTCCAATAAAAGTTACTAATGCTCCTAATCCAGTTGATGATTCTGCAATTTCTAATCTAGTATTTACCGAAGTTAAACTAGTATTATTCCAAGTTTCTTTACTAAATTTTCTAATCTTATCATCAATTTTTTGTTTTTCTTCTTTAGTATTTACTTTATAATTTCCGACTAACACTTTGTGGCTTACCATTAACTCATCTACTACTTTATCAGGAACAAGAATTATTCCATCATTTATATGATTTGATGATAAATCAACAAATCCATCCTGACATGAATCATACTTTGTTTTATAAGTTTTATTATTTATAGTAATCGTTTGACCATTTTTTAAAGTTTTATTTCTAATTTTAACCATGCTTTCAAAGTCTGCGATAACTAAATACTCATCTTCTTTTAAAGTATAAGTTTTATTTCCATAAAGTTTTGCAACTTTGTTATAATCACTTACTTTCATAATAGTTTCCTTCGAATCATATCTTAGAAACTTATATTTTTTTGATATTTCATCAAGATCATCTTTTAAAGAATCCTTCAACATCAACTCTTCTGTTTTATAAATATTAAAGGAAATTACATCTTTTAAATTAGCATCTATGTTAAAACCGTTCTTCTCCATGGTTTCTTTAACACTTAGTTTAGCGTCTTCTTTAATAGCTTCACTTGAATAATCATCTTCGTTTTCAAAAATCATTTTGGTAAGCTGAACATCTATTGGTGCTAACCCATTTAAATTCTTAGTCATTGAGTTTTTAATTGATAAAGCACTAGATGAAACACAAATAGTTACAAATAACATTAAACATATTATGGTCATAGAAAATACCATTGTATTAATCTTACTTGATACTTGTCTTAGTGTAAAACTATTTAATCCTTTATAATAAATCTTTTTAAGACTCATGAATACTTTCAAGATAAGACCTGATAAAGACCAGAATATAAAGAATGTACTTACTCCTCCAAGAGCAATTGGAATAAATATTTTATCAGCAGTATCAAGCTTTGCAAAACCTGCTGTAACTAAATAGTATGCATATCCTAAAGCTGTGCAAGATATAATAAATACTATAGTGCAAATCCATGGATTTTTAAGTTTTATCTTTTCACTTTTTTTAGAAGATCTAATAAGGTCTATTAATTTACATTTACCTATTATGATAGTATTAAATATCATTACAAGTAAGTACATTATTCCAAAGTAAATTAAGGTTTTTATACATGCTGCTTTAGAAAATACAAAGTGAAAGTCAGTCATATCCGCTTCAAACATATTTGCAACTAAAACACTCATTGCTTGAGATAAAACAAAACCTAATCCTAGACCAACAATTAATGATATAACTCCTATGAATAAGGTTTCAAAAAATAATATTAATGATATTTTTCTTTTACTCATACCAAGAGTTAGATAAATGCCAAATTCTTTATTTCTTCTCTTTATCAAAAACCTAGATGCATAAATAATTAAAAATCCTAATATAACTGATACGAACACACTAACACCAGATAGCATATTAGTCATTAGTTTAATTATTTCAGTCATGTTTGCGGTTGTTTTAAGCATTACTGTTTGACTATCAATTGCGTTAAACACGTAAAAGATAGCAACACCTAATATTAGAGTAAAAAAGTAAATAGCATAATCTTTAATACTCTTTTTTATGTTTTTAAGAGATAGTTTAAAGAGCATCGTTTAAATCACCACCTAAGAGCGTTACAACGTCTATAATCTTATCAAAGAACTCTTTTCTAGTATTTTTACCCTTATGTATCTCATTAAAAATCTTACCATCTTTAATAAAGATTACGCGGCTAGCATAAGACGCTGTAAAAGCATCATGGGTTACCATTAAAATAGTTGCCTTCTTTTCACTATTTAAATAATTAAAACTTTCAAGTAGCATCTTAGAAGATTTAGAATCTAATGCACCAGTTGGTTCATCTGCTAGTATTAACTTTGGATCAGTTATAATTGCTCTAGCTGATGCTACTCTTTGTTTTTGACCGCCACTCATTTGGTAAGGATACTTTTTAAGTACGCTAGTTATTCCAAGGTCACCTGCTACTTTTTTTATTCTTCTATCTATTTCTTTTGCACCTACGTTTTGAATAGATAATGCAAGTGCTATATTTTCATAAGCTGTTAAGGTATCAAGTAAGTTAAAGTCTTGAAATATAAAACCTAACTCTTCCCTTCTAAATTTATTTAATTCATTTCCTTTTAACTTAGTAATGTCTCTACCTGCAACATAAATATGTCCAGAAGTTACGTTATCAATTGTTGAAATAAGGTTTAAAAGCGTTGTCTTACCAGATCCTGAAGCTCCCATTATTGCAACAAACTCACCAGGTGCAACCTCAAATGATATATTGTCAACTGCTTTGGTAAGAGAACCTCTATTACCATAATACTTTTCAATTTTATCAATTTTTAAAATATTTTCCATAATATTTCTCCTTTCATCATCCATTTTAAATGATGATATAGTAGTTAGTCGTTTTTTCAAAGTTACAAAGTATTACAAATTTGTAATGTTATTTAACTACATCAAAATAGAGATTTTTACAAAAAGTTATAATTACTCTTGTATATTCATTTTCTTTAGATTCTATTTTTATTTTGTGCCCTAATTTATCACACAAGCTTTTTGCAATAAATAGACCCATGCCGGTCGATTTAGATTTTATTCTTCCGTTTTGTCCTGTAAAAGATTTTTTGAAAACAAGCGGAATATCAGAATCTGAAATACCAATACCATTATCTTCAATAATTAAATCTAATTTATCTTTGTAATTCATCATAGAAATTTTAATATATGAGTCTTTAATATCTTTTTTATATTTAATACTATTATTAATTATTTGATTTATTATGAATTCTAACCACTTAGAATCAGTTGATACATTAAATGCTGATGTATCAACTATTAAATTTATATTGTTTTCTAGTATGTCGTATTTGTTTTTTAATAATACCTTATTAATTATCTTTTTAAGTGATACTTCATTTATCAAATAATCTTTTTCAGCAGTTTCTTGTCTTACGTAGTAAAGAATTTGTTCGACATAGTTTTCTATTCGTTTAATTTGACTTATTTGTTCTTTGCTAAATTCGTTTTTATGATTATGCTGCATTAAGACAAGTGATGAAATTGGTATTTTTACCTCGTGGATCCACATTTCTACGTATTCTTTGAAATCATCTACTTGTAATTTTAAGTTTTTAACGTTTTCACTCATCGATTTGTTTATTTCGTAAAGTGCTTCATAAAGCAATTTTCCTTCGTAAAAGTTTGGTTTTTCTAAAGTCTCTAAAACAAGGTATGCTTTATCAAGATTTTTAATATTAACTAATAATTCATTATAGAACGATTTCTTTTTAAAAAAGTCTATTAGAATGCTTAATATAAAGAAAATAAAAATAATAACTGATACTGAGATAATAAGTTCTTGTTTTAATTTAAAAGCTAAAAATAAGAAAATGATAAAGGCATAAGAAAATATAAATAAATATATATACCAAAACTTATCTTTTAAATAACTTCTAAAATTCATGATAAAATGTATCCTATCTTTTTTCTAGTTTCTATTATATTTTCATATCCTACTTCTTTTAGCTTGCTTCTTAATCTACTTACGTTAACGGTTAATGCGTTATCGTTTATGTATTCATTATTGTTCCATAAATCAGTCATAAGTTCATCTCTTGTAACTATTTTATTTTGATGATTTAGAAGATAGTTAAAGATAATCATTTCGTTTTTTGTTAGAATTATTTCTAAATCACCTTTTTTTATAGTACCTTTTTGCATATTTATTTTTAAATCTTTATAGCTTAATAGTGGTGATGTGTTTTCGCTACGCTTTAAAACCGCTCCTATTCTAAGAAGCAAGATGTTTGGATTATATGGCTTAGTTATATAATCGTCTGCCCCAAAAGAAATTGATAGGGCTTCATCTGTTTCTGAGTCTCTACTTGTTACCATTATTATAGGTACATCAGACTCTTTTCTAATTTCTTTAACTAAAACTTCTCCATTTATATATGGAATATTTATATCTAATAATATTAAATCTGCATTTTTTTCTAAAATAATTTCTAAAGCATTTTTAAAATCATCTAAAACAAGTGCCTCATAACCAGATTCTTCTAATAATTCTTTTAAATTTCTTCTTACTACTTCATCATCTTCTACTATAAGTATTTTTTTCATGTTATCACCAATTATATTATAACACGTATAAATTCTTTTATCACATTACAATAATGTAAGAAAAATTTAATTTTTTTATTTTACTAAATTTAATTTTTGCTTCTTATACAGTAATATAAAAATCAGAAAAGTCCTATATAAAAAATTATTTCTGCTATAAATTATGTTCAAAAATATATTTTTTAGTGATTTGCATTAATATTTTACTTGTGTTATTATGCGCTTGGAACGTTTATACACTTGGGTGTCAGCCTACTATTTTCGAAAGGAATAGGAGGTTATTGATGTATGAAAAAACGAATCTTTGTTATCAAAGTCCTTCGTTATATCACCATCATTTTATTTCTATTATTAGCAATAATAATTGTAATAAAAAAATGACACCAGCATTAAGCTAGTGTCAAAACCAAACATTTGGGGCTGACATTCAAATAATGAACGTTCTCTTTTATTTTATGAGAAATCCCCGTATGTATTCATAATAACATAACTTATATTTTTTTTCAATATACAAATATGGAGTTCTAATATAAAAAGAAAAATCACCTAACTAATGCTAGTTAGGTGAAACCCATTTTTATGGCAACACTCAACACTGGTATATTAAGTGTT
>CAJTXC010000066.1 GCA_910580135.1 uncultured Bacilli bacterium | reverse complement strand
AGCCTTTTTTATCATATATTATTAACTTCATTATATTACCCGTTTCTTTTGATATTTCAGCATCAATTACACTTCCTATTCTATCTCCAGATGCTATATCAACAACGTCTTTATTTTGTAAATCAGAAAGTCGCATAAATATCACCAATAAATTATATGTTAAATTTTGTATAAAAAAACATCTTTCACATCATTACAAAAAAGAAAGGTGTGATTATTATAGCAAAACATAAAGTAGAAATAACAGGAATAAACACGAGTGATATAAAAGTTTTAACGGATAAAGAAAAAAAAGAACTTTTTATAAGACTTAAAAATGGTGATAAAAAAGCAAGAGACTTTCTTGCAGAAGGAAACTTAAAACTAGTACTTTCAATATTAAGAAAATACCAAAATAGATGTGATAACATGGATGATTTATTTCAAATTGGATGTGTTGGTTTAATGAAAGCAATTGATAATTTTGATCTAAGTCATGGAGTTAAGTTTTCTACTTACGCTGTACCTCTTATATTAGGAGAAATAAGAAGATATTTAAGAGATAATAGTAATCTTAGAATTTCAAGAAGCATAAAAGACCTTGCCTATAAAATTTTAAAAACTAAAGAAGAATATTTTATGGATAAAGGAAAAGAACTTTCTAATGAAGAAGTTGCTAAAAAATTAGGTGTAGAAGAAATAGATGTTATTGTTGCACTAGATGCAATGAGAGATCCTATAAGTATGTTTGAACCAATATATAATAATGGTGGTGATACAATATATTTAGAAGATCAACTTGAAAATGATAAAGAAAAAACATCAAACTGGGATATTACAATATCACTTAATGATGCTATTGATGAACTAAAAGAAAAAGAAAGAAAAATAATTACCGAAAGATTTTTAATTGGTAAAACACAAATGGAAATTGCTGAAGAAATTGGTATTTCACAAGCACAAGTATCAAGACTTGAAAAAGGCGGAATAGAAAACATAAAAAGAAGAATAATGTAGCATTTGACAATCACTTAAAAATATATATAATATCTTTGGTGATTTTATGTTTGACGAAAAAAAGATAAGAGATATGTTATATGTTTATTACAACGATTTAGTTCCAGCTGTTAGGAAGTCTAAAAACGTAATCTTTGATGCTTCTAAGATTGATAACGCACTATTATTCATAGAAGATAACATTGATAATTTCAATACAGAAGAACTTAAATTTGTAAATAATATGCTATTACTATTAAAATATATTGTAAAACAAAGAAAAAGCTATAGATTAACATCAAAGGCACAAAAAGATTGGATTCAAAAAATAAAAAGCAAATTAAAAGAACCTAATTACTAGGTTCTTTTATAGTGGTATAAAGGAGTAAGTAGTGTTTTTGAGTGTATAAGTAGTAGTTAGAAGTACCACTATTTCTAACTACAATTTAATTATAACTTTTAAATATTAAATTTTAATGTCAAAATTATTAAAATTTATTAAAGACTAAACCTTAGGTAAAACAAATATTATAGAAAGTCCACCTATGCTATTATTTTTAGCATATATTCTTCCATCCAAAGAACTTATTATTTGTTTACAAATAGAAAGTCCAAGTCCTGATATTCTTCTTGATGGATCACTTGTATAAAGTGGTTCAAATATTCTTTTCAAATCAGATTCAGTAGGTACTCCACCACCATTATCTGCAACTTCAAAACGAATTAGATTTCCCCTACCTGTTATATCAACATTTATAATTCCATCTTTACCTTTGAAATGAGTAACACTATTATTAATTATGTTACCTAACACTCTTTTTAATTTAACTATGTCTACACTTACCTTTTTATTATCACAATTACTATTTATTTTTAAAACTATTTTTTTATCAAGTAATTCATCTTCGTAATCTTTTTTTATAAACTCACATATTTCTTTTATAATAATGTTTTGTAATTTTAAAGTATCTTTAATATTACAACTTTGATAATCATCAAACTCTTCTAAGATACCTTTCATCTCCATTGCTTTACTATATATTTTTTCTATGTACTTTTCTTTTTTTTCTTCACTTAAATTACTTGTTCTAAGACGATCTGCATACCCAATAACCGATGTTAAAGGTGTCTTAATATCATGAGAAATTGATGCAATAATCTGATTTTGAGTTTCTTTTTCAAGTTCCAAACTATCTACCATATCAACGAATGCATTTTGTATTTGTTCCATATTTTTAGGCATTTTTCTCTTAAATGGTCTTTTTCCAAATCTGTATGCATTTATATCTTTTGTAATTATTTCCATTGGATTTATTATTTTTTTTGAGCTTATAAAAAATACTATAATAACAACTGATGAAACTATAATTATTTCGTATAACATAAAATTACGAATAAGTTTTATTCCTGGGGTAGTTGTAATTTTAGAATAAGTAAGTTCATAATTTAAACCATCAATATCAATAAAAGTAGTTGAAGAAAATAATTTAGATATGTCTTTTTTATTTTGATATATTACTTTTCCGTTAGTATCTTTTATAGTGATATATCCACCACTATTATCAACGTATAATTTTATTAAATCAAGTGCTTCTTCAATGGTTTTACCCTCTACACTTTTTGCGATTATATAAATACTTTCATGATTTTTATTTTTAGCAGAAGCTAAATCATTAGCCATTTGATCTGATAAATAAAAATTATAATATGAAAATAATAGTGCGGAATTAACTATTAAAAGAATTATTGTTATAACAAGAGTTATTGTTTTATTAGACCACCTTTTCATGAAATCTCCTTAACAAACTTATAACCCATTCCCCATATGGTTTTAATGTATTTTTCATCTTGATCTAATTTATTTCTTAGGCTTTTAATATTTACTGCAACTGTTCCTAAATCTCCATAATTATTTTTCCATACACTTTGATATATTTGTTCTTTTGATAAAACAATACCAGCATTTTCCATCAAATAACATAAAAGTTCAAATTCCTTTGTAGATAAAGTTACAAGCTCATTATTTTTATATACCTCAAAGCTTTCTTTGTTAAGTTTTATATCTCCAATTGAAATATTATTAGACTTTTTACTATGTATCCTTTCATTTCTTCTTAAATGAGCTTTTACTCTTGCAACTAATTCCTCGTTAACAAATGGCTTTGTTATGTAATCATCAGCTCCTACCTCAAAGCCAACTAATTTAGAAGTTAAATTAGTTTTAGCGGTTACAAATATAATAGGTGATGACGTTTGGTTTCTTATCTTGGCACATACCTCTGTACCAGAAATATCAGGCATCATTATGTCTAATAAAATTAGATCAAAGTTATCTTTTTCTATTTTTTCTATAGCATCAATTCCATTATTAGCAATAACAGTATCATATCCCTCATCTTCTAAAATATCGGATATTAATTCTGCTATATCGTTTTCATCATCAACAATAAGTATCTTTTCCATAAAACCACCTTCTATAAGTAATTATAGCATTTTATTTTGGTAGATAAAATTAAAAATTATTAAAAAAAGTAACTCTCAAACTTCAGAGTTACTTGTTACTACTTTCCAGCTAGATACTGCATAAGCTGGCACTGCTTATACTGCATCAGTCAATACTTCCAACTGACAATTAAATAATAGCATATTCGACAAAATATTACAATACCTTTTTATAAATTTATTTCATTATTTTCAAATTTTTTATCATCAATCAATAATTCGTGTATCTCTTCTTCTGGATTATTTAAATAAACTTCTTCTATTCTATCAACACTGCATTTTTGAGCATCTATTATTGCACACACTTTTTTAGTTGCTTTATCAAGTTCATCATTTACAACGACATAATTATATTTAGTTATTTCGTTAATTTCTTTATATGCCTTTTTAAATCTTTCAATTATCTTAGAATTTGTTTCTGTACCACGTTTTTTTAGTCTTTTTATTAATTCCCTCATTGTAGGAGGCATAATAAATATAAAGATAGCTTCCTTTATCGTTTTCTTTATCTTTAATGCACCTTGTACTTCTATTACTAAAATAACATCTATACCCTTATTTAAATACTCGTTAACTTTACTCTTAGGAGTACCATAATACTTTCCATTATAACTTGCATATTCTAAAAACTCATTATTTTCTATTCCTGCTTCAAACTCTTCTTTACTCATGAAATAATAATTTATTCCATGCTCTTCACCTTCCCTTGGTTTTCTTGTGGTGCATGATATAGAAAGCCAAAAATTATCTTTATATTCTTTTAACCTTTCACATATCGAATCCTTACCAGAGCCCGATGGTCCGGATATTACTATTAAACTTCCTTTGGTATTAGATTTTATTATATTAGACATAATTCCTCCTTGTATAGAAAAAAAGACCTAACTGGTCTATTTACAAGTTCCTTCTCCTGCTCTTGCGCCTTTTACGTAAGTTTCTCCAACTAATTCACATGAAGTTTTTGTAATTGAATCTTTTAAATAGCCCCCAAAGACCTTTATTAAACTAACCGCAATAACGGTTACTAATGCAATTATTAATACGTATTCTACTAAAGCTTGACCTTTTTGATTTAATCTTTTCATATCTACACCTCTATCATACTAATAACAGTTTATCATTTTATGATGCATTTTGTCAATCTATATATTGTTTTTTAATTTACATAATTAATATTTAATGTTATTATTTTTATGGTGATAATATGCTTAGCTTTAAAGATATAAATATAAAAGTAGCTAAAAAATTTAAAGATAGATTAATTGGACTTATGTTCAAAAAAAATATAAAATATGGTATTTTATTTAGAAATTGTAGAAGCATTCACACGTTTTTTATGTTTGAAGAAATAGACGTTATTGCAACTGATAAAAAAGATAATATACTTAAAAAGTATAAAAACGTTAAACCATGGAAAATATTAATTGCTCCTAAAAATACTAAAAATATATATGAATTACCAAAGGGCACTATCAAATAGTGCCCTTTTTATTTTGCTTTAGCTTTAACGTAATACCTTTCCTTACCACCTTTAGTACAGGTTACAAGGGTTATAATCTTTTCAGTATTATTACTTGGTTGTGCTAAGTAAGATGCATCATCATTATTGGTAACACCATATTCATAAACATAGTAATTTATCTTCCTACCAGATAAATCAGTTATGGTAACTACATCGTTTTTAACAAGTCTATTTATCTTAATGAAGTAGTTTCCTCTCATGAAATTATGTCCACCAATAGAAACGTTTCCTAATTCATTTAAATTAGGCCCTGACATTTTAACTAATGCCGTATTATAAGCTCCTGCGGTATTCTCTTTTAAAATTGGTTGATTAATATTAATTTTTTTAATATTTATTTTTCCTAATACAGTGTAATTAAATCCATTATATTTAACCGTTGTTTCAGTAACACTATTATTACTTTCTTCTTTGTTTTGTTCTATTACAACATCTATCTTATTTATTATACCATCAGCTAAATCTTGTCTTTTTCTTTCTCTAAAATTTGTGTATATATACATCGCACTTGAAATATAAAGCGCGATTACTATTAAAACTATGATAATATTTAATATCTTTTCTTTATTTATTTTATTTAGTATATGTTTCATATTACACCTCTATAAATGGCTTTAACAAGTCATAACCAAAGAAGTATACTAAAAGACTTAAAACAACTAAAACTATAAGAGAGAGATAAATACAAGTCATGAACTTATCTTTTTTTTGAACGTTTTCTGATATGTCTATCATTTCCATTTCATTCATTAGTTATCACCTACATCTTTCATACTATTATCAACGTAAATTAATTTTCCGTTATAATTATAATACTCATTTTTTATAATAATATAATTTTCATAAGATTTATACTCTGTATTAAACGAAGTTAAACTTATTTCTTTTTTATTTTCCGTATTTAAAATAGCATCTTTTTCATCAGTTGATATTTTAACTAATGGATAATTATCATCAAATACTACATCATTATAATGAACGTTATTTATACTTTTACCTTTTGAATTATATAACATATATCTACTTCCAATTTTAACTGTATAAAAAACATTATTTAGGTTATTTAAAGAAAGCTTTTTAACCTTAGCAGAAACACTTTTAATTTCATCATTTTCAAATGATATGATAACCTTACCCTTACTATTTATAACACCATAGCCTTCATTTGTTTTAGCGATAGCTTCACCAAACGAATCAAACTCATTTGCTTCCACATAATGAACATCATTTATTAAATTACCTTCGGAGTTTAAGTAACCATAAGTTCCATCAGCATATTTAACGATGGCTACCCCATTTTTATATTCTTTATATATAGTAAATTTTTCATTTATTGTTTTAAATATTTCACCGTTTTTAACCAAAACAATTTGATTAGTATTTTTTTTAAAATTATGATCATTATACATAAATATATCATCACCATAGAAAACATCTGAACTGCTAAGTCCCTTTTTTATTTGTTCAAGAGTTTTAGTACTTATATATTCATATTCATAAGATTTATTTATTGCCTTTAAAATACCAGTATTTATAGATGGTATAGAAAGACTAGTATAACTTTCCGATTCTAATAAAACTTTATTATCTTGAACGTATATATATCTTTTAGTACCATTCGATGTCATTTCATAAAAAACGTTATTTTCTTCTGGCGTTATTTCGTTTAATGTAGGATGAGTTACTTCCTTACCATCTTTTAAGTTAACTATTTGTGATGAAGAGTTTATTTTTACAATACCATATCTTTGATAACTTTCATCAGTAACATTACACGGTGAAACATCTATTATTTTATCATCTTTATCAGTTAGTTTATATTCATAAATTTGTTTTCCATTTTTATTAATAAGACCAACTGTGTTTTCTTTAACGTATGAATATACGCTTCCTTTATAGGAAATAATATCATAAATAAAAGGCGTTTTTTCTTTTAGATTTTCATCTAATATTCCGTATTTTAAACCATTTTTTGTTACCTTAGATGCAATTATATCACTGCCCGCTCTATAAAGTGAAAAATATATACCAGACTTTACTGCTTCCTTACCCCCTTTATCTATTATAAGTGGTAAGTTAGATGTATTCTTAACGATTGCATAACCTTTTATAAAATCATCTGCATATGTGTACTTTGGATTTACTAATCTTTCTCCAGTATAATCAATGTATCCGTATTTATCATTTTGTACTATTTTAATCGGCTTATTATCATTAGCGTAAACTCTTAAATCATTTAAAAGTTCTCCTGTTTTATTAATGAAAAACTCAAATCCTATAAGCATTAAAATAATTACGTATAACATAGATTTTTTTACTATTTTCTTTGTTTTAGCACTTTTTATTTTAAAGTCTTTTATGGAAGGTGTATAATCTTCTAATTTTTCTTTAGATGCATCTATTTCAACTTTGCTTTCTTCTTTGGAATTAGTATTAAGCAAATTATCTAAAGCTTCTTTTTTTTCTTCATTTTCTTTTTCACTAACATCTATAAAATCTAACATTTCATCTATTTCGTTAGATACTTTTATATCATTTTCAAAATCAAGCATTTCGACAGTTTCGTATAAAGAAGGGTGGGCATCTTCAAAATCAAGAGTTTCTAATTCTTCTTTGTTCATAATTACCCTCCTTTACCATATAACATAATTTTATAATATTTTAAAATAAAGTTCAAGTTTGATATAAAAAAATATAAAAAAAGAAG
>CAJTXC010000065.1 GCA_910580135.1 uncultured Bacilli bacterium | reverse complement strand
AGTTCCAACTTTGCTATCAGCCATAACTACTTTATCGAAAGTATAAGTTTTTCCAGCTTCTACATCAAGTTTTTCAACGTAGATAACAGATCCTTCTTCAACACGGTATTGTTTACCACCAGTTTCGATAACTGCTTTCATAATATTCCTCCTTCTCATTTAATAGACTCACCATTAAGGTACATAATTGTTTATTTTTAAACCTTTTCTGTGTGGTTGAAGAACAAGAAGTTCATTCAAACGAATTAATTTTATCACATATAGCGTTATTAGTCAAACCTTTTTGACAAAACACTTTTCTCATTATGATAATGATTACCTATTAAAAAATAATGTTTCCTTCTTCTTTTAAATAAAGATAAATCATCATTTTTTACATATTCATAATTTTTGGAATCAGTACCATATAAATATCTCTCAAAAAGAAGTCTGTTAAACAAATATGGAACATCTTTTATATATTTAATAATCTTTGATAAAACAAAACTTATTATCATTATATAACTATATTCAAACCGTTTATTAAAAATAACAAAGTATGTAATAATTAGTATTACAAAAATAAAAGATGTTAAACAAGTTAGTTTTAATGCTTTTTTATATGGCATTAAAATGTTATACAGTACAAGCATAATCTTAGAACCATCAAGTGGATAAATAGGAAGTAAATTAAACAAGAAAATAGATAAATTATACTTATTAATCATAAAAAGTATTTTACTATCAATTATATTTAGTTTATAAAGAAAAATACATAACAAAAATAAAATCAATTGAAATAAAAAACCTGATACTGATATTAAAAGTTCTTCTTTAAAAGGTTTATCTATTCTATCATCATAAGTGATAAATCCCCCACAAATCGTTATGTCTATTTTCTTTATTTTCCATTTAAATACCATGGATATCAAAACGTGTCCTAACTCATGAATTATTATTACAAAAAACAAAGTTATAACGTCCCTAAATAAACCTGATATTAAAGAAAGAAAAATAATCAAAAGAAAAAAAGGCGAAAGTTTAACTTTTTTACAAATACTCTTCATAAGATAAATACTTTCCATCCTTTTCAAATATTAAATATAATTTTTCATTTATTTTTCCAAGTAGTTCTCCCTTTTCTACATAATCATATAATTTAACTTCTACTTCATCTAAAAGGCCATACGTAATGTTTAATCCTTCTTTATCTTGAATTTTTATAATGTTCCCATAAGTTTCATTTTTCTTTTGTTCAACTACAATACCACTTTTTAAAGAAGTTAGCATAAACTCATTAGAGACTGTTAACATATATCCATTTTTTTCTTTTTCTATATTACTATAAGCTATTTTATCACTTGATACTATCTTAGTATTATCTTTAAATATATTTTTAAAAGGAATGGCATCTCCTAAATATTTATTATATATACTATATATTTTAGCAAACGAGAGTGAATTATTATAAACTATGTTTTTAAACCTTGTTTTATTATCATCACTTTGTCTAATATATATTAATGATCCTAAAAAAATAACAACTACTATTAATGTTTTAATAAATATTTTAAATAAAAAACTAGATAGCTTTATTTCTTTTTTATTTTCATCGATTTTATTCTTAAACTTTTTTTCGTATAAGTCAAAATGGTTATTCATACCAATCACCTAATTCATTAATATGAAAGATGATTTTTTTTATTACCAATTAGACATTTTATGCCAATAAATATAAAGTATAGTAACATAAAGTATAATGTGTTAATGAAAAAACTTTTGCCTAATAAATTAATAATTATATATATATTTAAACTTGAAAAAGAAATTGAAAATAAATACATAAACAAACTATATAAAACGCATATTAAATAGAACAAAGCAATCATTAAAAAGAAGTTCTTTAAGCCATCCATTATTCTTAATGATAAGAATAAAATTGATACAAATAAAAAAGCATGAAGGATAACTAAATCCGTATATAAAAGATCATATATAATACCAAATATAAATGTTATAAGATAAATGTCTTTTTTATCTACATTAAACGTTCCTATGACAATTATAGAGGCGATTGTAAAAAACGGAATAAAATCTATTATTAAGTTGGGAATAACGGAAGATAGTAAAATAGAAAACAATAAAATAAGTATACATATTATCATTTTTCATCTTCCTTTACTGGTACTAAGACAAACATTAAATCATCAAATGAAACATCACTCTTAACCCATATAGCTTTAGATAACCCAAAACTAGTTTTTTCTTCTTTTTCTACACTTCCAACATAAATACCTTTTAAAGTCTCGTTATCATATCCCGATAAAACAACTTTATCTCCTTGTTTTATAGATAGTTTACTAGTTACATCACTTACTTTGAAAAGTCCTGTTTTCTTATCATAACCACTTAAAAATCCTGATACAAGACCATTTTCTGTTTCTATAAGAACTGATATTAAGCTATCTTTATCAATGCTAGTTAATAGTTTTACTTCACTTACCTTTTTTCCTGTTTTAGAAATAAAACCTATAAGTCCATTTTGATTAATTACTGGAAGTTCTGCTGTTATTTTTTTATCATAACCTTGATTAATTTCTATCTTATCAAACCAAGTTTTAGAATTACGATTAACTACTGTACTGGCAACATAATTAATATTATCCCCTTTTAAATCAAGGGTTTCTTTTAAGTTATTATTTTCTTCTTCCAAGTACTTTATCTTAGAATTAATAACATTACTAGAAATAGGATCACTATGATATACCCTATTAATAAAAAAACTATTTATATTACTTGAGATCGTTTTAAAAATACTTTCAATATATAAATACCTTCTGTTTGAAACAGTAAGTACTAAACAAATATATATTAAAAAAATAAATATAACTATTACCATTATGACGTTCTTTTTTGCATCATTTATTTTTCTGTTTAATTTCTTTTTCATGTAAACACTACCTTCCTATTAATTCATTTTCATAAAAACTATAATAATTATTATCTCCTATTATTATGTGATCTATAACTGGTATTCCTTGTATTTTACCTATGTTGACTAAACTTTCTGTTATGTTTATATCTTCATTAGATGGTATAACGTTACCAGACGGATGATTATGAATACATATTATGTATGCAGCTGATGATAAATAAGCTCCTTTAAATATTTCTCTTGGATGAACTAAACTTTTGTTAAGTGTTCCTTTAAATAATAATTTCTTATCAATTAATTTTTTCTGATTATTTAAATAAAGACAATAAAAATATTCTTGGTTAGAACCTGATAATTCTGATCTAAAATGCCTAAATATTTTTTCGGCGCTATTACACTTCAAATTATTATCAAGTGGTTTTAAATCATACACTCTTCTTCCAAGTTCTAGGGCTGCTAGAAAATCTATTGCCTTTACCGCACCTATTCCGTTTATGCTTATAAGTTTACTTAAAGTTACGTTTTTTAAATCTGATACATCTTTTACCATCTTTAACACTTCGCTAGCTAAATACTTTGATGAATAATCTTTGGTACCAGTTTTTAAAATAATTGCAATAAGTTCATTAGTTGATAAATTTTTAGCACCATATTTAACTAATCTTTCACGAGGTCTTTCTTCCACAGGGACATCCTTAATAAGGGTACTATTCACCTTCTACCACCACACTTTCATAACAAGATAATATCTGGTTTTCTATTATAATAAGTGATTTTTCATCCTCGGTTGCATCAAGTAGCTTTTCATATTCATTTAAATTTTGAATAAATACATCATTATCTATTTGTTCCTTAGAAATTTCTACTTTAATCTTTTTATTATCATATATTTTTTTTATTTTACTTGCATTTTCCTTCGTTTTAGCAATAGCTACATAAGCATCAACCTTATCATTTTTTTCAATATAAATATACCTATCTAACTCCGTAATAGCGTTTGACATTTCATCAAGTGTTTTATAAGTACCATACTTTAATAAGTATACGTAGTTATCATAACTAATTACGTTTTGGGTATCCAACTTTTCATATCTATCAAACGTTAATTTACCTAAAAGAGCACCACTTACTAACGCAAATATTATCCAAACAATAGTCTTTTTCATTTACATCACCCAAATACATAATAAGATAAATTACCCGAATTTGCTGTCGAAAAAAGGTGAAAAAATTTATTAAATAAAAAAAAGAACCACTTGGTTCTTTAAATCAAATTATTTCTTTCAAAAACTTTAACATTATCTTTAGTATATACATTTACTTTAGCTTTACCAGTTATTTTACAAAATAACAAACCATTTATTACTATGTCTTTTCTGTCATCCAAATCAAAACTAGTTAGTTTTAAATCTCTTAATTTATCATTAGTATTTAAATTTATTCTATCTACTTTTATTTCATTAGATAAGTATAAAGTAAAACTATTTTTATCTTCTGATAAGTAATCTATTCTAGCATAATCTCCCACTAATAAAGACTGATTAGGTTTCATTTGATAAGTTCTAGGTTTTATTTCAGTTTTTGGCATAACTTTTTTTACATCACTAGGTGTTAAATTAGTTAGATAATTATCATTACTTACTAATCCTGGAGTATCAATTAAAGTTAAATCATCCGTTAATTTTATTTCTATTAAATCAAGCGTTGTTGCAGGCAAGCAACTTGTTGTTATATAGCTTTTTTCCTTACCATAAGACTTAATTAAAACATTTATTAAAGTAGATTTACCCGCGTTAGTATTTCCTACCAAATATACCTTATTACTCTTTTTACTACGCCCTATTAAATTCATTAAAGCATCTATATTATAGTTTTTATTGCTACTTACAAAAATAACATCTTTTATTTTTAAATTATAATTATTCTTTATATAGTTTAAAAGTTTATATTCTTTAACCGATTTAGGAAGTAAATCTTTCTTTGTTATTACTAATATTACTTCTGACTTAAAATTATTTATGCAATTTAATGTTTCATCAAGCGTAAATATATCACATAAAAAAAGTATAAGTTCATTTTTCTTTTTTATTTCATCAAATATTTTTTCATAGTCTTTTATATCTTTATCTACTACTTTATACTCACCATAATTTTTTATCCTAAAACATCTTTTACATACGCTTGCTTTATCAAAATGTTCTTCTTCTATAAAACCAGGTTTATCCTGATTATAAAATTGAAAATATGCTCCACATCCTAAACATTTTTTAGTCATAATATTTTCCTTTTATTAATATGTTTTTTTCTTCAAATTTCTTAAATATCTTTTTTTCAATTTGTCTATTAAGCCAAGTTTCAGTTTCGTCTATTTCAGTCATAGGATTTACTAAAATAGTTGTTATTCCAATTTTATTTCCACCTTGTATATCCGTTAAAAGTTGATCTCCAATCGCTGCCACTTCATTTTTCTTAAAATTATATTTTCCTAAAATATATTTATATTTATACGAAAATGGTTTTAGAGAAAGACACGCTATATCAACATCATAATAATCCCCAAATAAAGAAACTCTTTTAGGAAAATTATTTGAAAATAATATGATTTTAAAACCTTTTTTTAACTTGTTAAATAATTTTTTTGTTTCTTCATATAAAACTACTTCTTTAGCAGGTGAAATAGTATTATCCAAATCAAACAAAAGGCACTTTATTCCAGTTTTTTTTAGTTTTTTATAGTTAATTGTAAAAATATTTTCTTGATATACATCAGGTATAAATCTTTTAAGCATTAGTATCCTCCTCACTTATATCTACAAAGTCTATTTCTTTTTCCTTTTTTATACTTATTTTATTATATAAATTAACTCTTTTTCTTCTATCATAACTATCTATATATTCATCATACGTCATTAAATAATTATATTTGGAATCATACTCTTCGTTATTTACATAAATTTTATCTAACTCTAAAGCTTTTTTAGAATATTTAATTGCAATAACAAATAAAGCCATCATTATTATAACTAACGGAAGTACTTGGAGTATTATTATTTTTATATTACTATCTAATCCATCAGTTATTCCTCCTAAGAAAGACATTAATAAATTAAACGTTCCATGAATTAATAGTGCTATTAATATTCCTAAAAAGAAATTAGTATATTTTTTAGTTTTATCTTTTGAAAAAGTTCCTAAAGATGCAAAGTACCCTATTACAATACCACATATTACATGAAGTGGAATCGTTGTAAAGTCTCTTAATAGTGCTAAACTTATACTATTTGACATTGTACTTTCTGAAAAAGCATACATTATGTTTTCTAATCCCGCAAAAGAAAGCGCAATAAGCATCATGTAAACCAGCCCATCATATATGTCATCATAATGTTTATTATCAAATATTAAAAGGAAAAAAATAAGCATTTTAGTTAATTCTTCAATACCTGCAAAAACATATATTAAGATTACATCATTAGAAAAAAATGGCAACGCAAGTTGTTCTAGATAACCAGCAAGTGAAACAGAAAGAATTCCTGAAAGTAAACAAATTATTATGTTTTTAGTTGGTTCTTTACTTTTTCTATCAGTATACAAAACAAATCCAACAAGTAAAAATGCTGGTACTAATGAGAATAATAAAACCAATAATCTTTCATAAAAATAATAATAATTATTAAATAAATCAAAATTAATACTAATATCTACCATACTACTTCCTTTCTGCTACTTTAAAAAGAATAACTTTAAACTAACTTTTCTTAAATTATTATTTTCTTCTACAACTATTTTATAAAGGCCCTGGTTATATATTGATATATTATCTTTCTTACTAAACCCTAAATTAATACAAGGACTTTTATTAGCACTTACTTGTCTGTAAGAAAAATAAGCAACTAAAGAATTTACTAAAAATAAAACTACTACTATCAATAAAATAATATCACCAATTTTATTTTTTTTCATATTTATATGTTTCCTTATCTTTTTTATTATAACATAAATGATTATTATTTTTTCATATAATTCATTAGGAGTGATAAATTTGTTTTTAAGTATAATTACTGAAATTATAAAAGGATTAATAATTGGAACTGGAAGTTATGGAAGTAAAACCTTCCCCGATCCGCTTGCAAAGGATGAAGAAGAAAGCCTAATTAAAGAGATGTTAGAAGGAAATAAAGATGCAAGAAATAAGCTGGTTGAGCATAACTTAAGATTAGTTGCACACATCGTTAAAAAATATGATAATGGCAAAAATGACGTTGATGATTTAATTAGCATTGGCACAATTGGTCTAATAAAGGGAATTGATACCTTCTCTAACAAAAATGGAACAAGACTTACAACGTATGCTGCAAGATGCGTAGAAAATGAAATACTAATGCACTTTAGAAGCGATAAGAAAAACCAAAAAAACATTAGTATTAATGAATCAGTAGGATTCGATAAGGATGGTAATGAAATATCATTTTTAGATATATTAAAAACGCCAAATCCAGATTATGTTGGAGATATAACCCTTCAAGATAATATTAAATTATTATATAAATACATTGGTGTCCTAACAGATAGAGAAAAAGAAATAATAATTAAAAGGTATGGTTTATTTAATACTAAGGAACAAACTCAAAAAGAAATAGCCAAAGAATTTGATATATCAAGAAGCTACGTATCTAGAATAGAAAAAAGGGCACTAACTAAAATCTTAAGAGAATTTATAAGAAATAAAAAAGAAAATTAAAAGAAGCCTATTATTCAATAATATGCTTCTTTTTTTTATATTATAATTCTGATTTTGATATGGTTA
>CAJTXC010000064.1 GCA_910580135.1 uncultured Bacilli bacterium | reverse complement strand
TGCAGATGATAGTGAAGAAACCTTTATTAAAAGGTTTGATGAATACATGGAAAAAACTATGCCTCTTTATGATTATTATAAAAATAAAGGTGTACTTAAAACAATAAAAGCTGATTCAAATAAACTTGAAGTTTTTGCTGATGCAGTAAAAGCGATAGAAAAATAAATTGTCAGTAAACTAACTGGAAAATTACCAGACAATACAGGAGAGTGATTAAAGTTGTCTAAAAAAGAAGACGTTATTGAACTTGAAGGAAAAGTTGTAGAGCTATTAAAAGGCGGAGACTTTAAAGTAGAGTTAGAAAATGGACATACTGTAGAAGCTCGCGTTTCTGGTAAAATGCGAATGAATAAAATTCGTATCTTACCAGGTGATACAGTAGTCCTTGAAATATCACCTTATGACTTAACACGTGGGCGCATAACCTATAGAAAATGATAGGAGGAAATAAATATGAAAGTTAGACCATCAGTTAAAAAAATTTGTGACAAATGTAAAGTTATTAAACGTAATGGGAAAGTAATGGTTATCTGTGAAAACCCAAAACATAAACAAAGACAAGGATAATAGGAGGTGCGAAAGTAATGGCACGTATAAAGAACGTTGATCTACCAAATAAAAGAATTGAAATAGCATTAACTTATATTCATGGTATTGGTAGAAAATTATCAAGACAAATTTTAACAAAGTTAGATATTAACCTTGATACAAAGGCTAATGATTTAACAGAAGAAGAAATTTCTAAAATTCGTAAAGAATTAGATAGTTACTTATTAGAAGGTGACTTAAGAAGAGAAGTTTCAATGAACATTAAAACTAAGATGGAAATCGGTTCTTACCAAGGTCTTCGTCATCGTAAAGGTTTACCTGTAAGAGGACAATCTACTAGAAGTAATGCTAGAACTCGTAAGGGTAAAGGTAAGACTGTAGCAAACAAGAAGAAGTAGGAAAAAGGAGGATAAACAATGGCTTACAAATCAAGAAAACGTAAAGTTAAGAAGAATATCCCTGAAGGACAAGCTCATATACATTCTACTTTTAACAATACAATCGTTACTATTACAGATAAAGAAGGTAACGCAGTAGCATGGGCATCAAGTGGAACTTCAGGATTTAAAGGAAGCAAAAAGAAAACTCCATTCGCAGCTGGTATGAGTGCAGAAGCAGCAGGTAAAGCAGCTTACGATTCTGGTATGAGAAAAGTAGATGTTTTCGTAAGAGGATTAGGATCAGGTAGAGAAACTGCAATCCGTTCATTACAAACTGCAGGATTAGAAATTCTTTCAATCACAGACGTAACACCAGTACCACATAATGGTTGTCGTCCACCAAAACGTCCACGTGGATAATTTTAAGAAAAGGGAGTGAATTTATATGATAAAATTCGAAAAACCAATATTCAAAGTTGCTGAATATGTAGAAAGCAGAAACTATGGAAAATTTGAAATCGAACCCTTAGAAAGAGGATTTGGTACAACATTAGGTAACGCACTTAGAAGAGTAATGTTATCTTCATTACCTGGAGATGCAATAACTAGTGTTCACATCGATGGTGTTCTTCATGAATTCCAAACAATTGATGGAGTAGTTGAAGACGTAACAGGAATTATATTGAATTTAAAAAACGTAGTTGTTAAAAACCACACTGATGAACCAAAAACTATTAAGTTAAACGTTAGTCGTGAAGGTGTTGTTACAGCAGCAGATATAGAAAAAGATGCTGATGTTGAAATAGTTAACCCTGAACAAGAAATTGCTACGTTAGTTAAAGGTGGAAAACTTAACATGGAAATGACTATTGGTAATGGTCGTGGATATGTTAGAGCAGAAGCTAATAAGAAATTATTAGGAGATGTTAAATTAAATACAATCGCAATGGATTCTAACTTCTCTCCAATCGAAAGAGTTAATTACGAAGTTGAAGGAGCTCGTGTTGGGCAAGATGATTCTTATGATAAATTAACTATGGAAATTTGGACTAATGGTTCAATGAAACCAGAAGAAGCTATTGCTTTAGCATCTAGAATAATAATTGAACACTTTGATATTTTAACAAAGTTAGATGAAATAGCAGACGAAACTGGTCTTATGAAACAAAATGTTGATGATTCTAAGACTAAAGCACTTGAAATGTCAATTGATGAATTAGAATTCTCAGTTAGAGCATATAACTGCCTAAAGAGAGCTAACATTAACACATTACAAGACTTAACTCAAAAGTCTGAAAACGAAATGATGAAAATCCGTAACTTAGGTAAGAAATCTTTAAAAGAAGTTATTGATAAGGTTAAAGAAATGGGATTCTCATTTAGAAGCGAAGACTAAAAAGTAAGGAGGAATACAAATGGCTTATAGAAAATTAGGACGTACTAACAAACATAGAAGAGCTATGCTTGCTAACTTAACAAAAGACCTAATTAAGAATGAACGTATTGAAACAACTGAAACACGTGCTAAAGAAGTACGTAAATGTTTTGATAAAATGGTTACTTATGGTAAAAATGGTAGCTTAGTTTCTAGACGTAACGCACTTGCTTTCTTACATAACGATAATGAAGCTGTTAAGAAAGTATTTGACGAATTAGCTAAACGTTATGAAAATAGAAATGGTGGATATACTAGAATACTTAAACTAACTGAAAGAAGAGGAGACGACGCTTTAATGGTTGTCTTAGAGTTAGTAGACTAATAAAATTAGAAGCTTATAGCTTCTTTTTTTGTTTTATATGTTATACTAATATTGGTGATAGTAAATGAAAGCACTAATAACAGGCGCATCAAGTGGAATTGGAAAAGATTTAGCGATTAATCTTAGTAATATGGGGTATGATATCATTCTAGTAGCTAGAAAAGAAAATAAATTAAAAGAAGTGTCTAAATTTTGTAATACTAAAACAGAAATCTATGTAACAGATTTATCCGTGGAAGAAAACTGTAAAAAATTATTTAGTGACCATAAAGATATAGATATACTTGTTAACAATGCTGGTTTTGGTTTGTTTGGTGAATTCAAAGATACTGATTTAGATAAAGAATTAAACATGATTGATCTTAACATTAAAGCAGTACATATATTAACTAAATTATATTTAAATGAAATGATTAGAAAAGATAGTGGGAAAATTCTTAATGTAACATCAACAGCAGCTTTTTTACCGGGGCCTTTGATGAATACTTATTATTCCACTAAAAGTTATGTTTTTAAGCTTACAACGGCTCTTTTTGAGGAATTAAGAAGGATTAAATCAAATGTTAAAGTATCAGTGTTATGTCCAGGACCTGTTAATACAAATTTTAATAATGTAGCAGGTGTTAGCTTTAGCATGAAAAGCTTATCTAGCAAATATGTAGCTGAATATACAATAAAGAAAATGTTTAAAAATAAGTTAGTAATAATACCAGGATTAATGAACAAACTAGGTGTTATAGGATGTAAGTTTTTACCACTTAAGTGGTTGCTTAAAATAGATTATAATATACAAAAGAAAAAGGAGAAATAATATGAAGAATAATAAAGGATTTACGTTAGTAGAATTACTTGCTGTAATAGTTGTTTTAGGAATTATTATGACAGTAGCTGGATCAGCAGTGTTGGGTCAAAGAAAAAGAGCTAATCAAAAAGAAGTTGAAAGTATTTATAATAGTATAAAGGCTTTTGGACCAGATATATATTTAAACGAAAAAGAAAAATTAATGACTGATAAGGTTTATTTTAATGCTACTTATTTAAAAAATAAAGGTTATTTGAAAGTAGATACTATAAAAAATCCATCTAATTCAAAAGAAGATTGTAAGGTTTATTTATTGATAGATAAATCATCAAATAATAATATGTTTGAAGCATATGTTAATTGTGAAGGATTAGACGCAAAAGGCCCAGCAGAGGGAATAAATGGATATTCGGAATTTAGTGAGAAATAAAAGCTAACAAAAGTTGGCTTTTTTTAAATTTTGTTATATAATAAAACCTTATATTTTAAGGAGGTGAAGAATGTGGCTATATTAGAAATAAAGAATCTTTCATTTAGATATAAAAACAAATTTATTTTTGATTCTTTTAATTTGGATATAGAGCGTGGTAACTGGGTTACCATAGCAGGACCAAATGGTTCAGGAAAAACCACTCTTGTTAAAATTTTAGCAGGTCTTGAAAAGTCATATTCTGATATTAAAATATTTAATAAACCTCTTAAGAAAAAAAAATTATATGATATAAGAAAAGAAGTAGGATTTGTATTTGATACTCCAGAAAACTTTTTTGCATGTGAAACAGTTGAAGATGAACTTGCTTTTTCTTTAGAAAACATGGCTGTTAATCCAAAAACCATAAAGAAAAAAATAACTGAAATATCAAAGACGCTTAAAATAGAAAATTTACTAAAAGAAAATCCTTATAATTTATCAGGAGGGGAACAACAAAAAGTAGCTTTAGCATGCGCTCTTATGTTAGAACCTAGAATCTTAGTTTTAGACGAGTCTTTGCTAATGATAGATATTAACGAAAGAGATGAAATACTTAAATTATTAAAAGAATATAACAAGAAAAAAAGAGTAACTATTTTATCTTTTACACATAATTTAGAAGAAGCCATTTACTCTGATAGATTAATAATATTAAATGATGGAAAGATAATAATTGATGGTGCTTTTCCTTTTGTGTTTACTGAAGAAAGAATTATGAGAAAAATAGGGCTTGAAGTACCTTTTAGTATTGAACTATCTCAAAAGCTTAAAGTTTTTGGTTTAATAGATGGCTTGGAGCTAGACCTAGAAAGGTTGGTGACCAAGTTATGGAAGTAATATTTAAAAATGTAAGCTTTTCATATAATTATAAAATGGAAAACGAAAAAGAAGCTTTAAAAGATATAAATCTATGCTTAGAAAGCAATCAAATACATGGAATAATTGGTCCGATTGGAAGTGGAAAGTCAACTTTACTTGAGCTTATGAATGGGATAACTAAACCTACTAGTGGTGACATTTCTATTGGAACTTATAATTTACATAAAAACAGATTTAAATTTAACAAATTTAGATATGATGTAGGATTAGTTTATCAATTTCCGGAAAAGCAGTTTTTTTGTAACACCGTAGGTGAAGAGATTGCTTTTGCAGAAAAAGTGTTTGCTCCAAAAAACAAAAATATTAAGAAAAAAGTTATAAAAGTTCTTAAAATGGTAGGATTAGATGAATCTTACATAAATAGAAGTCCTTTTAGTTTAAATGGTGGAGAAAAAAGAAGGGTTGCCATTGCATCTGTTCTAATTTCTAATCCTAAACTTTTAATAATGGATGAACCTACTATAGGTCTTGATAACAATAGTAAGAGAAGACTTATGAAATTATTAAAAAAATTAAAAACTATGTATTCTAAGACAATAATAATAGTAACGCATGACGTTGATATGTTATACGAAATAGTTGATAACGTAGTTGTTTTAAACAAGGGTAAAATAGTTAAAGAAGGTAATAAGCTAAGTGTGTTTAGCAATGTAGAATTATTAGATCAAAATAATACTCCCGTTCCAAGTGTTGTTAGAACTGAAAAAATAATATTTGATAAAACAGGAATTGATTTAGGTTATCTTCCTGATATGAACTCGTTGGTGAGAGCAATTAAAAATATTTTAACTGGTGAGGATGGTGATTTATCATGAGAAATAAATATCCATTCTTTAAGTACGTAACTGGTAATTCTAAAGTTCATTTAATGAATTCTAAAATGAAGATAATATGGTTTTTATTAACATTAATTGCTTTATTAATGGTAAATGATTATGTATCTTTACTTTTATTAACTTTATTCTTGTTATTGGTTATGGCAAATACAAAAATTAATCCTGGTGCATACATATCAAATACACTCATGATATGGCCTTTATACGCATTAGTACTTATAATCTGTTTTTCTGTTTTCTTTAACGTAACGTTATCTGTTTTAATTACTTTAAAAGTAATATTAATTGTTTTACTCTTTCTAATTTTAACATTCACAACGTCTTTAAGCGAAATAGCTTGGGGCTTTGAGTGCGCATTTATTAAATTAAAAAAAATAAAAATACCTGTTTCTAAAATAGCCCTTAGAATAGCCATGGATATAAAATTTATATCAACTTTATTTATCCAAGCTAAAATGGTTAGAAAATCAATGGCTTATAGAGGAATTTCATATAATAGCAACAAATTAAAATCTTTTAAAAAGATGATTGTTCCAGTAGTATCTTTATCATATAAACTATCTAGAAGAATGGTTAAAACCATGAAGTTAAGATTTTATGGAAATAAGATAAGAACTAATTATCATGAAAACAAGATTACTAGCTTTGATAAAGTGTTAGTTTTCTTACCTATTATATTAATATATATTGTAATATGGTTAGGATGGTGTTAAGATGAGATTTTTAATTGATTTTTCATATTCTGGTGATAAATTTCATGGTTATCAAAAACAACCACTTAAAAGAACCGTGCAAGAGGAAATAGAAAATATTTTAACTAATATTAATGGTGGTAAGATAGTTATCATACATTCATCAGGCAGAACCGATGCTTTAGTTAATGCCTTGCATCAAAAGCACACTTTGATTTTGATAAAGAAATAACCCCATATAAATTAAAAGGAGCATTAAATAGCTATTTACCAAATGATATATATGTTAATGATGCGAAAGAAGTCTCTAATGACTTTCATGCAAGATACATGGTTAAATCAAAAACGTATGAATACAAGATAAATACTGGAATATATAATCCCTTACTTCGTACCCACGTGTATCAATATGGTAAACCTTTAAATATAGAGGTAATGAAAGAAGCTATTAAATATTTTGTTGGTGTTCATGATTTTACTACGTTTACTTCTGGTGAATGTAAAAAGGAAAATAAGGTAAGAGAAATCTATGATGCTAAAGTAACAGAAGAAGATGGTATTATAACTATTACTTTTGAAGGTAAAGGTTTTTTAAAATACCAAGTAAGAAACATGGTTGGAACACTAATAAAAATAGGAGAGGAAAAGATAAAACCGGATATAGTCTCTTCCTTATTAGAAAAAAAAGACAGAAAGTCTGCCTATCTTTGTGCGCCTGCCGAAGGTCTAACCTTAGTGGATGTTAAATATTAAAAAGAATAGTTTTCAAATTAATGAAAACTATTTTTATTTAACTTCATTAATTAGTTCTACTAGTGTCTTAATACCAATTAATCCACAAATACCAACTAATATATAAACTATTTTAGAACCTAAAGCTACAGTTCCACCGAAAATTGTTGCAACAAGGTCAAAGTTGAATAATCCGATTAATCCCCAGTTTAATGCACCAATGATCATTACTGTTAAGGCTATAATTTGTAATGTTTTCATAATTTCCTCCTTTTATACTTATATGATAATCAAAAAAAGTATTTTTATACGTGAATATTAGTATTTTTTTTCCATATAATTAATTGAAAATAAAAAGAGGTGAATTAATGAAAAAAATTTTGTATACTTTTTTAGCATTTTTTTGTGCTATATGTTTAACTGGATGTGGAAAGGAAACTGAAAAAACGATTGTCGATAAACTATCTGATAAATTAAATAAAACTTCTGGGTATAAATTAGAAGCTGAAATGGAATTAATAAATAATGAAGATTCTTATATGTATGATGTTACTGTATCTTATATGAAAAAAGATTATTATAGAGTATCACTTAGAAATAAAACAAATAATCATGAGCAAATTATTTTAAAAAATGAAGATGGTGTTTA
>CAJTXC010000063.1 GCA_910580135.1 uncultured Bacilli bacterium | reverse complement strand
TGATGTTATAAAGGTGGCAGACCACATAATTGATCTTGGACCAGAAGGTGGAGATGGTGGTGGAACCATTGTTTGCGAAGGTACTCCAGAAAAAGTAGCTAAATGCGAAGCGTCTTATACAGGGCAATATTTGAAAAAATTATTAAAATAACTAAAATTTAGGGGAATTTTTAAAATAATGGCTAATAATAAAGTAGAGAGATTATCTTTACTTTATTTTTTTATAATTTATTCATGATTTTCATATTAACATTTTTAACTTTGAAAATGATAAAATTATTTAGAAAGGAGCTGTTATTTATGGTACAACCTATAAATGTTTCATGGACAAAAACAAAGAAAAACGTAGAGCAAATAATATCTAAATATGTTTATTATAGTTTATCGGTAGATAACAGCTCTACTTCGGATATATCAGAAGATTTTTTATTACAAAAATTAGATCCTAATAACCAAGATAATACATATGTAAAAGTAGATGAAGAAGAGAAAAAACAAAGAATTGAATTCATTAATTACGTAAGGTTTTCGTTTAATAAATTAACTACCGAAGAAAGAAAAATAATATACTGGACTTACCTTGATAAGGAAAATAACTATGATGATAGATATATTGCTAATAATCTTGGATTTTCTTTGGGATATTACTATATAAAGAAAAAAGAAACTTTAATAAGATTTGCTTACTCTTTGGGAGTAGAAGAGTTAGAAGAGAACTAAGACCACTAGATGGTCTTTTTTTGACGGAAAAAAGTTTTTATAAAAAAGCCCTGTTATGTTATAATTATTTTGGTGATAATATGAAAGTAATAATAGTAGATGATAATAATAAAAAAAGACCAAATAAAGAGGAAATAGAATATAGACTTAATTTGTTTTTAGAATGGCTTATTTATATGTTTGGTTATGCTATTGTTTTATTACTTACGTCTAACTTGTTTAGACCATTATACGTAGAAAACTTTTTATATGGATTTATAGCAGCAATCTTAATATACATACTAAATAAAACAGTAAAACCATTTTTAGTTACAATTTCACTTCCATTAATTGGAATGTCCCTTGGACTATTTTATTTTGTAATTAACGTTGTTATTTTATTATTAGTAAACGTAATACTTGGTAAACATTTTTATTTAACAGGATTCTTTTCTCCTGTAATAGTATCAATATTTATTAGCATAATGAATGTTATAATGGAAAAATTAATAATAAAACCACTAATAGAAAGGTGTAAGAAATAATATGAACCCAATTGCGATAAGTATAGGATCTCTTACAATAACCTGGTATTCAATATGTATTTTAACAGGGATAATAATAGCAGGTATAATAATTTGTAAGGAAGCTAAAAAACATAACATTAAGGTTGATTTTGTAACTAACTTGGTTTTTTGGTGTGTTATATATGGTCTTTTAGGAGCAAGAATATATTATGTTGTATTTAACTTAGATTATTATTTAACATCACCACTTGAAATAATAAAAGTATGGAATGGAGGCCTTGCTATTCATGGAGGTCTTATAGCGGGTTTTATAACTTTAGTATTATATTGCAGAAAATATAAAGTTAACATATTAAAGATGACTGATATAGCAGTTCCAGGACTTATATTGGCACAAGGTCTTGGTAGATGGGGCAACTTCTTTAATAGTGAAGCCCATGGAGGAATAGTAACAAGAGCGTTTTTAGAAAAACTACATTTACCTAACTTTATAATAGAAGGAATGCATATTGGAGGGCATTACTACCATCCTACATTTTTATATGAATCTGTATTTTGTATAATAGGTTTCTTAATATTATTTGGATTTAGAAAACTAAAAGGAACTAAACTAGGTAATACAACTGCTTTATATTTAATCTGGTATGGATTTATTAGATATTTTATAGAATCTTTAAGAACCGATAGTTTAATGTTAGGGAGCTTAAAAATGGCTCAAATGGTTTCAATATTTATGATTGTTATAGGTGCCTTGATGTTTATAGTAACTAGAATTAAATGTAAAAACTATAATGAGATAGTAGGAGCGAAAGAAAATGAAATCAAACGTTAATTATGATGTTGTTATAATAGGTGCAGGACCAGCCGGAATGACTGCAGCAATTTATTTTGAAAGATCAGGATTAAACCCACTTATTTTAGAAAAGGATGCACCTGGTGGAACTTTAAACAAAACTCATAAGATAGAAAATTATCCAGGCTATGTCGATAAAGATGGTACTACTCTTGCTTTTAGGATGTATAGTCAAATAGAAGAACTAGGAATCGATTTAAAAGTAGAAGCAGTAAAAAACATCGAAAAAGAAAATGACACGTATAAAATAATTACTGATAATAATGAATATCAAACTAAATATGTTTTAATTGCAACAGGAAAAATTCCAAGAAAGTTAGATGCTAAAGATGCAGAAAAATTTGTTGGTAAAGGAATATCTTACTGCGCAATATGTGATGGTACTTTATATAAAAATAAGGTTGTTGCAGTAATTGGTGGTGGAAACTCTGCTATGGAAGCAGCTTCTTACATGGGTAACATTGCAAACCACATATATGTAATTAATAGATCTAATACTTTAAAAGCAGACGAAAAAGAAAAAAATATATTAGAAAAAGAAAACGTAGAAGTTATATATGAAGCTAAAGTAACCGAAATAATTGGTGACGAAATTATAGAAAAAATAAAATTAGATAATAATCAAGAATTAGACGTTTCTGCAGTCTTTGTTTGTATAGGACAGGATTCAAACACTGGCTATTACCAAAACTTAAAATTAGAAACAGATAGTCAAGGTATCATAGTTGATGGCAATATGAAAACAAGTGATGATAACGTTTATGCTTGCGGGGATGCAATAAGTAAAAGTTTATATCAAGTTGTAACAGCAACAAGTGAAGGAGCTATTGCTGCATCTAATATTATAAAAAATATGAGAAATTCAAGGTAATCTTGAGTTTCTTTTTTTGTTTAATGAATAAAAAACACCTGGATATGTTGAAAAAGAAATCTTTATTTGATATAATTTGTCTAGTAGGGTGTGATAACATGACATTTTCAAGTAAGATAAAAAAAGAAATAAGTACGACTGAGTGTACTAGGGCGGAATACTTATCTGAGTTATCTGGTATTATCAGAACTAGCGCAGAAATAAAGATATATAATATTAAAATTCAGACTGAAAATAAGTTTGTTGCAAACCGTATATTTGGTTTGTTTAAAATTCTTTATGATATTAACTTAAATATATCTTTAAGAAAAAATTATAACTTTAAGAAAAATGAAATATATGTTTTAGAATTAAAAAAAGATACTTTAAAAGTTCTTCGTGATTTAGGTATAGTAAACGAAAAAAACCAATTACTTAGAATACCGAATGAATCTTTATTATCAGATGAAGAACTAAGAAGAGCTTATTTAAGAGGTGTATTCTTAGTATCAGGCAGTTTGAATGATCCTAAAACATCAAGGTATCACTTAGAATTTTTAATTGGTGATACAGAATATGCTAACTTTTTAAATAACTTATTAAAAGATAGTAATTTAAACAGCAAGATATTACATAGAAAAAAAGGTTATATGATATACGTTAAAGAAGCTGAAAAAATAAGTGATTTCTTAAGACTTATAAGAGCTTATAACGGAGTTATGTATTATGAAGAAATAAGAGTATATAGAGAAAAAATAAACATGACAAACAGGCTTAATAACTGTGAGCAAGCTAACGTTGAGAAAATGGTAGCTACATCAAATAAACTTATTTCGGAAATAAACTTTATAAAAGAAAAAGACATGTATGATTTACTTGATGAAAAAATAAAAGAAAGTGCTGAATATAGAGTTAGATATCCAGAAACTTCTCTTTTGGAACTAAGTAAAATAATGACTTTAGAAACTGGAGTTAACGTAAGTAAATCTTGTTTAAACCATAGATTTAGAAAGATTAAAGAATTTGCAGATAAAATAAGAGAACAAAATTAGTCTAATTAAGACTTTAAAAAATACCTTTTTTTTGATAGAATGGTATTGTTAATTTAATAATAGATGTAAGTAGAAAGAAGTGAGGCAAAATGGCAAGAATAATAGCATTAGTAAATCAAAAAGGTGGTGTAGGTAAAACAACCACTAGTATAAATTTAGCAGCTTCACTAGGAGTGCAAAATAAAAAAGTATTACTTATTGATTTAGATCCACAAGGAAATGCATCAACAGGTGTTGGAATTAATAAGGGTGACGTTGATAAAAGTATATATGATTTATTACTTGCAAGATGTAGCGCAAGCCAAGCAATAATCAGAACTAACTTTAAAAACTTAAGTATTATCCCTGCAACAATTAATTTAGCAGGTGCTGATATAGAATTAATTGAAAAAGCTAAGCAAGATGTTAATTTTCAAAAGAACATGCAACTTAAATTAGCTTTAGAACCAATTAAAGATGAGTATGATTTTATAATAATTGATTGTCCGCCATCTCTTGGGCTTTTAACAACTAATGCACTTACTGCATCTAATTCGGTTTTAATTCCTGTACAATGTGAGTTCTTTGCGTTGGAAGGAATAATGCAGTTATTAAATTCTATAATGCTTGCGCAAAAGAAACTTAATCCAGGATTAGAAATAGAAGGTGTATTACTTACCATGTTAGATTCTAGAACTAACTTAGGATTAGAAGTGGTAGAAGAAATAAGAGGTTTCTTTAAAGAAAGAGTATATAATACGTTGATCCCAAGATTAATAAGATTAACTGAGGCACCAAGTCATGGTAAGCCAATAGTAGCTTATGATCCAATGAGTCGTGGAACCGAAGCATATCTTAACCTAGCAAAGGAGGTAATTGAACAAGATGAAAGAAGAAAACAATAAAAGAAGAGCCTTAGGAATGGGCTTAGAACAATTATTTAATTCCGAAATGTTAGACCTTGATCAAGTTGAGGAAAAAATTGTAGAGGAAACTCCAAAAGATGAAATAGTTGAAGTAGATTTAAGTGAGTTAATGAGCAATCCTTACCAACCTAGAAAAGTGTTTGATGAAGATGCTTTAAAAGAGCTTTCAGAATCAATTAAAGAACATGGTGTTTTCCAACCTATAATTGTTAAGAAAAGTGTTAAAGGATACAACATTATCGCTGGTGAAAGAAGAGCTAAAGCTTCTAAATTAGCTGGTCTTACTAAAGTTCCTGCAATCATAAGAGATTTTACAGATGAAGAAATGATGCAAGTAGCTTTACTTGAAAACTTACAAAGAGAAAATTTATCTGCAATAGAAGAAGCAAAAGCTTATAAATCAATAATTGAATCACTTAGATTAACTCAAGAAGATTTAGCTAAAAAACTTGGTAAATCAAGAAGTCATATAACAAACATGTTAGGATTACTTAGATTACCACTTAGTGTTCAAGATATGGTTTTATATAATAAAATATCAATGGGACATGCTAGAGTTTTAAGTAAATTAGAAAGTCATGATCAAATAGAAGAGTTAGCTAATAAAGTTGTAAGTGAAAACTTAAGCGTAAGAGATTTAGAAAAATTAACTGAATCTACTGATTTTGTAAGAAGTGCACCTGTTGCAAAAACAAAAAAATCTAAAGAGTACAAATACGTAGAAGATGCTATGAAAGAAAAATTAGGAACTAAAGTAGCAATATCTGGAAATAAGATAAAGATTTCTTTTGTTACAAAAGAAGATTTAAATCGTATACTTGAAATTTTAGATATAGAAGTAGAATAGGAGAATTATTATGAAAATTTTTGGTCTTACAATAGCAAAAGAAATATATATGACCGTTATAATTGTTATTGTTGCTTTCATAATTGAAAAAATGTTAAAAGCTTTAGTTAAAAAAACTTTTAATCCAAAAAAGAAACATAAGAAATTCGAAGAAAGAAAAGTAAGTACAATTAGAAGTTTATTATGTAGCATAATAAAATATGTAGTATGGATACTTGCCATATTATCACTTTTAGGAGTTTATGGTGTTAATACCGCAGCATTAGTAACTGGACTTGGAGTATTAAGTTTGGTTGTTGGTCTTGCTTTTCAAGATATATTAAAAGATGTGTTAGTTGGAATTTCAATTCTTTTTGAAAACTGGTTTGCAGTTGGTGACTTTGTTAAAATAGATAATTTTACTGGGACGGTTTTATCCATTGGTTTAAAATCAACTAGGATGCAGGCTTATACTGGTGAAATTAAGATTATATCTAATAGAAACATATCTGAAGTTATTAATTATAGCCTAGATAAAACATTAGCAGTGGTTGATATTCCTGTTAGTTATGAAACCAAACTAGATAAAGCAGAAAAAATATTACAGGTAACTTCTGCAACGTTAAAAGAAAAAATACCATCATTAATAGATGAACCAGAAGTTTTAGGTGTACAAGAATTAGCAGATTCATCAGTTGTGTTTAGAATATCTGGTAGGTGTAAGCCAGCTAAACATTTCGAAGTTGAAAGACAAATGAAAAAAGAATTTAAAAATGCATTAGATAAAAACGGTATAAAAATACCATACATGCAAATTGAGGTACATAATGATAAATAACTATGGTTTAAATTCAATTGTTAAGATGAAAAAAACTCACCCTTGTGGATGTGATTTGTTTAAGATAACAAGGGTAGGGGTTGATATTAAGATAGAATGTACAAATTGTGGAAGAACAATTATGTTGCCACGTGTAGATTTTAATAAAAAGATTAAAAAGGTAATGGAGGCTCAAAATGATTAATCCAAAAAAATTAAAGAGATCATCTCATCCAGTAATGTTCTTTATATATATGATATTATTGGTTATTTTAATAAGTGGAATTGCTAGCGTATTAAACTTTCAAACTACTTATGACAAGCTAACAACGATCGCTGGCGAAGTAGATACGGTAACTGTTGGGGTTAATTCTCTTTTAAGTTTAGATGGACTTAAATTTATCATAACTTCAGCTTATAATAACTTAATAGAATTCGTTCCTTTTGGTTCACTTTTAATCGCAGCTATAGGGTTTGGAATAGCAGTAAAATCAGGTTTCTTGAAAACGTTATGCAATAAAATAAGTAACAAGATACCAAAATTTGTAATTGTGTTTATATTCTCAATTATTTGCATCATCGCAAGTATTGATAATAACGTAGGTTATGTATTACTTCTTCCTTTAGGTGCGATACTATTTATGTCAATGAATAGAAATCCAGTTGGAGGTCTAGCACTTTCGTTTGCTTCTCTTGCTGCTGGTCATGGTGTAGGACTTTTTGTAACAGCTCTAGATTATAACTTATCTAGCTATACAGAAGCTAGTGCTAAATTGTTAGATTCTGACTATGCAGTTTTACAAAATAGTAACATAATATTTGTAGTGGTTGCATCTATTTTCATTGCAGCAATATGTACTTTTATAACTGAAAAAGTAGTATCCAGAAAACTTGGACCAAACAAAATTGAAGAGGATGATGAATTAGTTTTAGAAGATACTAAAGAAAAACATGGATTAATTGCAGTATTAATAACAACTGTTATTTGTATGTTAGTACTTATTCTTATGATTATTCCGGTAAATGGAGATGGATTCTTAGGATTATTATTGGATAAGTCTCAAGATGTATATTCAAAAATGTTATTTTCATCAGATTCACTTCTAATGATTAACATGGTTGGTATTATTTCGTTTATCTTTGCATTACAAGGTTTTGTTTTTGGTGTTGCAACAGGTACTATAAGAAAAATAAGAGATATGGTTAATTTCTCTACTGATTATCTAAAGAGCATTGGTGGAATATTCGTACTTATATTCTTTGCAGCTCAATTAAATGCATACGTAACAGAAACTAATATCGGTGTTGTAGTAA
>CAJTXC010000062.1 GCA_910580135.1 uncultured Bacilli bacterium | reverse complement strand
TTTATAGTATTTTTTGTAAATTTACTATCGTAATTTTCCAATCCAATATTAGATGTTTCAAATAAACGTAAATCTGTTATTCTTATATCTTCTTGTACCCTAAAGGCTGCTTCTCCTGATATTTTTACATCGGATTCAAAAATAGCATAACCAACGGTTAAGGATAAAGTAAATACACACATTAGTAAAAATAACATTAAATTAGTTTTATCTTTTTGAACATTTTTTAATTTAACCTTCTTTAATTTCATATCAAACAACACCTTATCTACTATTATTTATATAATTCATAATACCACATATCATTATCATGGTCAATTATTATAATAATATAAAAAGCATACCTCAATTCTTTTTCAGCATGCTTTTTATACTTAAATTACGTAGTTTTAAAACTATTTTTTTTATTATTTTATTATTTGGTAACTTTCTTAAAATATAATTATTTTTATTTATTTTATTTATTAATAATTCGTTAAATAAATTATTTTTATTCTTTAATAATAATGGTCCATACATAAGTTCTTTTTTTGTATATTTAACATTTCCTTTTGAAAACTTTATTACAACATATATAATGTTTCTTTCTTTTATTAATTTTTCCTTTTCTATAAAATATCCGATAGAAGTTAAATATTTTCTTATGTTATATATGCCTGTATTAGATTGAATAATTATACTATTAACTGATTTTAATTTGTTTTTATTGTTATCCAACACGTTTATAATCTTTTGATCTCCAAGGCCAGACATTACTATTGTATCAATATTATCATCATCATTAATAGGTTCTAGTCCATCACCTAACCTAGTATCTATATTCTTAATATTATTTATACTAATATTTTTTTTAGCTTGATCTAAAGCTCCTATTGTTATATCACAAGCGATAGACTTTTTTATTATCTTTTTTTGAGATAAATATATATCTAAAAGGGCATGATCACAACCTATATCTGCGATTACTGATGAGTTATCTACCATATCAGCAATACACTCTAATCTCTTCGATAATTTAATATTAGTCACTTAAATAATCCTTTAACTTTCTTGATCTTGACGGATGTCTTAACTTTCTTAAAGCTTTAGCCTCTATTTGTCTTATTCTTTCACGAGTTACACCAAACATGTTACCAACTTCTTCTAGAGTATGGCAAGTACCACCTTTAAGTCCAAAACGTAGTTTTAAAACCTCTTCTTCACGAGGAGTAAGAGTGCATAATACTTCTTCTATTTCATCTTTTAATACTTCGTTTATTGCATATTCTTCTGGGCTCATAGAGCTTTCATCCTTAAGGAAATCTCCAAGGTGAGAATCATCTTCTTCACCAATAGGTGTTTCAAGTGATAAAGGATCTTGAGATATTTTAAATATTTCTCTTACCTTCTCTTCAGTAGTTCCCATTTTTTTAGCTAGTTCTGTTTCTGTTGGTTCCCTATTTAATTCTAGAGTCATTTGTCTTTGAATTCTCTTTAATTTATTAATGGTTTCTACCATGTGAACTGGAACACGAATTGTTTTAGCTTGGTCTGCAATAGCCCTTGTTATAGCTTGTCTTATCCACCAAGTTGCATAAGTAGAAAATTTATAACCCTTTGATGCATCAAATTTATCTACTGCCTTCATAAGACCAATGTTACCTTCTTGAATTAAATCTAAGAATGATAGGTTTCTTCCTACGTAACGTTTTGCAATTGATACAACAAGTCTAAGGTTAGATTCTGCTAAAATTCTTTTAGCTTCTTCATCTCCTTCTTCAATTTTTTTGGATAAAGCAAGTTCTTCATCTAGACTAAGTAAACTTATTTTACCAATTTCTTTTAAATACATTCTAACAGGATCATTGATACTAGCATTTTTAGGAAGAGCAACATCATCAATAGCAAGCGCATCTCCTTCATCTGAACTTTCTTCTTCATCTTCAAAATTTTCTGAAATTATTTCAATATTATTATCATGGAAAGCATTATATAATTCATCTAAAGAATCGGCGTCCATCTCAAGCCCTTTTAAGGCCTCTGCTAATTCCTCATAAGTTAGAACTCCTTTTTCTTTTCCTTTTTCTAATAATTCTTTTTTTCTTTCTTCAAATGTTTTTATTTCTTTCATTATTTACACTCCTTCTTTTTTAAAACCCTTAGTTTTTCTAGCAAAGCTACTTTTTTAGCTACGTTTGCTTCTTCTTTTATTTTTATTTTTAACTTTTCTATTTCTTGTTTTAGAATTCCTTCATCAATCGTTTTAATATAATCTTTTAATGCATCTATATTAACATCATCAGGAAGAGCTAAATCATCTATTCGTAACACTTCGTTTATTAAATCAGTTTTATCTTCTAAAAACAAAGTAAAGTCAGTTACGTTTATATATTTATTTTTCTCATAAAATTCAAGTATTTGCATAGCAATTATTGAAAGCAACTTATTTGATAAATAAGATACATTGTTTTGATATAGCAATATTGCATCAGTACTTTTTAACATATAGTAGACTAAATATTCTTCTGCTTTTTCATATTTATCTTTACTTAATGTTTTTCTTTTATCAATTACTTTAATACTTGTTTTAGGTATATTTTGAACCATGCCATTGATGGTTTCAACATCAACGCCTGTTTCTTTTGCAATCTTTTTAACCGTTAATTCATAAACTATTTTATCATCTATTTTTTCAAGTTCTTTTGACACACTTTTTAAATAAAGTGATATTTCATTATAATCATTAAAATTAGTTTGTGATTTATTTATATCTAAGTTAAACATAACCGTTGATATTGGATTATTTAGATGCGTTAGAAAGGCATCTTTACCTTTTTTAATAATATAGTCATCTGGGTCTAAATTATCTTCTAGTCTAATTATTTTAGGATCTATCCCTATTTTATCCAAAGCTTCTATTGCACTTATGGTGGCCTTTTCTCCAGCTTTATCACCATCAAAACATAACACCACGTTTTTAGATAGTTTTTTAATTAAATTAGCATGGTCTTTTGTAATTGCGGTTCCCATACTTGCAACTACGTTTTTAATACCGATGGAATAAAGTCTTATAACATCCATAAAGCCTTCAACAACAATTATCTGTCTTTTTTCTCTAGCATAATTTAAAGCTCTATGGTAGTTGTATAATAATTTTCCTTTTTTAAATATAACTGATTCTTTTGAGTTTACGTATTTACTATCATCTTCACCATTATATATTCTTCCAGAAAATCCTATTACATCTCCTTCTAAGTTATATAAAGGAAACATGATTCTATTTCTAAATATATCGTATAAAAACTTATCTTTTTTACCACATAAACCTATATCTACAAGTTCGTTTTCTAAGAAACCTTTATTAGTAAGCAATTTACCAATGTTGTTATCATTCATTGAAAGACCTATTTCAAATTCTTTTATAATATTTAAATCAATGTGTCTTTTACTTAAATAATCTATCGCTGCTTTGCCATACACACTTTTAATATTATTTTGATAATATTTACTTGCGGTATCAAACATCTTATAGTATTTATTGTATTTATCTTCTTTTTTATTATTTATTTCTTTTACATCATAATCAAGCTTTATCCCAGCTTTTAGTGCTACTTTACTAACAGCTTGTCCAAAACTAATTTTTTCATAATTCATAACAAAGTTAAATACGTTGCCAGATGCCCCGCAAACAAAGCAAGTATATATCTGCTTTTCAGAAGATACACTCATACTTGGATTATGATCATCATGAAATGGACATATAGCAAAATAATTTTTACCTTTTTGTTCTAAAGGAAGGTATTCGCTTATTACATCTACGATATTTACTTTACGCTGAATATCAAGAATTAAATCATATGGTATCTTCTGCATAAAAAGGTCCTCCTAATTTAATTATTCTCCACTTTTTTTAAAATTCCCCTAAAAAATTTAAAAAAATTAAAAAAATAGCATTTTTTTGCTATTTTTTGCTATTTTATTACTCTCCATCCATAATATCTTCAATTTTGGATAACGCATCATATAAAGAAACTTCTTCAAATCCTTCTTTTTTTCTTTGTTTAATTTCTACTATTTGATCCTTGATTTTGTTTCCAACTGTTACTTTAACAGGAATACCAATTAAATCCATATCGTTAAATTTAACTCCCGCACGTTCTTCTCTATCATCTAAAATAGTAGATATTCTTTGCTTTCTTAAACTTTCGTATAAATAATTAGCAGCATCCATCTGCGCATCATCATCAGTATTAACAACTACTATAGCTACTTTAAAAGGTGCTATTTCCATTGGCCATATAATACCTTTTTCATCATGATTTTGTTCTACGACAGAAGCCATGCATCTACCAATACCAATACCATAACATCCCATCCAAACAGGAAGATTTTCGTTTTCTTTATTCAAATAATAAAGATCTAAATTTTCTGAATACTTAGTCCCTAATTTAAAAGTATTTCCAATTTCTATACCATTTTTAAACGTTAAACTTCTACCACACTTAGGGCAACTATCTTTGCTAGTTATACATCTTATATCGCTAGTTAATAAATAATTAAAATCTTCCAAATTAACATTTTTGTAATGATAATCAGTTTTGTTTGCACCAACGACAAAGTTTTTCATATTCATTACTTCATTATCTAATATAACTGGTATATCAAGACCAATTGGCCCCGCAAATCCAAGTGCCGCTCCTGTTATTTCCTCAACTTCTTCTTGACTTGCTAATGATGCATCATTTGCTTTTAGAAGCTTTTTTAACTTAGCTTCGTTAACTTCATTATTTCCTTTTACAAGCGCTGCATAAAACTTATTATCAATTTTATATATTAAGGTTTTAACAAATTTTTCTTCGTCTTCTTCTAAATATTTAGAAACTTCTTCTATTGTTCCAACATCTGGAGTCTTTATTAATTCTCTTATCTTTAATTCTTCATCACTTTTAGGTGTTAATAAAGTACATTTAGCTACATCACTATTAGCAGCATAGCCACAATCATCACATATAACTAATTTGTCTTCCCCAATTTCAGTTATTGCTTGAAACTCTTCTGATAATAATCCTCCCATAGCACCAGTATCTGATGTTACTATTCTATAGTCAATTCCTAATCTTGCAAATATTTTTTTATACGCATTATACATATTGTTATAAGAATCATTTAGGCCTTTTTCGTCCATATCAAAAGAATAAGCATCTTTCATTAAAAATTCTCTTACCCTAATAAGTCCATAACGACATCTAGGTTCGTCCCTAAACTTATCTTGTATTTGATAAATACTAAATGGTAAATCTTTATAAGATTTTACTTTAGCTGATGCTGCAATCGTAAATAATTCCTCATGGGTAGGTGCTAGAACGTAATTCTTATCAAATCTATCCTTTAACGAAAACATATCATTACCAAAAGCTTCTCTTCTGCCTGATGATACATAAACATCTTCTGGTATTAAAGCTGGCATTAATAATTCCCCTGCATCAATGTTTTCCATTTCTTCTCTTACTATCTTTTCTATGTTTTTCATAACTTTATACCCTAAAGGCAAAAACATGTATACACCAGATGAACTTTTTTTAATCATTCCACTTCTAGTAAGTAAATTACCACTTATAGATTCTTCATCTTTAACAGTTTCCCTTAAAGTATAAAAATAACTATGTTTAAGTTTCATATAAATACTCCTTTAAGTTAAAGTATATATTAAATTTAATTATTAAGCAAGAAAAAAAGAAGACTAATGCTTCTATTTCTTAGAATTACTATCTTTACTATATTGTATGCCTTGTACTTCTGGCTTACTTTCACCATCTGAAAATACTGACGTTGAATTTAAGGCTTCTACGCATTCCTTATATTCATTATACTCTTTTAACTTTTTAAATAATAAATTAGGATTTATATAAAACACTCCTGCTCTTAAAACTATTATTTGTTCTGTCATAAACCATACAAATGCGTGCGCCATTTCATCAACAGAGCTTAGTTCTTCAGCAATTATTCCCTTAGAGTATTCATAGTTTTGTCTTAAAGCCATAAAACTTTCTTGATCAGATTCATATGCTTTTATATCTTCCTCGTTAGAAATATTATCTTCCTTATCAAATACTAAAAGTGGAACATATTTAATAAGCACTTTTTCAAAGAAACTATATACTCCAAAATCACTTTTTATTTTTTCGTTTTTTCTTCTATTCTTTTCACTTACATTATAACAATCCATCATACTCATCCAAAACCACCTATCCTTTTCTTAGTTTAATTTTTCGATTATTGTTTTTAATTTATTTTCTTCATCTTTTAGTTTTTCTTTTTCCGAAGATACGATTGCCTCTGATGCATTTTGTACGTATTTTTCGTTTGCTAAAAGTTTTTTTCTTCTTTCAATGCTTTGTTCTAAAAGATTTTTTTCTTTTTTTAGGTTTTCTATATCTTCTTCAGTGACTTTCTTACCTTCATAACATAAAGTTAACTTTCCGTAAGAAAATACTAATTCCAAATTAGAAGAACCTTCAAAAGAAGAGTTTATAATATCACATTTAAGTTGTCTTGTCAATATTTCTTTATTATTGTTAACTATGTATTTAAATTCTTCATTAAAATCATTTATAAGTCCAAATCCTTTAGGAATATCATTTTCTGCCTTAGCGTTACGAACACTTGCTATTACGTTTGATAAAGCATCTATTTCTTTTTCTTCATTCTCATAAACACGTTCTTCATCATATTTTGGATACTTAGAAAGAATTATATTTTCTGCTTCTTTAACTGGAAGAGAATCGTATATCTCATCAGTTACATAAGGCATAAATGGATGAAGCATTTTAATTATATCAGTTAGAACTAATATTAAAGTTGATTTAGTAGATACGTTATCAATTGATACCTTACTATATTCTATGTACGTATCACAGAAATCTTCCCAAATAAATTTATATAGTTCATTACCAACTAAGTTAAAGTCATATTTATCCATGTTAGTTCTTACGTTTTTAATGGTTTTATTAAGCTTAGTTAAAATCCATTTATCACTAGAAGTTAAATTATCTAAATTAATTTCTTTTAAATCTTCAGTATTCATTAAAACGTATCTAGAAGCATTCCATATTTTATTAATAAAGTTCCATGTAGCTTTAACTTTATCTTCATCATATCTTAAATCTTGTCCAGCAGCTGAATTAGTTGTTAAGAAATATCTTAAAGAGTCAGCACCATACGTATCAATAACATCCATAGGATCTACTCCATTACCTAAAGACTTAGACATTTTTCTTCCTTCTTTATCACGAATAAGTCCATGAATCAAGCAATCTTTAAATGGTCTTTTACAGGTGAACTCAAGTGATTGAAATACCATTCTACATATCCAAAAGAAGATAATATCATATCCAGTTACTAATACGTCATTTGGAAAGTATCTTTCTAAGTCAGGAGTTTTTTCTGGCCAACCTAGAGTACTAAATGGCCATAGTGCTGATGAAAACCAAGTATCTAAAACATCTTCATCTTGCCTCCATCCATCACCTTTTGGAGCTTCCATACCAACATATACTTCATCATCTTTATACCAAGCAGGAATTCTATGACCCCACCATAATTGTCTTGAAATGCACCAATCATGACAATCACTCATCCAGTTATTAAGTATTTTTTCAAATCTAACGGGTACAAAGTTCACCTTGTTATCTTTATCTTTCTGATTTTCTAAAACGCGTTTTGATAATCCTTCCATATTAACAAACCATTGTTTAGAAAGATATGGTTCAACCATTACGCCTGTTCTTTCAGAGTGACCTACGTTATGAGTCATTTTTTCTATTTTAATTAATAAGTCAGCTTCTTTTAAATCTTTAAGTAATGCTTCACGGCATTCATATCTGT
>CAJTXC010000061.1 GCA_910580135.1 uncultured Bacilli bacterium | reverse complement strand
GGTCCCCTAAGTTTAATAGTAGATAGTGAAAAAAGAAGTTTTACAAAAGGGGTTAGTGTTCACGCCAAAGGACAAGTAACATATGATATTGAAGAATTTTCTACTAAATACCAAAGATTTGTTGCTTATATAGGTGTTGATGCGGCTCGTGGCACAAACGGTAGTATATGGTTCCAAATTTCTGTTTCACAAAACGGAACAAATTGGGAATCACTTTTAAAAACAGAAGTATTATCAGGAAATAACAATGCTATAGACGTTGATTTAGATGTGACTGGATATAAATATTTAAGAATATACGTTGATCCAAATGGCTCTAACGCAGCAGATCACGCAACAATTGCAAATGCTCGTTTGGTTAAGAATGATTTTGATAAAAACTATGTTATTTATAATAAATTAAAACAATTAGAAAATTATGATGCAATATTAAGAGAACATGATGCTGAATATAACTATAATCATAATTATAGATTAATACTTGAAAGAGAATTTGTTAGAAAAATTGGGTATTGGAATATTCAAGACCATGTTGAACACAACCCTGAAATGATAGAAACTTTAGATTGGTTATTAGAAAGTGATGAAAGACTTGAACAGCTTATTGAAGTTGGAGAAGTGCTAGATGGATTAACTTTCTTAAAATCAATTGATATGCTATATAGAGAAAATAAAAGTTCTCTAAGTACACAAAATGGTTATGTTTACCAAAAGATGATTATTGGTCTTGCAGCAGCATATAGAACAGATCGTATGGCATCACCACTTACTTTTAGTACAGCAGCTCGTCAATACGATATTTTAGAAAGATTTAGATTGATGAAAAAACTTTTTGATGAAGGTCAATTCATGAGAACAGAAGAGTTTAAGACTTACCATGTTCAATTGATGCGTTACGTTATGCAAGATGCTGTTAGTAATGAAGAAACATTATGGTTGAACGCTTTGTCAAAAACAAAATCTAATCCACTTAGTCACTATTCTTATTTAGCATATCGTCTTGGGCCAAATTATAGTCGTCCCGAATACCGTGATCTTGCTAATAAAGAAAAATATGATAAAAAATATATGTTAACACAATATGGAGTTCCATATGGAGACAATACAACTAGATACTGGATGGCTATGGAATATGGTGGAATTTGTTGGAACTTATCTCGTACAGGACAAAGTGTTCATAAAGTAAATGGAATACCTTCTGTTGGAATTTATCAACCACAACATGAAGCATATTTAACATATTCACAAGATTCTAATGGAAATGGATTATGGGGTGCAAACTATAATGTTTTTGGCTGGGGAAAAAGTTGTACTAGATGGTATGGTGGAAATACTTATAGAATGTTATTTAACTGGGGAGAAAAATATTTTACCGATAAAGCTGTTAACGCTGCAGGAGCAGGAAACAACGCTGGTTATATGTTATTAGGACAAGCAGCTCTTAACGATCGTGAAAATTTTATGAAATCACTTTATTATAATCTTTTGGCAAATTCATATGAAGATAACGAAACAAAATTGAATATGTATTTTGAAGGTTTAGAATTCTCTAACCTTAACTTAGATAGTTATGATTATATAATAAGTTTATATAAAACAATGAATAAGTCTAGTGATGAGTGGCATGAACTTGCTGATAAAATTATAGATGCTTACACTTTTTATCCGATGGCAATGAATGATCTTTTAAAAGTTATTAAACCATACTTAAATGGACCACAAAAAGTTGATATAGACCTTAAAGAATATGCGGCATTGACAAGAGCTTATAATGCAAAAGCAGGTGATGTTCTGCAAGTGGATCCAACAAGAAATATAGCGGGAGTACTTTTAGGAAAAACGAAAGCCCAATTAGCTACATTTTCTTTTGATGGTGAAAATGCTGGAAAAATAGTAATTGACGAAGCTTATTCTGAATATGACTTTAACCTTTATTATAGTGTTGATGGTGGACAAACTGTTTCTGCTAAAACTACAAATCATGTAATCGAACTTTCTCAAGAAGAAATTTCTAGAATAAATGAAGAAGATGATATTCTTGTAATGATGGATGGGACGCCACAAGTTTATACGATAAACATAGGAAAAGGAACTATGCCTACAAATTTATATGCTAATGACTTAGAAAATAGAGTTATTGGGGTAGATTTAACTTTTGAATGGAGAAATAGTGAAAGTGATGCTTGGACTTCTTATGCTGATGCTTCTCCAGATAATACGGGAGATAAAAATTTATACGTAAGAAAAGGATCATCTGGACCAAATGTAGCAAGTGATGCAACATTATATACATTTACTGCTGATAATCAACCTGATACAAGAAAATACATTCCTGTTTCACATTTATCTATTGAAGGAGTTTCCGCTGAAGAAAGCACAGGTCTTGCTAAGTATGCTATAGATGGAAATTATAATACTAGATGGTTGAATTCATCCGCTGGTACAGATCCTGATAAATATATCATAATTAAATTTGATAGACTTACCTATTTAAGTGCGATGGATTATGTTCCACATGCAGAAAATGGAAAGATTCTTGATGGTGAAATTTGGGTAAGCAGTGATGGAATAAACTATAATAAAATAAAGGATATAACTGGTTGGGCAAATAATCAAAGTACAAAAACAATTGAGTTTGATAAATTAGAAGAACCAATTCAATATATAAAAATAGTAGGAACTAATACATCTTACACAAATGCAGCAAAAAGACATATTGGAGCAAGAATGTTTAACTTCTATCAAGATATAACAGAAAACATTCATCCTACTGCTGGTATTGGATATAGTACAACAGAACTTACAAATAAACCAGTAACAGTTAGATTAGTTAGTCCAAGTACAAATATAACTATTACCAATAATGATGGAAGCGATACATATGTATTTAAAGAAAATGGAAAATTTACATTTGAATTCGTTGATGATGACGGTAATAAGGGTATGGCAACTGCAAAAGTAGATTGGATTGATAAAACTATACCAACTGCTACTATTGAATATAGTAAAGATACATTAACTAATGAAACCGTTATTGCTACACTTAAATCTGATAAGGATATTAAAGTAATTAATAATGGTTATTACAGAATTGATGAAAATGGTAACGTATATGATAAAGATAATAATATTATTGAAGGTTACACAGTGGATGAAAATGGTAATGTAAAAGATATCACTGGTAAAATAGTTGATCCATTTTCTTACGAATTCATTAGTAATGGTGAATTTACGTTTGAATTCGTTGATAAAGCTGGCAACATGGGTACAGCAACTGCAAAAGTAGATTGGATTGATTTAGACCCGCCAGAAGCTATAATAACTTATGACTATAAGACATTCACGAATAATAATGTAACGGTAACACTTTCAAGTAAAGAAGATATTATTATTACTAATAATGGTGGTAAAAATACTTATACTTTTAAGGAAAATGGGGAATTTACATTTAATTTTAAAGATGTCGCAGGTAATGAAAACACTGTAACAGCACGTGTTGATTGGATAGATAAAACTACACCAACCGCTAAATTAAAGTATGAGAAGGTTGGGAATAAGGTTATTGTTTATGTCGTTGAACCAAATAAAGAAATCTATTTCCAAGTTGGAAATGGTATCTATGAATTTGACAAAAATGGTTCTTATGAAATCTATTTCTTTGATAAATATGGAAATAAAGGAAAGGCCGTTGCTGTTATAAATGATTTAGAAGATGGTGGAACTAAAAAGAATGACACCATAAGTATTGTTAGTAAAAAGAATGTTGTTAGTAATAGTAATTCTGATTATGAAGATACTATGGTTGACAACAAATTAAATAACTCTGAAGAAAAATTTGATTCTGATTCTACGGATAAAGTTACTAACACAACTGTTAAACGAGTTAAAACAAAATATGATAATAATAGTTTAAAGACGGGTATTTATATTGGTATTATTTCAATTATAGCAATCTTAGGTATTATTGTTGGCATTTTACTTAATCGTAAAAAAAGAAAAAATAACATTTACGATATTTAAATTATTAATTATATACCTTGCTTTTTATATTTTTATAAGATAAAATAAAGTTAGAAAGGGATGAGGGTATAATGAAGAAATTTGTTATAGTATTTTTAGGATTAGTTGCTATCGTTTTAGTTGCAGGTTGTGGAACTAAAGAGACCGAAGAAAAATTAGTTTGTACGGGTACTCAACAAGAGGAAGGAATGAGCGTAGAACAAGTAATTTCTATGACATTTAAAAATGATAAACTAAATCATATGATGATGGATGTTAATACTAAAATTACTGATGATGCCACAAAAGAAAATTGGTCCTTGTTTACACAGTCTATGGATGAGCAAAATGTGGAGTCTGATAAAGATGGTGTTAGCCTAAAGGTAACTAAAGATGATCAAAATTATGAATATAAAGTTACTTTAGATATTGACGTAGAAAAAGCCAGTGAAGAAGCACTAAAAGAACATGGCTTTGATGGATTAAAAGATGATAATAGTACCTTAGAGGATAATAAAAAATCTGCAGAAAAAGATGGATTTACTTGTAAAGTACAGTAGAAATTTTAAAATCTATACTTTTTAAAAGTGTAGATTTTTTTATTATCTATAAAATAATTATGCATATAGATTAGAAGAAAACGAGTTAGAAGAAGATGCTGAAACAGAGGTGATGATAGATGTTTCTGGCTCAGTAGAATTAGATATGTTAAAATCCTTTTTAAGAACATTAAAGCCATTATTAAAACAATCAAAGTTAAAAGTAGGATGTTTTAATGAAAAATTTTTAGGGATGGTTGAAATTAAAACAAACAAGGATATAGATAATTTTTCTATTCCAAAGAATGCTCGTGGTTCATCGGCTTGGACTGAAGACTGGGATTTAGCTGTAAGATCATTTACTAAGAAAAAGGAAATTAATAAAGTAGTATTTACGGATGGAGAACCTTGTCCTGGTAATATGCCAAAAGATGATTTAAAAGGCGTAAACGTAATTTGGTTAGTATATGGTAATGAAAATTTTAAACCATGTTGCGGTAAAGTTATTCAAATAAGTGAAAAACAATTACAGAAATTAACATCACTTTATGTTGACGATAGTGTTATAAAAGATGAATTTAAAACAAGAAAGTAATAAGCTTTCTTGTTTTCGTATTAAATAAATGTTAGAATAAATTAAAGTAAATTAACTAATGTTAATTAGTGTTATTAAATAAATTTGTGGCCGAAATTTATATTTTGGGTTTATCGATATATATCAACCTTTTTTGTGGTGGTTGATAGTTGTCGTAGTAAGGAGGATAAAATGTTCGATTTGGTATCAAAATTCCATCCGAGTGGAGATCAACCAGAGGCTATAAAAGAGCTTTCTGATGGAATTAAAAATGGTAAGAAATATCAAGTTTTACTAGGGGCTACCGGGACTGGTAAGACTTTTACAATAGCAAATGTAATTAAAGAAGTTAACAAGCCAACACTAGTACTTGCACATAACAAAACTCTTGCAGGACAGCTATATTCGGAACTTAAGGAAATTTTCCCAGGAAACCAGGTTTGTTATTTTGTTTCTTACTACGATTACTATCAACCAGAAGCTTATGTTCCATCTAGTGATACATATATAGAAAAAGATTCATCTATAAATGATGAAATAGATGAATTAAGACATTATGCTACTTCATCTCTTATAAATGCTAATGATGTAATAGTAGTTGCATCTGTTTCATGTATATATGGTATCGGTGATAAAGAAGAATATGAAAATCATATGCTTACGTTAAAAGTAGGACAGGAAATAGATAGAAATGAAGTCTTATCCAAGTTAGTTGACATGATGTATGAAAGAAACAACATCGATTTAGTACGTGGTACTTTTAGAGCAAAAGGGGATGTTATAGAAGTAATTCCTGTTTATGAAAAAAGTCATGGAATTAGAATTGAGCTTTTTGGAGATGAGATAGATAGAATATCAGAGTTTGATGTACTAACTGGAGTAGTTGTTAATGATAAAAAATTTGTATCAATAATGCCGGCATCTCATTTCGTAACTTCAGAAGAAAAGTTAAAGAAAGCAATCATTAATATTAAAGAAGAGTTAGAAGATAGATTAACGTATTTTAGAGAAAATGGTAAATTATTAGAAGCCGAACGCCTGGAACAGAGGTGTAAGTATGACTTGGAAATGCTTGCAGAAACAGGTTTTTGTTCAGGTGTAGAAAATTATTCAAGACATTTAGCTTTAAAAGAAGAAGGAGAAACTCCAACTTGTCTTTTAGACTTTTTTCCAGATGACTTTTTAATGGTTGTAGACGAATCCCATGTTACTTTACCACAAGTTAAAGCAATGTATAACGGTGATAGAGCAAGGAAACAAATGCTTGTTGATTACGGATTTAGGCTTCCATCTGCATTAGATAACAGACCTCTTAAATATGAAGAGTTTGAAGAAAAAATAAATCAAATTGTTTATGTATCCGCAACACCTGGAGATGAAGAACTTCAAAAAGTTAATAATGAAGTAGTTGAGCAAATAATAAGACCAACGGGACTGCTTGATCCTGTAATAGAAGTAAGAGAATCTAAAAATCAAATAGATGATTTAATAGAAGAAATACAAAAGCAAATAGATAAAGGAGATAGAACACTTGTTACAACACTTACTATTCGTATGGCTGAAGAACTTACTTCTTATTTAAAAAATCTAAACATAAAGGTTGCTTACCTTCATAGTGAAGTAAAGACACTTGAAAGGCTTAAGATAATACATGATTTAAGAGAGGGAAAGTATGACGTTTTAGTTGGTATAAACCTTTTAAGAGAAGGACTTGATATTCCAGAAGTTAGTTTAGTTGCAATATTAGATGCAGATAAGCAAGGTTTCTTACGAAGTCACAGAAGTCTTATTCAGACAATTGGTAGATGTGCAAGAAATGCTGAAGGTAGAGTAATTATGTATGGTGATATTGTAAGTGAAGCTATGAAAACAGCAATAGATGAAACTGCAAGACGTCGTGCTATCCAAATTAAGTATAATGAAGAACATGGTATTGTTCCTCAAACCATTAAGAAGAAAATAATGGATGTAGTAAGCGTAAGTGACGATTCTTCTAAAGACAAAAAACATCGTAAACGAGAAGGAATCCATAATGATAAAGTTATTAAGCAGTTAGAAGAAGAAATGAGGAAGGCTGCAAAAGAATTAGACTTCGAACGTGCTATGGAACTTCGTGATATCATATTCGAAATGAAAGTTAATTAAAAAATGTAATTTTACTAAAATGACTTAAAAATAAAATAAATAATTCAAAAAAGGAAATTTTGCTTAGCGATTTTTCTTTTTTTGTACTATAAAACTTACAAAAAAGTTATTTTTGTAATTTGCATGCTATTTAAATAAATGATACTATGCGAATGAAAGGAGCATTTATATGACAAATTTAACAAAATATAACGAAAGTATTTTTGAAAGCATTAAACATATTGATGAAAAAGGTATTGAATATTGGGAGGCAAGAGAGCTACAAAAAGTTTTGGAGTATAAAGAATGGAGAAAATTCGAGGGAGTAATTGAAAAAGCAAAACGGGCTTGTAATAATAGTGGGTTTACACAAAGTTTCCATTTTGTCGGAGCCGACAAAATGTCAAGTATAGGTAAAGGGAGTAAAAGAAAGACAATAGATTATAAGCTATCAAGATATGCTTGCTATCTTATTGTACAAAATGGCGATCCAAGGAAAGCGGTTATTTCACTTGGTCAAACATATTTTGCAGTACAAACAAGAAAACAGGAACTAACTGAATTAGAATATAAAAACTTAAGTGAAGATAAAAAAAGATTATATCAAAGAAGTAGAGTAAAAAAAGGAAACTATACTTTAAATATCACTGCTAAAAAAGCAGGTGTTAAAAACTTTGATAAGTTTCATAATGCTGGATATAAAGGATTATATAATGGAGAAACAGCAGATGATATAGCTAAAAGAAAAAAACTAAGATATAGAG
>CAJTXC010000060.1 GCA_910580135.1 uncultured Bacilli bacterium | reverse complement strand
TTGATTTTCTTTTACTACTTCCCATAGTTTTACAATCTCATCAAAATTAGCACAAGGTTCATCGACTGGATTTTCATAATATTTACAATCTTTAGCAATAACGTCTAAAGTTCTTTTCCAATCTAACTCCTTCCACGATTCCATAAATTCTTTTGTCCATACATCATATTTTTCTAACATATTCAAGTTCTCCTTTAATTTGCATTTTAAAATTTCATATCTTAACTTAGTGTTTTCATCATTCAAAATATTTTCTCTTACCATTATAGAAATAGCATTATAATTAACAGTACAATTAAATTGTTCCATAGTTAAATCGATAACTTTATCATTAATTATGTTGAAGTAATGAGATATATCACCAACGGAACATTTACCTATTTTACCACCAAAATAGTCATTCACTATTAATGATGTTACAGCACATTGGCCTAAACTTGGATTGTTTTTATTCCAATTTTCCTTTTGTTTTGGATAGCAAGTTTCTTTAGACCAACATGCTTGTAATATCTCTTTAAGTTTTTCTATTGCCATATTATCTTAACTTAATATGAGTTTCTCTAAGTTGTAATTCAGTAACTTCGTTTGGAGTACCAGTAAGTACGTCTTCACCATTTTGATTTAATGGGAATGCAACTGTTTCTCTTACGTTATCTTCTTCTAATAACATCATAAGTGATCTATCAATACCAAGTGCCATACCTACATGTGGTGGGCATCCATATTGGAATGCTGTGTATAATGCACTGAATTTTTTCTTTATATCTTCTTCTGTATATCCAGCAAGTTCAAATGCTTTAACTAATACTTCTGGTCTATTATTTCTAACAGCTCCTGATACAAGTTCTACACCATTACATACAACGTCAAATTGATCTGCATATATTTCTAGTGGATCTTCAGTTTCTAATGCTTTTTCTCCACCTCTAGGCATACTAAATGGATTATGCATAAAGTCTAATTTACCAGTAGTTTCACTTATTTCATACATTGGCATATCAGTTATGAAACAGAATTCAAATCTTGAGTTATCAATGATATCTAATTTTCTTCCTAATTCATCTCTTATTAAACCAGCGTTTTTACATACAACAGCTTCTCTTTTATCAGCGATAAAGAATAATACGCTACCTACTTTTAAATCTGCTTTTTCAAATAAAGCATTTCTATCTTCCTCAGTTAAGAATTTATCAATTGGTCCTTTTAAAGATTTATCTTCTTGAACAGTTATATAACCAATACCAGGCATATCAATTGTTTTAGCATAATCAACTAATTCATTAAACCAGCTGTTTGGTTTAGATGCTATATCGTCTACTTTTATCGCTCTTACGATTGAGTCTCTAAATGGTCTAAATTCGGTTTCCTTAAATACTTCTGACACGTCGATTATTTCAAGTGGGTTTGTTAAATCTGGTTTATCAGTACCATATTTAAGCATTGATTCTCTATATGGTATTCTTCTAAAATGTCCTTCCGTTACCTTTCTATTACCAAACTCTTTAAAAAATGCTGGGAATACGGTTTCAGCTACTTCCATGATATCTTCTTGGTCTGCGAAAGCCATTTCCATATCTAATTGGTAAAATTCTCCAACTAATCTATCTCTTCTTCCGTCTTCATCTCTGAAGCATGGAGCAAGTTGGAAATATCTATCAAAACCTGAAGCCATTAACAATTGTTTGAATTGTTGTGGTGCTTGTGGAAGTGCATAGAATTTTCCTTTATGCTTTCTTGATGGAATTATAAAGTCTCTAGCACCTTCTGGTGATGATGATGTAATAATTGGTGTTGTAACTTCTAAGAATCCTAATTCTTGCATCTTGTTTCTTAAGAAGTTAAACGCCTTTGATCTTAAGATAATGTTTTCATGAACCTTTGGATTTCTTAAATCTAAGAATCTATATTTTAATCTAACATCTTCTGCTACCTTTTTAGATTCATCTATTTCAAATGGTAATACTTTAGCAGTATCAGATAGTAATTCTAGTGAATCTGCTACTACTTCTATTTCTCCTGTAGTAAGTTTTTTATTAACTGTTTCCTCATCTCTTTTAATTACTTTACCAGTAATTTTAATAACTGTTTCTTTGCTTACGCCTTTTAGCATAGCATCATCATGTACAACAACTTGTGTTACTCCATAATGATCTCTTAAGTCAACGAACATAACTCCACCATGGTCTCTTATGCCCTGTACAAACCCTGATAAAGTTACTTCTTTGTCTAAATCTTTTATTGTTAATTCTCCACATGTATTTGTTCTATATTTACTCATTATTTATCATTCCTTTCTTTTATAAAATTTCTAACTTTCTCTTCAGCAAAATTGCCATCTACAAATATTAGAACTTCATTACCATATATATCTGTTCCTATTACACTTAAATCTTTTGTACCAACCATGAAATCAACATGATTTTTGCTTCTGTTTATTCCGTTTTCTAATAATTTTTCATCACTCATATCTTCACCATCAGGAATGCATTTAGGAAATCCTCTTCCTAATGCTAAATGACAAGATGCATTTTCGTCAATTAATATTGAATTAAATATCATGTTTGTTTTTGATATAGGAGAGTCATAATCAACGAATGCACATTCTCCTAAGAAGTTCATACCATCAAATTCTTCAATTAATTCTAATAGTTTTTCATCATCATTACTAGCCCAAACTTTTTCTACTTTACCATTTTTAAAAGTTAGTTTAAATTCATTAATTATTTTGCCTTTAACTACTAAAGGTTTACTGGAACAAACTGTTCCATTTACTTCGTTTCTATTTGGTGTTGTGTATACTTCTTCGGTTGGCATGTTAACTATTAAATCTTTTGCACCATTATAACTTTTCTTAGCAGCTCCCCACCATATTACATCTTTTGGAAGTCCTATTTCTAAATCAGTTCCTAAACTATTTTTATATTTTAATTTAGATAGTTTTAATTCATTTAATAAGTTTCTTCTTTCTGTGTTGGTTTTTATTTTTTCATTCCAAGCTTTAACTGGATCCACTTTATCAATTAAAGTACACTTAAAAATTATATTCCATAATTCATCTTCTGAATCAAGTTCTAATTTATCAGCCCATTCTTTAGTCGAAACTGCTGCTATACACCACGGATATTTATAAATACCTCTTGCTTCTACCGCATCCTCTTGAGTATCAACTTTAATTTTGTTCATTAACTTCTTTTTTTCTAATGGAACATCATCTAATTTTGATTTATTGTATGATGTCAGCGATAATAATGATCCACCATTATCATATACGTCTTTTATTACTTTCCTATCAAAATAAGGTTCTTTTTCTATTTCTTCTATAGTAGAATTCATTAATATATCTTTTGTTTTTTCGCCATCGTATTCCACATCATAAATTTCTGTTATTCCAAGTTTTTTCGCTTCTTCCTTAACAATACCAACAAATTCTTTTTGTTCTACTAAGTAGCTTAATAAAAGCGGTTCCCCAGCATTCATAGATAAACATCTGGTTAATAAAAATCTAGCATACTTTCTTTTTTTATCATCCATCACTAAAACCTCCTTATAAATTAAAAAACAGCAAATCATCCCATAGGGACGAATAGCTGTTTATATCCGTGGTACCACCCAGTTTACTATTAACAAATAATAGTCACTTTAAGATATTTTAACGGGTTATCTTCCGTCTTAGCCTACTTTATAAATTTCGGTAAGAAGCTCCAAGGTGTTCTTTCTTTAAATTATCTTGCTGATATTCCACCATCATCAGCTCTCTTTTAAGAATCATTTAAATACTTTTCCTTTTCAAAGCAATAAATATTAATTATATTTAAATTATATCATATTTTTCTTATTTTATAACAAAAATTATTAATTTGATTATTTTTTTGACAATTTAACGTATTCTTCAAAACTTTCAACAGGTTTACCTGCTTTTTCTGAAGTATATTTTTCCAAATCCTTAAAAAATTCCGGAAAATTTTCATTATCTTTAAATCTTTTATATAACTTATTTTCCCTATCTATAAGTTCTTTAAAATATGGATTTTTCAAAAGTTCAAATCTTATAACAGAAAAAATCATTTCTAAGTTATATCTATATATTTCTTTAGTATCTTTGCTTGAATAAATAAATCTGGTTGTATCAATTACCTTTACAGAATCATCCGTATATTTCATGTTAAAGTTTTTAATATCATCTGATAATATATGATCATCACTTATTATTTTTATATCTCTTTTCAAAATAAGCATAGCGTATAATAAATTAATATATGAAACATTTATTATGTCAGAATCTAATTACTTACCTTCAGCATAATTTGCGATACCACCCCAAATAAAATCATTATTAGCATATAAATCAAGGAAAAAGCAAAATGAATCTTGTTTTAATTTTGATCCTATTAAAAGATCATTTTCTTCAGACTTATCATGTGGCTGATTAAATGCTTTGGCAACGTGTTTACCATCTTCTAAAAGACCAACGGCAGATTCCTCTCCACCACCTAATGGTTTCTTAAATAATTTTAAAATATCATCTCTTGAACTTGCATAAATCATATTTACCCCTCATAAATGCCAATTACTATAACAAATTTTAATAAAAAAAGCAAGTGATATGATAATCACAAGCATCCGGCAATTACATAAAAGAAAAAAGTAGCTTTCGCTACTTTAAATTCTTAATGGCGCTTCAAGTAGGACTCGAACCTACGACCTGCCGGTTAACAGCCGGATGCTCTACCAACTGAGCTATTGAAGCATAACTCTTTTTGAGGTACAAACAAATTATATATTAATTAAATATCTTTGTCAACAACTTTTTTAAATATTTTTTCTTTACTTAATTATATTATACGGTTTAATATATATTACCAAAAATATAACAACATATAACAGATGAAACTAATCCTAAACTTTAGTTTCATCTGTTTTTATATTGTAACAACTAGGTCCTTTAACTACGTTACCATCAACATCAAACCTAGAGCCATGACAAGGGCAATCCCAAGTTTTATCAACTTCATTAAAAGTTAAGAAACATTTTAAATGTGGACATATATTAGAAACAATATGTTTATTACCTTCTTTATCAAAATATATTCCTACTCTTTTACCGTCTATTTTAGTTACGCAGGCCTTGTTTTTATACCAAGAAGGATTCTTTTTAATTAAGTTAAAGGTGTATGCCTTAGTGTTAGACATAGCCGTATTAACTATAAAGTTTTTTAGTTTTATGATATTCATACTCCTTGTAGGATCGAATACTTTTTCATATTTATTCTTTTTATTACTTACCAAATCATATATTATTTTGCCTGCAACAGTTCCGTTGGTCATTCCCCAAGTATTATAACCAGTTGCAATAAATACGTTTTTATCATCTTCTGATATTCTTCCTACAAGTGGCATAAAATCATTTGTCATAACATCCATGTTAGTCCATTTATAATTAGGTGTTTTACCAGTTATATTTTTTGCGGCATTCGCGCATTCATCATAATTCTTTTTATAGTTTAACTTATCACATATCTTTGATGAATTATTTAAATAAATAAAATAATTATCTTCTTTATCACTATGATATCTAAAAGATACTGTAGGAAAATTACTAGTTATACCACATATATTTTTTGATTCTTCTACTTTAGTAGCAGTAATATATGATTTTTCCATATAAGTTTTAAGTGGAATAAAACCTGGTATTGTAAAAAATGGATAATTACACGCAATAACTATTTTTTTAGCTTTTACTTCATAGTCATTAGTATACGCAATATAATAGTTGTCTTCCTTTTTTATTTTTATTACTCTACTATCTTCATAAACTTTGATATTATTACTTTTTTTAATAGCTTTTAATAATCCTTTTAAATATTTTACTGGATTAAATACATAAGTATTCTTAACCAAAATCATTCGTTTTATATCATCATCTTTAATTTGTGGAATGCTAGTATAATATTTAACCCCTAATAAATTTAATATTTCCTCTTCTTTATCAAACTTCTTTAATTCTTTATTATCTTTCGTAAAAGTTACTGCAGAAGTTTTTATAAAATCACAATCTATATTTTCGTCATTTATTATTTTTTTAGCTATTCTTATGCCATCTTTTTGGGCCTCATAATAAAGTTTTGTAGTTTCAAAATCATAAACACTATAAATATCTTGATATTTCAAATCTTGAAGGTATGTTAACTTTCCAGTACTTTTACATGTTGTTCCTGTAAAGAATTTATCTCCTTCCAATAATATAACGTTATATTTTTTGTTTATGAAGTTATAAGCAGTAGAAAGTCCAGTTATCCCTCCGCCTATTATAAGAACGTCGGTGCTCATTTTATCTTTTAGTTTATCAAGATTAATTTGTCCCATATCTTTTTGCCATATACTCTTTTTCATAAGTTTATCACCTGTATTATTATGGTAATTATTTAACTGTTGTATTCATGGCAAAAAAATAAAAAAACACTTAAGTTAAACTTAAGTGTAATATTCTTGGTTGCGGGAGTAGGATTTGAACCTACGACCTTCGGGTTATGAGCCCGACGAGCTACCGAACTGCTCCATCCCGCGATGTAAAATATAAGTGGCGGAGAAAGAGGGATTCGAACCCCCGCGCCGGTTACCCGACCTCCCGGTTTTCAAGACCGGTCCCTTCAACCAGACTTGGGTATTTCTCCAACTTCATAATTATTATATGCAAAATATAAATACATATAACAACTTGACAGCAATAAGATTATAACACACCTATTTTTTATTTGTCAACACATAAATTAAGGTTTAAAAAACAGGCATATAATCATACCTGTTAAAAAATCGATTTGCTAGCCACTTAGAATATTAATTTCGTTTAATATTCCTTTAAACTAGCTCCCATATTATTCACCCTCATTCATGTATATTAATCTATAACTAACATTTTTTTAATCATTATATTTTATTTTGTGTTCTTAATTTCTTCACCTCTACTTTCTATTTTAAGTATAACTTTTAAATATTAAATAAATGTGTAATTTTTATTAAAGTTTATTAAAAAAAGAAACTATTTTTTAGTTTCCTTAATCATTTGGATTAACATGTATCATGCAATGTTTTGTTGATGGTAATCTATTTTCTATATCATCATGAACGTTTTGAGCCACGTCATGAGCATTTAATACACTCATATTTTTATCAACTGATATTTCAACATCTATATAATATCTGTTACCAAATTGTCTTGTTTTTAAATCATCTATTTTTACAACTTCTTTATTTTCATAAATAATGTCTTCTATCTTTTTGATAGTATCTTCATCACACGACTTATCTACCATTTTATCTACCGCATCTTTAAATATGTCATAAGCAACTTTAACTATAAACAAACATATTATTATACTCGCAAGAGAATCAAGTACTGGAAATCCTAATTTAGCTCCTAAAATACCAATAAAACTTCCAACCGACGATAACGCATCCGATCTATGGTGCCAAGCATCCGCAAGTAAAGCCCCAGAATTTATCTTTTTAGCGGCATTTCTTGTATACCAATACATTGCCTCTTTAGCAATAATGGAAATTGCTGCTATAACAAGTGCTAACGTCCCTGATACTAAAATAATATATTTTCCTTTTATAATATTTCCTATACCATTTGCACCGATTCCGATTCCAGTTAATGCAAGCATGACAGCTAATATAATAGATGCAACGCATTCTAATCTTTCATGTCCATAAGGATGTTCTTTATCAGCCTTCTTGTTAGATAATTTAACGCCAATTATAACAACAAACGTACTTAATACATCTGATAATGAATGAATAGCATCAGATATCATAGCTCCTGAATGAGAAATAAAACCTGCAATAAATTTTATTATAGTTAAAAATACGTTGGATACTATACTAACTACTGATACTTTCATCGCTTGCTTTTCATTATTATTCATAATACCCTCTTCTTTCTTTATAGTATATGTATATAAAAATATCTTGCGAAAAAGAAATAACTAATCCCGCAAGATATTTCATCTGCTGCTTATTATAAAGCCTGGCAATTGCCTGATTAAATTAATTGTATTATGTTATAAAGTTAATTGATTTTTAAGTAACTTTGTACAAAAAAACTAACTCTAATGGTTAGTTTATTTCAAGTGGTGCCCGAGGCCGGACTTGAACCGGCACGAGGTTTAACACTCGCAGGATTTTAAGTCCTGTG